>NC_015167.1:3612500-3765936 GCF_000190595.1 Cellulophaga lytica DSM 7489 | reverse complement strand
TTTGGTTAGTATTGTGTTCTCACTGAAAGAAAATACGGGGATCTTAACTTCCTTATCAGGGGAGGCAAATATGTGAACAAAATTTCTAAAAAAAAAATCAATTACTATTGAATTTGAAGTTTTTTTTTTGCATGTTGTAAGCATAGAATTTCCCATCCTTTAAATATATAATTTTTGTTGATATAATATGCGAAAAAATAAAATTTCTTTTACTGTAAGATACGGAGAAACAGATCAAATGGGTGTGGTATATCACGGGAATTACGCGCAATACTTGGAGTTAGGGAGGTTAAGCTGGCTTAAAGATTTAGACGTTTCCTACAAAAAAATGGAAGAAACCGGAGTTATACTGCCAGTAATTTCTTTACAAATAAATTTTAAGAAATCTGCGCTATATGATGACACTATAACGGTGGTTACTAAACTTAAAAAAAAGCCTTCTGTTAAGATAGAATTTGACTATGAAATTTATAATGAAAATGATGAATTATTAGTTACAGCAAATACCGTTTTGGCTTTTTTAAATAAAGAAACTAAAAGACCTATAAAATGTCCGGATTATGTTTTAAAAAAGATTGATGATTATTACGATTTTTAATCTTTGATTTTTATATACTGCATGGTATTAAAAATAGTAAAAATTTCATTGGCTTTTGTTTTTCTAACAGATATTACATAGGTGCAATTGGCTTCTAGTTTTTGAGAAACAATGTCTAGTTTTTTTTGTTTAATAACTCTCATTACGCTATTCATATCTTTATAGTCAAATGTAAGTGCGTATAGTTTTGTTATTATTTTCTTTTTAATTTCCGCTTCATCTAAAGCTATTTGTGCAGCAGTTTTATAGGCGCTTATTAATCCTCCAACGCCTAACTTTGTACCTCCAAATATTCTGGCAACAGCAACAAGTACATTTGTAAGGTCATAAGCTTGTATTTGTCCGTATATAGGAAGTCCGGCAGAGTTGTTAGGTTCGCCGTCATCATTAGCTCGGTACCGTATGGTATCTGTTCCTAATTGCCAAGCATAACACACGTGGTTTGCTGTGTGATGTTGTTTTTTTAATTTTTCAATAATTGGTTTAACATCGTCTTCGGTAGTTATAGGAAATACGTAACCAAAAAATTTACTTTTGCGGTCTTTGTATAGTATTTCTGGACTTGGTTTGTCTATTGTTAAATAAGTATCTTTTTCTTTATTCATACTTTAATGCCATTAATAGTATACTGCAAACAGCTAAACCTATACCTAGCCAGTTTTTAGTACTTAATTTTTCTTTAAAAAAGAATATACCAATAAGTGTTGTAAATAAAACTATAGCAACATTATTAATTGTAAAAATAGATGCACTTGTAAAATTAGATTCTCTTAATGCCTTTATAAGGTAATATATAGAGAAAAAGTTAGGAATACCAAGACAAATACCACCAAGAATATTTTTGAAATTTAATTTTATAGGGTGTTCTTTTGTTCTTATTAAAATAAATAACACTCCAAATATACCTGCTGCTAAAAATATGAAAGAAGAAAATAAAGGAATTTTGGCTTCTTCAACATAAGCTTCTTCTAAATATTTAATAGTAATATCTATGGTTCCTGATCCTAAAAACACTAAAAAGGGTAGTAGTAATGCTTTTTTATTAAAGGTGCTGTTGTTTTTGGTAGATGCAAGGTAGACTGCAGATAGTGCCAGTAATATACCTATTGTTTTAATACTGGTAAGTGTTTCGTTATATAAAAAAATACCACCAAGTACAGGAATAACTAATGACATTTTAGTAGCTACAGAGGCAACAGAAACTCCAAGGTCTTGAGATGTTTTAGCCATAATGTAAAAAACAAGTATAAATAGAATGCCTAAAAATAAAGCGCCACCAAACCAAGGCTCAAGAGGTATTTTTGCAGGTGTAATAGTATTTTTGTAAAAAAATAAACCAACTAAACAAGCTACAAAGTAATTTGTAATTATAGCATATAATGTTTGTACTTTAAAAGTATGAAAAAGCTTAAATACAATAAAAATTAAACTAGAAAATAAAATACTTAATAATAAATTTATCATTCCTATAATTTACTCTTTAGGTTGATGATGTCTTCATTGCCAACTTGCAAATTCCAGCTTTTAATTCCTAATTTTTCTGCAGCAATTGTATTTTCTTCTGTGTCATCAATAAAAAAAGTTTCTTTAGCATTTAAGTTGTTTTCTTTTAATACAAACTCGTAAATATTAGCATTAGGTTTTCTAAAATTAATTAAATGGGACAAGTAAAATTGCTCAAAACAAGCTTTAAATCTATCATATCTTTCAGTTCCCATATTTTTAATAACCTGCTCTATATGTAATTCATTTGTATTGCTAAGCAAAAATAAACGGTAATTTTTCTCTTTAGCTAATGTTTCTATAAATAGTAAACGTTCTTCAGGGAAATCTAAAATAATTTTATTCCAAGCATTTTTAAGTTCTTGTGGTGTGGCAGTAGGAAAAATTTTGTTTGTTTTATTTATAAAATCATCAGAAGAAATTAACCCCTTTTCATAATTCTTCATTAATACGTCTAACTCAGGGCTAATTTTAGTAAAGCCAAATTTACTTAATTCTAATGCGGTAGCTGTTTTGTTTAGGTTAATAAAAATATCGCCAAAATCAAAAATTATATTCTTAATCATTATAGTAGGTCTTTAAGGTATCAGTTTTAATAGTGTTTGTGCTTTTTAGCTTTCCTGTAAATTTTGGTGCTGCAATACCTTTATTAAAGTTTGTTGTGCCAGTAAAAACACGTGCTTCATCCCAAAGATTTTCGTTAATAAAGGTCTGTAGTGTTTTTGAGCCACCTTCAATAATTACGCTAAGTATATTGTGCTTATGTAGAATATTGCAAATTTGCATAGCTAAAGGTTTTTTAAAGTTTACACTTTCATAAATAATACCTTGTAGTTGTTCATTTTTATTAGACTCTTTTGTTATTACAATAGTTTTTACAGACGTATTTAATATGTTTTTGCTTGCATCAATCTTTAAATTTTGATCTATAATAATTCTAGTAGGAGACTTTCCGTGCCAATTTCTAACATCCAGTTTAGGGTTGTCTTCTATAATTGTATTTGTGCCAACTAAAATACCTTGTTCTTCACTTCTCCATTGGTGTACAAGTTGTCTGGCTGCTTTTGTAGTTATCCAAAAAGGTTCTGGTGTAGCGCTTCTTTTTTCTTGCAGTGGCGCAATAAAACCATCATTAGTTTCTGCCCATTTTAGAATAATATATGGTCTTTTTTTCTCGTAAAAACATAAAAATCTATTATGGTGCTCTCGGCATTCTTCTTCTAAAACACCAATAGTTACATTGCAACCAGCAGCTCTAAGTTTTTTAATTCCATTGCCAGCTACTTTTTCATGAGGATCCTTAAGACCAATAACTATATTAGGTATTTTGTGTTTTATAATTAAATCTGCACAAGGAGGAGTTTTTCCGTAATGGGAGCAAGGTTCTAGAGTAACGTAAATGGTAGACTCCTTTAAAACAGACTTGTCTTTAATGCTATTTATAGCGTTAACCTCTGCGTGGGAGCCACCGTAAGGAGAGGTGAAACCTTCTCCTATTATAGCGTTATTGTGTACTATTAATGCACCAACCATTGGGTTTGGAAAAGTAGATCCTAAACCGTTTTTGGCTATTTGTATACAGCGTAAAATGTATTTTTCATGTATCTTCACTTCGCAAAAATAGAATAATATTAAGATATAGTTTTTGTTTTATGGAGAATGTGGTAATAAGGCCTATTTTACAGAAAGATAATGAGGCTGTGGCAGAGGTAATTAGGCAAGTTTTGGTAGATCTTGGTGTGCCAAAAGTTGGTACTGCTTATGCAGATAAAGCATTAGATTGTATGTATGAAAACTACAATGTGCCCAAAGCAACTTATTTTGTAGCAGAAGTAAATGGTAAAATTTTAGGTTGCGCAGGAGTTGCTCAATTAGAAAACTATAAAGGTAATGTTTGTGAACTTCAAAAAATGTATTTTTTAGAAGAGGCTAGAGGCAAAGGTTTGGGAAGTAAAATGATGAATGCTTGCATTGCTAAAGCTAAATATTATCGTTTTAATAAATGTTATTTAGAAACAATGCCATATATGAAAGATGCTCAAAAGCTGTATAAAAAAACTGGTTTTGAGTATATAAATGAGCGTATGGGAGATACAGGTCATTATTCTTGCCCTGTTTTTATGCTGTTAAATTTATAGTTATATAAGTTGTTAGAATTTTTTTATTATTAATAGTAAAAAAGCAATTAAAAAACTTGTTTTAAATATGTTGTTAAAAGAGATAAAGAAAATTTATCATATAGAATTGGATGCTGTTTACCCTGTAGAAGAGGTAGATAGTTTTTTTTATATGGCAATTGAGCATTATTTAAAACTAGAACGTTTTGTGCTTGCGTTAGAGCCTAATTATGTAGTTACCAAAGACGAAGAGTCCACTTTGTTTTTGGTGGTAGATAAACTTAAAAAGCATATACCAATACAGTATATTTTAGGAGCGGCACATTTTATGGGGTTGGATTTTAATGTAAATACTAATGTGTTAATTCCTAGACCAGAAACAGAGGAGCTGGTAAGTTGGATTTTAAACGAAGTAAATGTTAACCAAGAAATTGCCATTTTAGATATAGGTACTGGTAGTGGTTGTATAGCAATAACACTAGCTAAAAACTTACCAAAAGCTAAGGTGTTTGCTTTAGATATTTCTAAAGAAGCTATTTTGGTAGCTAAAAGTAATGCAGAGGCTAATAATGTAACTGTAACTTTTTTGGAGCAAAACATTTTAGAAGAGCCTAGTTTAAAGCAAAAATTTAATATTATTGTTTCTAATCCTCCTTATGTTAGAGATTTAGAGAAAAAAGAGATGAGTGCAAATGTGTTAGAGCATGAGCCTAATTTAGCACTTTTTGTGTCGGATAATAATCCGTTAGTATTTTACAAGGCTATAACAAACTTTTCTGTAAATCATTTAAGAGAAAATGGTAAGTTGTTTTTTGAAATTAATCAGTATTTAGGAGAACAAACTAAGGAGCTTTTAGTAGGGCTAAACTATATAAATATCAAATTAAAAAAAGATATGTATGGTAATGATAGAATGCTAAAAGGGGAAATAAGTCGTTAAAAAAATATAAGCAAATACTAATTAACAATAGTAGTAAGCTGAATAAAATAAAAGTTAAAAATGTCTGTAAAAGAGCAAATTGAAGCGTTACGTGAAGAGTTGCGTAAGCACAACCATAATTACTATGTTTTAGATACTCCAACAATATCAGATTATGATTTTGATATAAAGTTAAAAGAGCTACAAGCATTAGAGGCTAAGCACCCAGAGTTTTATGATGCTAATTCGCCTACACTACGTGTGGGTGGTGAAATCACTAAAAACTTTAATACAGTTGTGCATGAGCACAGAATGTATTCTTTAGATAACTCGTACTCTAAAGAAGATCTTTTAGATTGGGAAAAAAGAGTAGAGAAAATATTAGGAGATTCTAATATAGAATTTACGTGCGAGTTAAAGTATGACGGAGCTTCAATAAGCTTAACTTATGAGGAGGGTAAATTAGTGCGTGCTGTTACTCGTGGAGATGGTTTTCAGGGAGATGACGTAACCACTAACATAAAAACAATTAAATCTGTTCCGTTACAGTTAAAAGGAGATTACCCTGCTAAGTTTGATATTAGAGGGGAAATTGTGTTGCCGTTTGAGGGTTTTTATAAAATGAACGAAGAGAGGATAGCCAATGGCGAGGATCCTTATATGAACCCCAGAAATACTGCATCTGGTAGTTTAAAATTGCAAGATAGTTCTTTAGTGGCGCAACGCCCGTTAGAGTGTTTGCTGTATAGTGTTGTTGGTGCTAATTTAAATTTAGAAACACAGTTTGAAGCGTTAGAAAAAACACGTTCATGGGGATTTAAAGTGCCAACTGTAGCTAAACTATGTAAGAGTGTAGACGAGGTTATGGCTTTTGTTGAGTATTGGGATGTGCATAGGCATGAGCTACCATATGAAACAGATGGTGTTGTGGTTAAAGTTAATACGCTGCGTTACCAGGAGGAGTTAGGTTACACCTCTAAATCGCCACGTTGGGCTATGGCTTATAAGTTTAAAGCAGAGCAAGTTTCTACAGTTTTAAATGAAATAAGTTACCAAGTTGGTCGTACAGGAGCAATTACTCCAGTTGCAAATTTAGCGCCTGTTTTGTTGGCAGGTACAACGGTTAAAAGAGCATCTTTACACAATGCAGATCAAATAGAAAAGTTAGATGTTAGGGTAGGAGATGCTGTTTTTGTAGAAAAAGGAGGAGAAATAATACCTAAAATTGTTGGTGTAAATTTAGATTTGAGACCACAAAATTCTGAACCTACAAAATATATAGACCATTGCCCTGAGTGTAATACAGAGTTAATTAGAACCGAAGGAGATGCCAAACACTATTGTCCAAACGAGTATGGTTGTCCGCCGCAAATAACAGGTAAAATTCAGCATTTTATATCTAGAAAAGCAATGGATATTGATGGTTTAGGGAGCGAAACTGTTGAGCTATTGTTTAAAGAGGGGTTAATACAAAACTATGCAGACCTGTATGCTTTAACTGTAGACCAGTTGTTGCCTTTAGAGCGTATGGCGAAAAAATCTGCAGAAAATTTGGTAAAAGGTGTAGCTGCTTCAGTAGAAATACCTTTTGAGCGTGTGTTGTTTGCTTTAGGTATACGTTTTGTTGGTGAGACTGTTGCTAAAAAGTTAGCTAAAGCTTATAAAAACATAGATGCTTTAATGTATGCATCTGCATTAGAACTTGCTACTGTAGATGAAATAGGAGAGCGTATAGCATCTAGTGTAGTAGCATTTTTTCAGAACGAAATTAATTTAGATATTATAAACAGGTTAAAAGGGTATGGACTTCAATTTCAGGTTTCGGCAGAAAAACTTTTAAATCAAACTGAAAAATTAAAAGGAGAGACTTATGTTGTTTCTGGTGTCTTTGAAATGAGTAGAAACGACCTAAAAAAACTAATAGAAGACAACGGAGGTAAAGTTGGATCTTCTATTTCTTCTAAAACAACTTTTTTAGTTGCCGGAGATAAAATGGGCCCTAGTAAACGAACTAAGGCAGAAAGTTTAAATGTGCCTATTATCTCAGAGCAAGAATTTTTGGCTAAATTAAGTTAATTTTAAAAACAATGTAAATATCTAGTAATAAAATACTTATGTTTTTGTTTTTTGTTGAAGTCATCAATTGTTATATTTATAACAAAATGTTTTATTTAAAAAACAAAGTAGCTTTGTATCTTTGCATTAAATTGTGCTAGATAATAATTACATTTGTGTAAATGTAAAATTGCATGTTAAAAGGCATAAAAAATAAATTTAAGCGCAAGGCTGCTGTAAAGTTTTTAAACGAAAACAAAAACAAACGTGTTGCTTGTTCTAGAGTTAAAAAAGGAATAAGTAAAATAGGATGTATTGTAGATTTAGATAACGTGCCAGATGGTACAATATTTAATCAGTTTATTAAAGAGTTTTCATTACAGCCAAATGCACTAAAAATTATAGGATATAAGGCAGAACATGATAAAAATTCGCCTTACTCTACACCTGTTTTTTCTGAGGAAGATTTAGGTTGGGGAGCAAAAATAGAGAATAGTTATGCATTAGAATTTCTAGATAACGAGTACGATTTGCTTATTAGTTATTATACAGAAGATAATTTACTATTGCAATTAATGACTATGCAATCTAAAGCCAGGTTAAAAGTTGGTTTTGGTGAAGTAGATGAAAATTTAAATGATTTAATCTTAAATATACCTATTAAAGATTTTAACATTTTTAAAAAAGAGCTGGGAAAATATCTCTCGGTTTTTAATGAAATATAATAAGAACGTACTACGTATTGCAGCACGTTCTTAAATTTTGATTATTAAATTTATACGTGTGAAAGAATTAGTTGGTACTGGTGTTGCGCTAGTTACACCTTTTAAAGAAGATTTGTCTGTAGATGTTACAGCGTTACAAAATATTGTAGAATACAATATAGCTAATGGCGTTAATTATTTAGTGGTTTTAGGGACTACAGGAGAACCAGCAACGCTTACAGCAGAAGAAAAACAATTGGTAATAAATACTGTTGTTAAAGTTAATGCAGGAAGATTGCCGTTGGTTTTAGGTATAGGAGGTAATAATACAATGGCTGTGGTTGCAGAGCTAAAAGAAAGAGATCTTAGTAACTTTTCTGCTATACTATCCGTGTCTCCATATTACAATAAGCCAACTCAAGAAGGAATATACCAACATTTTAAAGCAATTGCATTAGCATCACCAAAACCAATAATTGTATATAATGTGCCTGGTAGAACAGGAAGTAATATGCTGCCCTCTACAACTGTTAGGTTAGCAAAGGATTTTGACAATATTGTAGCTATAAAAGAAGCTTGCGGAGATATGGTTCAAATTTTATCTATTATAAAGAATAAGCCAAAAGATTTTATGGTAATTTCTGGAGACGATTTTACGGCACTTTCTACAGTTTTAGCAGGAGGATCTGGGGTTATTTCAGTAATAGGGCAAGGGATTCCGGCAGAGTTCTCTAAAGTAATATCTCTTGGTTTAGAAAATAATGCAGCAGATGCGCATGCCTTATACAATACACTGCATGATGGTATAGATTTTATTTTTAGAGAGGGTAACCCAGCAGGTATTAAAGCTATTTTTGAAAATTTAAACTTGGCAACAGCAAAAGTTAGGCTTCCTTTGTTAGAGGCAACTCCAGAATTAAAGGCAACTATACAAACATTTATGAATAGTTTTAATAAGCAATTGGTGTAAATTTTAGTGTGCAAATTAAAATTTAAGTTAAAACTTAGCCAAAAACTAAGGTAAACAATATTCACATTCCTATTTTAGCAGTATAAAAAATGTTTTTTATATCCGTATATATTAACTAATTTTGCAAAATGTTTTTAAGAATGAAGAAATTATTACCACTTTTATTGTTGGTGTTAATCTTGGGCTCTTGTAGCGAATACCAAAAAGTATTAAAAAACCAAGATGTTAAAGCTAAATATGAAATGGCCGAGAAGTTTTATGACGAAGGCGATTTTAAAAGAGCTAACCGTTTGTTAGAGCAAATAGCTTCTAAATATATAGGTAAACCACAGGGAGAGCGTGTAATGTTTTTCTTTGCAAATAGTTACTATCAAATAGGGCAGTATAATGACGCAGGGTATCAGTTTGAGCGTTTTGTAAAAGCGTATCCTAGAAGTGAAAAAATGCAAGAAGCATCTTTTTTAGGAGCTAAAAGTTATTCTTATTTATCTCGTAAATATTCTTTAGATCAGACAGATACCGATAAAGCATTGTTAAAAATACAAAACTTTATTAATACTTATCCAGACTCTGAATATTTGCCAGAAGCTAACGAAATAGCAGCTTCTTTAACAAGAAAAAAGGAGAAAAAAGCGTTAGAGATAGCAAAGCAATTTACTAAATTAGGAGAGTTTTACGATTTAGAGTACTCAATATCAGCAATAAAGGCATTAGAAAACTTTATGTTAGATAATCCAGGAACTATATATAAAGAAGAAGCATTATATTACAAAACACTTGCTGCTTACAATTTAGCAATAAATAGTCATCCTAATAAAAAGGAAGAACGTTTAAAAAATGCTAATGAAGCTTACGGTAAGTTAATTAAAACTTTTCCAGAAACAGAATTTGCTAAAAAAGCAAACAATATGAAGGAGAAAATAGACAAAGAATTACAAAATTATTCAAAATAAATATTAGGCTATGAATATGAACGACTTGAAAAATTCAAAAGCAGCTGTATCTACAACTACAATTAATAAAAATGAGTTTGATGCTGGTACAGGAAACATATATGAAGCAATTTCTATAGTTTCTAAAAGAGCAATACAGATAAACTCTGATATTAAAAAAGAACTTTTAGAGAAGTTGGAAGAGTTTGCTACTTATAATGATAGTTTAGATGAAATTTTTGAAAACAAAGAGCAGATAGAGGTTTCTAAGTTTTATGAAAAATTACCAAAACCACACGCTTTAGCGGTTACAGAGTGGTTAGAAGATAGAATTTACCATAGAAATACAGCGAAAGACTCATAGAAATGTTAGGTGGTAAAAATATCCTTTTAGGAATAACCGGAGGTATTGCCGCATATAAAACTACATTTCTTGTTCGCTTACTTATAAAAGCTGGCGCTAACGTTAAAGTTATTTTAACGGATAGTGCCAGCTCTTTTGTTTCTCCGTTAACCTTAGCTACGCTTTCTAAAAATGCTGTATTAACATCTTTTGTTAGTGAGGACAAGGAAGAAGGAACATCTTGGAACAACCACGTAGAAATGGGTTTATGGGCAGATTTAATGGTTATTGCTCCGGCAACGGCAAACACTTTGTCTAAAATGTCTAATGGTGTTTGTGACAATTTGTTATTAGCAACCTATTTATCAGCTAAATGTCCTGTTTTTTTTGCTCCTGCTATGGATTTGGATATGTATAAACATCCGTCTACTGTAGCTTCATTTAGTAAGTTAGCTTCATTTGGTAATATTATGATTCCTGCAGGGAGTGGTGAGTTAGCAAGTGGCTTACACGGTGAGGGCAGAATGGCAGAACCAGAAGACATAGTACTACATTTAAAACAATTTTTAAACACAGGTTTACCGCTAAGTGGTAAAAAAGTGGTTATTACTGCTGGCCCTACATATGAAGCTATAGATCCTGTGCGTTTTATAGGAAATCATTCATCAGGGAAAATGGGGTTTGAGTTGGCTTTAGCAGCAGCAAATAAAGGGGCCAAAGTTATTTTGGTTTCAGGTCCATCACACTTAACTATTTCTCATGATAATGTTACATTGGTGCGTGTAAAATCTGCAGATGAAATGTATAGTGAAGTTCATAAGCATTATGCAAATGTAGATATAGCTATTTGCGCAGCTGCAGTAGCAGATTATAAGCCTAAAACTATAGCAGACCAAAAAATAAAAAAGAATGATGCTGAAATGCAGATAACTCTTGTAAAAAACAAGGATATCTTATTTTCTTTAGGAGAGCAAAAAAAGCATCAATTTTTGGTTGGCTTTGCATTAGAGACACAAAATGAGGTAGAAAATGCTACTAAAAAGCTAAAAAAGAAGAATTTAGATATTATAGTGCTTAATTCTTTAAATGATAAAGGTGCTGGTTTTGGAAAATCAACCAATAAAATAGCTATCATAGATAAGAAATTAAATATAAAAACGTTTGAACTAAAGACAAAGGCAGATGTTGCCTTAGATATTGTAAATGAAATTATTATAAAGACTAATGTATAAACTTGTAATTGCTTTTTTTTGTTTTGCTATTTTTTCTTCTGCAACAGCACAAGAGTTAAATTGTACAGTTACTATAAACTCAGAACAAGTAGGGCAAACCAACCAACAAGTTTTTAAAACATTAGAGCGTGCACTTAATGATTTTATGAATAAAACCAAGTGGACAAACCGTATTTATAAAGAACAAGAGCGTGTAAACTCTAGAATGTTTATTACTATAACAGAGTACTCATCAAGTAGTTTTAAAGCAAACATTCAAATACAATCTTCTAGGCCTGTTTTTAATACTTCTTATGAAACGCCTATATTTAACTATAAAGACAATCAATTTAATTTTAATTATATAGAATTTCAGCCTTTAGTTTACAACCAAAATACTTTTGATTCTAATTTAGTAGGTGTAATGTCTTATTACGCATATATAATTCTTGGTTTAGATGCAGATAGTTTTGCTTTAGAAGGTGGAACAGAGTATTTTAAAAAAGCACAAGGTATTGTAACACAGGCACAAGGTAGTAGTGCAGCAGGCTGGAGCCAATCTTCTAGTGAAAGAACTCGTTTTGAGCTAGTAGATAATATTTTGTCTAATGCTTACAGGGAGTATAGAGTTGCAATGTATAATTACCATAGAAAAGGTATGGATGTACTTGCAGATAATAACAGCACAGGAAAACAAGTAATTTCTGGTACATTACGTTTGCTATCTACTATAGCAAAGCGTAGAACAAATGCTTTTGTATTGCAGACTTTTTTTGATGCAAAATCAGATGAAATTGTAAGTATTTTTTCTGATGGGCCTAAAATGGATGTTGTAAAGCTTAAGGAAGTTTTAAATACTGCAGCACCTTTTTATTCTAGTACGTGGAATAAAATAAAATATTAACCCTCACTTTTTATATTATAATTATATTTGGTGTAATTTTTAATTACACAAATTGTTAGTATCACTTTCTATAAAAAATTACGCTTTAATAGACCATTTAAATGTGTCTTTTACCAACGGTTTTACAGTAATAACTGGTGAAACTGGTGCAGGAAAATCTATATTATTAGGTGGCTTAGCTTTAGTGTTGGGTAAACGAGCAGATCTATCATCATTAAGAGATAAAGAAAAAAAATGTGTTATAGAGGCAGAGTTTTCTATTAGCAAATACAATCTTAAATCTTTTTTTAATGAAAATGACGTAGATTATGAGGAAAACACCATTATTAGAAGAGAAATATTACCAAGTGGTAAGTCTAGAGCTTTTATTAATGATTCTCCTGTGAGATTAGCAACATTAACTACTTTAGGAGATAGTTTAATAGATGTTCACTCGCAAAACCAAACACTGCAATTAGGAGATAATGCTTATCAATTTAAAGTTATAGACGGTTTAGCTTCTAATGCAGATCTTTTGGCTACTTATGAGAAAAACTTACGTTTATTTAAAAAAGAGGCCAAAGCCTTAGAGTTGTTACAGCAAGTAAAGCAAGAAGGAATAAAAGAACATGATTACAATACTTTTTTATTAAGTGAATTGGAAAGTGCACCTTTAAAAGAAGGAATTTTAGAGGAGTTAGAGGAGCAATATGAGCAGCTTAATAATGTAGAAAACATTATGGAGCATTTGTCTAAAGGGCATCAATTAATATCTGATGAGCAAGTTGGTATTTTAACGTTGTTGGCAGAATTAAAACAAGCATCTAGTAAGTTGGCAGGTTTTGGGGCTCAATTTACAAGCTTAAATGATCGTGTGCAATCTGTATTTATAGAGGTTGATGATATTTTTGAAGAGTTTGAAAGTTTAGAAAATAACGTAGAAGCTAACCCTAAATTGCTTGAGGAAGTAAATGTTAAATTGCAATTGTTGTATGATTTGCAAAAGAAACATGGTGTTTTAGAGGTAAAAGAGCTTTTGCAAATAAAAGAAGACTTAGCGCAAAAAGTAGATGCAACAGAGAATATAGATGCAGCTATACAGGCAAAAGAAGCAGAAATTGCAGCTCAAGAAAAAGCATTAAATACAATTTGTACAAAAATTAGCAAACAGCGTAAAGCAATTATACCAGAATTAAAACAGCAGTTAGAGTCTATTTTAGCTTCTTTAGGTATGCCTAGTGCAGAATTTAAAATTGAAATAAATGAAGCACCAAGCTTTATGTATAATGGTAAAGATGAGCTAGTTTTTCAGTTTTCTGCAAATAAAGGATCTAGTTTTGGAGAATTAAAAAAGGTAGCGTCTGGAGGAGAGCTTTCTCGTATAATGTTAGCAATTAAAGCAGTGTTGGCTAAATATGAAGATTTACCAACGCTAATGTTTGATGAAATAGATACAGGTGTTTCTGGAGAAATATCAAATAGAATGGGGGTAATTATGCAAGAAATGAGCAGTAGTATGCAAATTTTTTCTATAACACATTTACCTCAGGTGGCGTCAAAAGGTAACCATCATTATAAAGTATATAAAGAAGATAAAAATAACGTAACGCACACACAAATGAAGCAACTTACTACAGAAGAAAGAGTAGTGGAGTTAGCAGAAATGTTGGGTGGTAAAGATTTATCAGATTCTGCAATAGCGCATGCTAGGCAGTTATTAAATTAGAAGCATTGCATTCTACTTTTTTTGAATATCTTTACGCGCACATAAAATTACCAAAATAAATAGCAAATGGCATACAATTTATTAAAAGGAAAAAGAGGTATTATATTTGGAGCATTAGATGAGAATTCTATAGCTTGGAAAACTGCAGAAAGAGTACACGAAGAAGGTGGTACTTTTGTGTTAACTAACGCACCAATAGCAATGCGTATGGGGCAAATTAAAGAGTTAGCAGAAAAAACAGGATCAGAAATTATACCTGCAGATGCAACTAGCGAAGAAGACTTAAATAATCTGGTAGCTAAAGCTACAGAAATTTTAGGTGGTAAGTTAGACTTTGTTTTACATTCTATTGGTATGTCTGTAAACGTAAGAAAAGGTCGTGCTTATACAGATGAGAAGTATGATTTTACTGCAAAAGGATGGGATGTTTCTGCATTATCTTTTCATAAAGTAATGCAAAGTTTATATAAGGCAGATGCAATGAACCAATGGGGTAGTATTGTAGCCTTAACTTATATGGCGGCACAACGTACTTTTCCAGATTATAATGATATGGCAGATAATAAAGCATATTTAGAGTCTGTTGCACGTAGTTTTGGTTATTTCTTTGGTAAAGAAAAGCAAGTACGTGTAAATACAATTTCACAGTCTCCAACGCCAACAACTGCTGGTCAGGGTGTTAAAGGTTTTGGTGGTTTTATTGCTTATGCAGACAAAATGTCTCCGTTAGGTAATGCTACTGCTCAAGATTGTGCAGACTATACTGTTTCTTTGTTCTCAGATTTAACAAAGAAAGTAACTATGCAAAACCTATTTCATGATGGTGGTTTTTCTAATACAGGAGTTAGCCAAGAGGTAATAGAGCATTTTACAGAAGAATAAGAATATTATAATATAGTAAAAGCCATCCTTTTTCTGGGGTGGCTTTTATGTTTACAGTGGTACTACATGAATTTAATGTTTTCTTTTATAGTTCCGGTTTATAACAGACCTAATGAAATTAGAGAGCTGTTGCAAAGCTTAGAGCAACAAACCTATAATAAGCCTTATGAGATTGTTATTGTAGAAGATGGCTCTACAATAAGCTCAGAAAAAGAGGTTTCTCTTTTTCATAATTTACCAATATCATACTATAAAAAAGAAAATTCAGGTCCTGGAGATTCTAGAAACTACGGAATGCGTAAAGCAAAGGGTAATTACTTTATTGTATTAGATTCAGATTGTATTTTACCACCACATTATTTAGAAACAGCAGAAACATCGTTACAAAACAATTATGTAGATTGTTACGGTGGGCCAGATGCTGCTCATGAGTCTTTTTCTACGGTGCAAAAAGCAATTAACTATGCAATGACCTCGTTTTTTACAACAGGTGGTATACGCGGAGGTAAAAAAGCAGTAGATAAGTTTCAGCCACGTAGTTTTAATATGGGAATTTCTAAGGTAGCTTTTGAAAAAACTGGTGGCTACGGAAATATTCATCCGGGTGAAGATCCAGATTTAACCATTAGAATTTGGAACAACGGTTTTACAACAAAATTAATTCCAGAGGCATATGTGTATCATAAACGTAGGATAGACTGGAATAAGTTTTACATTCAGGTAAATAAGTTTGGTATGGTTCGTCCAATATTAAATAAATGGCATCCAGAAACGGCTAAAATTACGTATTGGTTTCCGGCCTTATTTTGCTTTGGATTTTTAATGTCATTATTAGCTTCCTTTTTAGGATTACCTTGGTTTTTATACTGTTATAGCTTATATTTTGCAGTATTGTTTGTAGATTCGTTATTAAAAAATAATAGTATAGTAATAGCATTTTTATCTTTAGTTGCAGTTGTAATACAGTTTGTGGGGTATGGCTATGGCTTTTTAAAGTCTACATTAACATTAAACTCAAGTAAAAAAAGTGCGCAAGAGTTGTTTCCTAAATTATTTTTTAAATTATAAAGGTGTTAAGTAAAGTAAAAAACAGTTTAAATAAACGAAAAGTGAAAATTTTTTCACTCTTTCTACTATGTGCTACATTGGCTTGGTTTGTTAGTAATTTATCTGATTCTTACACCGCTAATACATACTTTAATTTAGAATACGTGAACGTGCCAGATAGCTTGTTTTTTGCTCAAAAACACAAAACAGAAGTACAGGTAAAAGTGCATGCAGGAGGTTTTCAACTATTACGTTTAAATATTTTTAGAAAAAACATAAAAATTGATTTATCTAACGTAGAGGAAAAAGAAGATAGATATTTTTTAAGGCAGTCGGTTTTTAGAAAGCAAATAGAGCAGCAGTTACCAAATTCTTTATCGCTAACAGAAGTTGGTTATAGTGACACTTTGTATGTAGACCTTTATAAACTACACTCTAAAAAAGTGCCGGTTTTAGCAAATATAAAGGTAGATATGGCACAAAATTATGTGTTAGAAAAAGGTATAAAAATAACTCCAGACTCTATAAAAGTATCTGGACCTAAATCTGAAATAGACACTATTGTAAAAGTAACAGCGGAGGACTATAATTTTAGTGATGTATCATCAGATATTAGTAAAACATTACAGTTAATACTGCCTAAGGATTTAGCTAATACTAAGTTTTCAGACAAAGAAGTTGTTGTTTCTGGAAGTGTATTTCGTTTTTCAGAAAAATTAATTACAGTGCCAGTTACAGTTTTAAATTTGCCAAATGAAATAAGTATCAGAACTTTTCCTAGCGAGGTATCTATCTTATGTAAAGCAAATGTAGAGGTATTAAAAAAAGTTACGGCAACGGATTTTAGTTTAACAGCAGATTTTAATGATTATGTAGATGAAAATTCGCCAATATTAAAATTAAGTCTTACTAAAAAACCAGAAGGTGTTTATAGTGCAAAGTTAAAAGAAGAGTCTGTAGAATTTATTTTAAACAGAAAATGAAAATTGTTGGTTTAACAGGTGGTATAGGTAGTGGTAAAAGTACTGCAGCTAAAATGTTTGCAGACTTGGGTGTGCCTGTATATAATTCTGATACAGAGGCAAAAAAATTAATGCATACCTCTGCTAATGTAAAAGAGCAAATTATACAATTACTTGGTGCAGAAGCATATAAAAATGGATTTTTAAATAGAGAGTATATAGCCCAAAAAGTTTTTTCTAAAGCTAATTTATTAGAACAATTAAACGCTATTGTACACCCAGCAGTAAGAATACATTTTTTAGAATGGGCTGAAAAACAAAACGCACCTTATGTTATACAAGAAAGTGCAATTATATTTGAGAATAACAACCAAGATTTTTATGACTACATAATTTTGGTAACAGCACCCTTAGAAGTCAGAATAGACAGAATATTAAAAAGGGATAATACTACACGTGAAAAAATTCTTTCTAGAATGGACAATCAGTGGACAGATGAAAAGAAAGAAAAAATGTCTGATTTTATGTTAATAAATGAAGATATTGTAAAGTTAAAGTTAAAAATCAGAGAAATTCATTATATATTAAGGGAGTTGTCTTAAAAACCGTTAAAGTTTAACTGTTAGTGTTAAGGTTAGGTTAAACCGGACAGACTATATATGTTAAAATCTTAATTTTGCCCAAATGAACAAGAAGTTATTGGTTATACTTATTGTGTTGATGACCTTGTCTTTGCTTGGAATTATATTTGTACAGGCATATTGGATTAAAAAATCTATAGAAGACAAAGAGGAGCAGTTTTATCAAACCGTATCACAGGTTTTAGATAATGTAGCAGGTAAGATAGAGACTAGAGAAATTAATGAGTACGGAAATAAGTTAATAGCACTTAAAGATAGTGTTGGTAAACCATCTGAATTTCAAATTAGAGATATCTTTTTTAAAGAGATAGATGAAGACTCTAGAGAAGTAACCATTTATAATCACGGAATATTAAAAGAGAATTATAATATTCCACCTTCGTTCTTTGACAATGATCTTTTTAATGATAGTACAACAACTATTACCAGTTACACCAGTAAAACTGTAGAAACAGTTTTTAAGGAAAATTTTGGTATGGATGGTAAAGGATACAGCTTTACGCCAATTAAAACAATAACAAAATTTGGAGATATATCTAGGTTTGAGCGACTGCAGTTTGAAGAAATGTTTAGAGATGCAGCAAACAGAAAACCTATGTATAAGAGGGTTTCTAAGGAAGAAATTAGATCTTCTTTAGAAGAAGAGTTTAAAAACAGAAAAATAGATATTGATTTTGAATTTGGTATTTATAGCAAAGGGTTGCCAACATCTGTAAAATCTAGAAAATTTAAGTTTGACCCCGAAACTGTTAACAGAACACCAATATTTAGAGATAGTGAAGGAAAAACAGATTTTTCACTATTGGTTTCGTTTCCAGAAAAAAAGGAATACTTAGTAGGTTCTATTTTAGGTATGGCTATTATTACCTTTTTATTTACCACAATTATACTTATTACCTATATAGGCGCTATTTACCAGTTAATTAGGCAGAAAAAAATATCAGAAATTAAAACTGACTTTATAAATAATATGACCCACGAATTTAAAACCCCAATTGCTACAATAAATTTGGCAGTAGAGGCTATTAGAAACCCGGGAACTATTGGAGATAAAGAAAAAGTTGGACGCTACCTGCAAATGATAAGAGATGAGAATAAACGAATGCATGCGCAGGTTGAAAATGTATTACGTATTTCTAAATTGGAGAAAAACCAATTAGATATTAGTAAGGAAAGAGTAGATGTGCACGACATAATTGAAGACGCTATAACGCATGTAGAGCTTATTGTAGATGATAGAGGTGGTTATATAAACACACACTTAAATGCAAAGCGTACAGATGTTTTAGCTAATGAAATGCACTTTACAAATGTGTTGGTAAATGTTATGGATAATGCTATAAAGTACTCTCCAGAAGCGCCAAAAATAGATGTGTACACAGAGAGTACAAAAAACAGTATTCTTATAAAAATAAAAGATCAAGGTTCAGGGATGAGCAAAGCTGTTCTTAAAAAAGTTTTTGAAAAATTTTATAGAGAACACACAGGAGATATACATAATGTAAAAGGGCACGGTTTAGGACTGGCCTACGTAAAAAAAATAATAGATGATCACCAAGGTGAAGTATATGCAGAAAGCGAAAAAGGAAAAGGAAGCACTTTCTACATTAAATTACCTATAATTTAATAGATATGGAAACAGTAAACAAGAAAATACTTTTGGTAGAGGATGATCCAAATTTTGGAATTGTTCTTAAAGATTATTTAGGAATGAATAATTTTGACGTTGTTTTAGCTAAGAACGGAATGGAAGGTTTTGAAAAATTCAAAAAAGACATTTATGATGTTTGTATTTTGGATGTGATGATGCCTTACAAGGATGGATACACGCTAGCAAGAGAAATTAGAGAAAAAAATGAGAACGTGCCAATTGTTTTTCTTACTGCAAAAACAATGAAAGAAGATGTGCTTAAAGGGTACAAAGCTGGTGCAGATGATTATTTAAACAAGCCTTTTGATTCTGAAGTTCTTTTAATGAAACTTAAAGCTATTTTGCAAAGAAAGTCTTCTAATACAATGGCAGACAGTAAAAAGTTTGAGTTTACAATTGGTGATTTTAAATTAAATTCTAAACTTAGATTTTTAAAATATAAAGAAGAAGAAGCAGTTAAATTATCTCCTAAAGAAAATGATCTTTTACGTTTATTAGCTTTACATGAAAACGATTTAATGCCTAGAGAATTAGCATTAACTAAGATTTGGAGAGATGATAACTATTTTACATCTAGAAGTATGGATGTTTATATAGCTAAACTTAGAAAATATCTTAAAAAAGATGAGAATGTAGAAATTTTAAACATTCATGGTGAAGGTTTCCGTTTGGTTATTAAAACTGAAGAAGAGTCTTAATTAATAGATATTTATATATAAAAAACCATCCAATTTTGGATGGTTTTTTTATGCTTGTAATTTATCTTCAATTTTAGAAATAATGTTTTTAGGATTGTCGTTAAAATTTACCCAAAGCGTTTCTTTATTTTTATTAAACCAAGTTAATTGTCTTTTAGCAAATCTTCTGGTATTTTTTTTAATTTCAGAAATGGCAAAATCCAGCGTCCAATTATGGTTAAAAAACTGAAATAGCTCCTTGTAGCCAACAGTTTGTAGAGCATTAAGGTTTTGATGCTTTGTTAATGCTTTAGCTTCATCTAACAAGCCATTTTGCACCATAATATCTACCCTTTTGTTAATTCTTTCGTATATAATTTCTCTATCTGCCTTAATGCCAACAGTAATTGTGTTAAACGATCTTTTAGGCTTTTCTTGATTTAAAAAAGTAGAGTAGGGCTTGCCAGAACCAATGCATACCTCTAAAGCTCTAATTAACCTGTGTGGATTATCTTTGTCTACTTTGGTGTAATATTCTGGATCTAAAGCTTGTAGTTTAGTTTGTAAAGCAATAATACCTTTTTCTTTAAATAAAGTGTTTAAATCTGCTCTAACACTAGCATCTATTTTAGGAAAACTATCTAAACCTTTAGTTACAGCATTTACATACAAACCACTACCACCAACCAATATTACAATATCATTTTCTTTAAAAAGTTGTTCTAGTTTATAAAGAGCTTCTTTTTCATAATCGCCTACAGAATAGGATTCTAAAATACTTTTATGTTGAATAAAGTGATGTGGTGCAGCGGCAAGTTCGTTAGTATCTGGTACAGCAGTACCAATAGCCATTTCTTTAAAAAACTGACGAGAATCTGCAGAAATTATATGTGTATTAAAGTGTTGAGCAAGTGTAATTGCCAATTTTGTTTTGCCAATTGCAGTAGGTCCTACCACAGCTATTAGAGTTTTAGTAATCACTATACTTTTTGGGTTTTAATCGTCATCATCTTCTGTTAACTTATAACCACATTTGCGGCAATAGTCTGCATCAGATCTTTTAATTTCACAACTACAATTAGGACAAGATCTACCCTCATCCATTGTTTTATTTGGGTTTAAGTTAGATGCATACTCTGCTGATACAATACCTGTAGGCACTGCAATAACTCCATAACCAATAATCATAATTAAAGTGGCTAAAAATTGTCCCATTGGTGTTTCTGGAGAAATATCTCCATAACCCACTGTGGTTAGTGTTACAATGGTCCAATATACACTGTGTGGTATACTGTTAAAACCGTGTTCTGGTCCTTCAATTAAATACATTAAAGTACCTAGTAGTACAGATATTATCAATACAAAAAATACAAATACAGATATTTTTGTTCTACTAGCTCTTAAAGCATTAATTAGCTTGTTAGATTCGCCAACAAAGCGCACTAATTTTAATATTCTAAATACGCGTAATAAGCGTAGAGCTCTAAAAGCAGTTAAGTATTGTGACCCAACAAAAAAGAAAGCAAGGTACTTGGGTATTGTGGATAAAAAATCAATAATACCAAAAAAACTAAAAACGTATTTTTTAGGTTTATTAATGCAAATAACCCTTAATATATATTCTATAGAGAATAAAATGGTTACTACCCATTCTGATATATTTAAAAAACGGTGATGTTTAGTATCAAAACGAGGCACACTTTCTAGCATTACAATTATAACGCTATACACAATTAATACAAGCAATAAAATATCAAATAATTTACCGGCAGGTGTGTGTGTGCCATAAATTATTTCGTGAATTTTAGCTTTCCAATTTTTAGATGGTTTTTCGTTTTTCAATGGTTAGTGTAGTTGTATTTGTTGTACTCTTTTATTTTTTCTAAGATAGGTTAAAATTAGGTGAATGGTGTTTTGGGTACTTTTCATATTGGTAATAATAGATTCTAAGATATGAATATTATTTATTTGATGATTTAAATTGTAATATCCATAGCCTTTAAATTCTCCATTTTTAATTAAAATAGCAGAATATTCACCTATTTCTCTGCCTTTATCTTTTATTAATATATTTTTTCCGGCTAGGCTATATGTTTCAATTACCTGTTTTACCCTAGCGTTGTAAACTTCTGTGGCTTCTTTTTTTATACAGGCACCATTACATGTACCATCTTCATAATTTCCACAGTTAGTTTTTGCTTCAGAAATATAATTTACCTTGTTGCAAAGTGTAAACTCTTTGCTGGTTTTATGAACAAAATTTTTAGCAGCAATGTAACTACTAAAAGTACCTATTGTTTGGTCTGTAGTTGTAGTTTTATCAATAAATAAAGACAAGTAGCCATCTTTATTTTCTTTTATAAAAACACCATAATTAAATAGCTTTTTACGTATGCTACTATTATATTTTGGTTTAACTCTGCGTAATTCTTCGTTTTCTTTTAGAGTAGCAATTAGGTCGTTTCCTGTTTTTTCAAATGTAACCTTACGTGTTTGCTTTTGTAGTTTTTTAGCAACATTAGAAACGCCTGTAAAGTGTTTGTTTACTTTTTTCTTAATATCTGTAGATCTCCCCAAAAAAATTAAATCACCATCTTTATCATACATATAATAAACTCCAGTATCATTAGGTAATTGTTCTACAAGATTTATTTGTCTGTCTGAAAGTTCTCCCATAGAACCTTCTTTTATAACAGTTTTAATAATGCTTTTGTTAGAGTCTTTAGCAAGCAATAGTTTAAACAATTGTAATGTAGCAAGTGCATCTCCATTAGCTCTGTGTCTGTCACTAACAGGTATGCCTAGTGAGCGTACCAATTTACCTAAGCTATATGATTCTTTATCTGGTATAAGTTCTTTAGATAGGTTAACGGTACACAAGGTTTTGCGTTCAAAATTATAGCCTAAACGCCTAAACTCGGTTCTAAGAATTCTGTAGTCAAACTGTGCATTATGTGCTACAAGAACTGCGTCTTCTGTAATTTCTACAATCCGCTTGGCTATTTCATAAAACTTAGGAGCGGTACGTAGCATTTTGTCATTAATGCCAGTAAGTTTTACTACAAAAGGCTGTATTTCTTTTTCTGGATTAACTAAACTAATAAATTTATCTACAACTTTATGGCCATCAAATCTATGAATAGCAATCTCTGTTATTCCTTCTTCATTAAATTTACCACCTGTGGTTTCAATATCTAAGATTACGTACATTAAATTTGTTTAGCCTGTTGTTATATATAATTTCTGCTACCAAAAATACTACTTCCTATACGTACCATTGTACTTCCTTGGTCTATAGCAATTTTATAATCGCCACTCATACCCATAGATAGTATTTTTACATCTAAGTTAGTAGATTTTGTGCTTTGTAAAGAAGAGAAAACCTCTTTTAACGTACCAAACTCTTTTTTTACTTGGTTTTGGTTGTCTGTAAAAGTAGCCATACCCATTAGGCCAACCACTTTTATGTTTTCTAATGTTTTAAAAACATCAGAAGATACAAGGCTATTTAGTTCTTCTAAATCTAGACCAAACTTTGTGCTTTCTTCTGCAATATGCATTTGTAATAAGCAATTAATTACTCTGTTATATTTTTTTGCTTGCTTATTAATTTCTTTTAATAGTTTTAAACTGTCTACACCGTGTATTAAAGACACATATTCTGCCATATACTTTACCTTATTGGTTTGTACGTGACCAATCATATGCCATTGTATGTCTTTTGGCATCACTTCCCATTTCTGGGTCATTTCCTGAATTTTATTTTCGCCAAATATACGCTGTCCAGCAGCATAGGCTTCTTCTAAATCTGAAACAGGTTTTGTTTTAGATACAGCTACAAGTGTAACCGTTTCTGGTAAGCTATTTTTAATTTCTAGTAAAGACTGTTTAATTGACATAATTTTAATTAAAACTAAAATTCATAAATGGTAACACCGCTTCTTAATTTTGGTTCTATAAAAGTGCTTTTTGGCGGCATTTTTAAACCGTCATCTGCAATGCTTTTTAATTCTTCAATATTGGCAGGTATCATACCAAAACCAACTCTAAATTTACCACTATCTATTTTATTAACTAAACTTACAATTTCTTTTTTACCACTTAAGTAGTCTATTCTATTATTTTTACGTACATCTGTAATGCCAAGAATAGGTTTTAAAATGGTATTGTAAAGTAATTGCGCATCTAATTTATCTAAAGAATTTTTAAACGTATAAATAGATTTACGTAGGTGTAATGAATAAAATTCACCATCTAAATACATACTAAAATGATGTTTTTTATTTGGTTTGTATGGTATAGCACCTCTGTTTTCTATACGGTAAATAGCATCTAACTGTATTAAAAACTCTTCTTTAGTTAAACCATTAAGATCTTTAACCAACCTATTAAATTCGTGTATTTTAAGCTCAGACTCAGGAATAAAGTAACTCATAAAAAAATTATAATTCTCTGTACCATTATGGGCTTTGTTTTGTTCTTTACAGTCTAAACATAGTAATTCTGATGATGAAGATCTGTGGTGACCATCTGCAATATATAGTGTTGGTATATTTTTAAAAGCATTAACAATGGCGCTTATAGCTTCTTTTTCTGTAATAAGCCAAAGGTAATGCGTGTCTCTATACGTTGTGGTAAACTCATATTCTGCACGCTCTTCTTGTTTCTTTTTTATGATAGAAGAAACCTCTGTATTGTCTGGATAAGTAATAAGTACAGGCTCTGCATTAAAACCAACAGTTTTTAAATAGTCTTTAAAAACAACCTCTTTGCTAGCAATAGTATCTTCATGCTTTTTAATGATGTTATTTTTATAATCTTCTACGCTTGCGGCACCAACAATGCCATTAAACACTTGGTTATCTCTGTCTACAACTTTATAAATGTAAAAATAAGGAGAAGCATCTTGTGTAAAAACACCATCTTCTTTAAATTCTGAATACCTGTTTTTTACCAATTGATAACGCGCTACACCAGATATTTCTTTATCATACTTATAACCAGGATTTACAATATGTAAAAAAGAATACGGGTTATGGTCTAGCCTGGCTTCACGCTCTGCCTGAGTGTAACTTTGGTAAGAACGTGAAGCAACCAAACTAACCTTATCTCTGGTTGGGCGTACAGCTTTAAACGGTTTTATATTTGCCAATGCGTATTATTTTGCAAATTGAGAAGCTACTTTTTCTGCTTTTCTAGATTCTGAATAATCGTAAAAACCTTCTCCAGATTTTATACCTAATTTTTTAGCCATTACCATATTTACTAATAGTGGGCAAGGTGCGTATTTAGGATTTTTAAATCCGTCGTACATTACATTTAAAATGCTTAAGCAAACATCTAAACCAATAAAATCTGCTAATTGTAATGGTCCCATTGGGTGTGCCATACCTAATTTCATAACGGTATCAATTTCTTCTACACCAGCTACACCGTTGTAAAGAGTTTCTATAGCCTCATTAATCATTGGCATTAAAATTCTGTTTGCAACAAAACCAGGATAATCATTAACCTCTGTAGGTGTTTTTCCTAATTTAGTAGATAACTCCATAATAGTAGCAGTAACCTCATTAGACGTGTTGTAACCTCTAATAATCTCTACCAATTTCATAATAGGTACAGGGTTCATAAAGTGCATACCAATTACTTGTTCTGGTCTGTTGGTAACCGCAGCAATTTGTGTAATAGAGATTGATGATGTATTTGTGGCCAAAATAGTTTTAGCGTCACAAATAGCATCTAAATCTTTAAAAATCTTTAGTTTTAAGTCTACATTTTCAGTTGCAGCTTCAACAACTAAATCTACACCGTTAACACCATCTGCAAGTACAGTATGTAGTGTAATATTAGCTAAAGTATTGTTTTTATCTGCTTCAGATATTTTTTCCTTAGCAACCATTCTGTCTAAATTTTTAGTAATGGTAGCTAAGCCTTTATCTAAAGATGCTTGTGCAATGTCTATTAAGTTTACCTTGTAATTATTTTGTGCAAAAACGTGGGCAATACCGTTACCCATTGTACCTGCACCTATAACTGCTATATTTTTCATTTTATGTATATTAAAAAGATTCTATAATTTGTAAAGCTACTCGTAATGCATTTGTTCCTTGTTCTAGTGTAACAATAGGAGTAGTGTTGTTGTTTATGGCGTCTGCAAAAGTTTCAAGCTCGTCTAAAATAGCGTTGTTACCTGCAACCTCAGGATTTTCAAAATAAATTTGTTTCTTTTCTCCTTCAGCGTTTTGTAAAACCATATCAAAATCACCCGCTTGTTCTGGTGCATCTTTCATTTTTACAACTTCAACCTTTTTCTCTAAAAAGTCTACAGAAATATAGGCATCTTGCTGAAAAAACCTTGATTTACGCATATTTTTTAATGAAATTCTACTAGCGGTTAGGTTTGCAACACAACCATTTTTAAACTCAATACGTGCATTAGCAATATCTGGAGATTTACTAATTACAGATACACCACTTGCGTTAATACTTTTAACCTCAGAATTTACTACACTTAAAATAGCATCTATATCATGTATCATTAAATCTAAAACCACAGGAACATCTGTACCACGCGGATTAAATTCTGCTAACCTATGTGTTTCTATAAACATTGGGGTTACAATACTATTTTTTACCGCTGAAAAAGCAGGGTTAAAACGCTCTACGTGTCCTACCTGGCCTTTAACATTGTGCTTGTTTTTTAGTTCAATAAGTTCTTCGGCCTCTGCCAGCGTATTGGTAATTGGTTTTTCAATAAAAATGTGCTTTCCTTTCTCTATGGCTTTTTTAGCACAATCAAAATGAGATAGTGTAGGTGTAACAATATCTAAAACATCTACAGCATCCATTAGTTTATTTATGTTATCAAAATAAGTATAACCAAATTCGGCTTCAACTTTTTTACCATTAATAACATCTGGATCATAAAACCCTACTAAAGAATATTTTTCTGATTCGTTAAGCAAACGCAAATGGATTTTTCCCAAATGACCTGCTCCCAAAACTCCAACTTTAAGCATAAAAATCAATTTTCAACAAAAATAGGGATAATGTTTGTTCTATGGTTTATGTGTTTAAAAGTTTATGTCGTTAGAATTAAAAAAATGATAGAAAAGTGGTTTAAACGTGTAACTAATTTTTGGTAATAGTTACAGATTAGTATAATAATTGTAAATTTAGCAATCAAATTAAATACTCAAAAAGAATGAAAATGAACACTTTTAAAGCTGCATTTTGTGCAGTATTATCTTTAGGTACAATTACAGCCGTATCTGCGCAAGATAAACTAAAGGAAATGCCTGGTTATGAGCAGTACATAGAAATAGCACCGCAGATTAGAAGGTCTATAGTTACTTCTCCATCCTATGTGAAATGGAATGATGAAGGAACTGCTTTTCAATACAAAAAAGACGGTGAAACCAAAGAGTTTACTATAGGTAAAGGTGAAACTACTGCTACAACTAAGTTAAAAGATGATAGGTATGCAAAGTGGGCTAACAGGCCAGCTCGTGGCAGACAATATGCCTCTGCTGAGTCTCCAAACGGAAAATACAAAGCATTTACTAAAAACAGAAATATGTTTTATAGTAATGCAGACGGTTCTGATGTTGTTGCAATAACTACCGAAGGTAATGAAGAAAACCAATTAAAGTTTGGTATTGCTACTTGGGTTTATGGAGAAGAATTAAGTCAAAACACCGCAATGTGGTGGTCTCCAGATAGTAAAAAGGTTGCTTTTTACAAGTTTGATGAAAAAGAGTCTAAAAAATACTATGTGTTATACAACCAAACACAAATACAAGATTCTGTAGAGATTGAAGCATACCCTAAAGTAGGCGCTAAAAATTTACCTGTAGATTTATTGGTGTATGATTTAGAAACTAAAAAAATTACTGAATTAGATCTTAGAGACGGTAAACCTTATAACGATGGTGATTTAGGTACTTATATTTATGACATTAGCTGGACACCAGATGGTAAAGAACTATTGTACCACAGTACAAACCGTAAGCAAAATATTATGGAGCTTAGAGCTGCTAATCCAAATACAGGAGCGTCTAGAACTGTAATTAGAGAAGAGTGGTTGCCAAGTTATACAGAAAACAGTCCTGAAATGCACGTTTTGGATAATGGAAAGCAATTTATTTGGGCATCTGAGCGATCTGGCTTTAATAATTACTATTTATATGATTTTAGCGGAAAATTAGTAAAGCAATTAACAAAGCATAATTTTGAGGTAGATGGTATTGTTAGCATAGACGAAGCTAAAAAAGTGATGTATTATACTGCGCGTAGTGGAGAAAACCATATGAAAATACAGTTGCATACTGTAAAATTAAATGGTTCTGGAGATAAAAGATTAACAGACCCTTCTTTTCATCATACTGTATATATGGCGCCAAACCATAAGTATTTTGTAGATGTTGCAGAAACACACAATACTGCACCTGTAACTAACTTAAGAAGTATAAAAGGAAAAAAAATAGCAGAAATTGGTACATCAGACCTATCAGAATTTAATAAGCTAGGTTTAAAAAAGGTAGAAGCTTTTACTTTTACATCTGCAGACGGTAAAACGGAGCTTCACGGATTATTACACTTTCCTTCTAATTTTGATCCAAATAAAAAATACCCACTTCTTTTAAGTAATTACGGAGGACCTGCAACTAATGAGTTTACAGAACGTTTTACACCACCTAACGCATTAACAGAGTTTGGCTTTTTAGTAGCAGAAGTAGACGGAAGAAACGTTAAAGGTAGAGGTAAAAGGTTATTAGATAATTTATACCAAAACTTAGGTTTTACAGAGATGGATGATTTTGCTGCAGGTATAAAATCTTTATATAACAGACCTTATTTTAATAAAAACAAAGTAGGTGTTTATGGTACGTCATATGGTGGAACTACATCTGCAACCTTACTATTACGTTATCCAGATGTTTTTCATGCAGCAGTTGCAAACTCTGCTGTAACAGATTGGCGCAATTATGACAATGTGTATACAGAGCGTTATATGGGCTTGTTAGATGAAAATAAAAAAGGATATGAGGCAAGTAGCTTAATTACTATGGCTAAAGATTTAGAAGGAGAATTAATGATTTTCTTTGGTACTAGTGATAACAATGTACACCCAGCAAACTCATTACAATTTATAAAAGCATTGCAAGATGCTGGTAAGAGTTTTGAAGTGCAAATTGGTCCGGATAAAGGACATACAGCTATGGATACCAGAAGAATGATGGAATTTTTTATAGAGCATTTAGTTTTGGATAAAGAGTAAAAACACCCTCTTAATTTTTAAACTAAAAAAGGCTTCATTGTAAAATGAAGCCTTTTTTGTGTCTTGTATACTGGTTTATACAGCATTTTTAATGGGGTAATTTATCTCTTACAATACCATATAAAAATGTACCTAACACGGCAAAAACTATTACAATTAAAATAGGAGCAAAACCAGCACCTACTAAAGTAAACATTGGGCCAGGACATGCGCCAGCTAAAGCCCAACCAAGTCCAAAAATAATGCCGCCAAAAAGGTATCTGCTAACGCTTTTGTTTTTAGGAATAAATTTTATTTCTTCTCCATAAGCAGATTTTACTTTAAAACGCTTAATAAGGTACGTAATTACAACACCAAGCCCAACAGCAGAGCCTATAATGCCATACATATGAAAAGATTGCATTTGAAACATTTCATAGATACGAAACCAAGAAGCTGCTTCAGACTTAAACATTGTTATACCAAACAATATTCCAATAAGTAAATATATAAATGTTCTCATAGCTTAAAATATTAAAGGGTATAAAACGTGAATCATAAATAAACCGCCAATAAAAAAGCCAATAACAGCTATTAAAGAAGGTAGTTGTAAGTTACTTAAACCAGATATTGCGTGCCCAGATGTACAGCCACCAGCATACCTTGTTCCAAAACCAACTAGGAGCCCGCCTATGGCTAAAATTAAAATACTTTTTATATCTGTTAATGCTTCTAAACCATATAGTTCTGTTGGTAAATACGCATTTCCTGCGCTAGAAAAGCCCAATTCTTGTAATTGCTCTACAGTTTCTGGGTTTATGGCTACAGCTGTAGATTCTGTTAAAAAGTTTGCTCCTATAAAGCCACCAATAATGGCTCCAATCATTACAACTAAGTTCCATTTTTGACTTTTCCAATTAAACTTAAAAAAGTCCGATTTTTTATCTGCTCCACAAATCGTACAAAGAGTTCTTAAGTTGCTAGACATACCAAAGTTTTTACCCGCAAAAAGTAGTAAAAACAGCACTAAAGCAATTAGCGGGCCAGACACATACCAAGGCCAAGGTTGTAAAATTAATTCCATTTTAAATTTTAATAATTATTTGATGCGTTGCAAAGAAACTTCATTTCACAATAATAGAAAGTAACTTAGGTTACCAAGAGTAGAATATATTTAATGCAGCGCCTAAATGTAATAGTTATGCTTTACTTCTGCTTATAAATATACTTTATAATTTTAAAGATGTAGTTTTGTGTAGCTATAATTTATATATGGATTCTTTAACGCAAATAGTATTAGGAGCAGCAGTAGGAGAGGCTGTTTTAGGAAAAAAAATAGGAAATAAGGCAATGCTTTATGGCGCAATTGCAGGTACAATACCAGATTTAGACACCTTTGCATCTTTCTATACAGATACTGTTACGGGCTTAGAAATACACCGTGGTTTTACACACTCTGTATTATTTTCTGTAGTATTTGCCCCAATTTTTGCGTGGTTAGTTACAAGGTATGAGAAGTATAAAGATTTTAGAGGTTGGTGTTGGCTTTTCTTTTTAGCATTTGTAACGCATCCAATTTTAGATGCACATACAACTTGGGGAACACAGTTGTTTTGGCCATTAAATAACCGACTAGCATTTAAAACTATTTTTGTTATAGACCCATTGTATACAGTTCCTTTTTTGGTGTTTGTAATTCTAACAATGTTTCAGAAAAAAGAAAGCTTAAAGCGTAAAAAATATAATAGATTAGGTTTAATAATAAGTAGTAGTTATTTACTATTAACCTTTGCTTTAAAGGGTGTTGCTTTTTATCAATTTAAAAAACAATTAGAAGAACAAAATATAGTATACTCACAAATAGAAACAAAACCATCTGCTTTAAATACTATTTTATGGACAGCAAATGTAGAGACTGAAGATGCATTTTACATTGGCCATTATTCTTTTTTTGACACCAAGCCTATTTTGTTTTCTAGGTATAATAAAAATCATTTTTTAGTAAACGATTTAAAAGATAACCCAAAAATGCAACGTATGATTGCCATTAGTAAAGGATGGTATACTATTGATACATACAAGGACTTTTTATATTATAACGATTTACGTTTTGGTACACTAGGTTTAGATTATAATGATCAAGATTTTGTGTTTAGGTATCAAATACATAAATATGGTAATGGAAGTATTTCTTTTAGTGAAATTCCAAAAAATAGAACTCAGGCTAAAAAATTACTAACTGATTTATGGGAGCGTATAAAGGGAAATTAGTAAATAAAAAAAAGCTAAAACACTAATTAATTAGTGTTTTAGCTTTTGTGTTTTTATAAAGTAGATGGGCAAACGTAGTTGCTTATTGGTATTTTTGTTTCCTTTAAGGCAGCAATACCTCCGTTTACATTAATAAGGTTATGTATGCCTCTACTTTTTAATATAGAAGCGGCTACCATACTTCTGTAACCACTAGCACAGTGTATGTAAAAGTTGTTGTTAGCAGGGTACTTTTTAAGGTATTTATTAATAAAATCTAAAGGAGTATTAACTGCGTTAATTACGTGCTCAGATAAAAATTCGCTTTCCTTTCTAACATCGTAAATTTTTGTAGAATCTTTTACCTCGTTACTTAGCTTTTCTGCTGTTGTACAGCTAACAGTATCATACTCTTTAGCAGCTTTTTTCCAAGCGTTAAATCCGCCTTTTAGGTATCCAAGCGTATTATCAAAACCAACTCTAGATAATCTAGTGACTGTTTCTTCTTCTTTACCCTCTGGAGCAATTAGTATTATAGGTTGCTCTACATCTGCAATTAGTGCACCTACCCAAGGAGCAAAACTACCATTTAAACCAATAAAAATAGATCTGGGAATATGGCCTTTGGCAAATTCATCTTGGTGTCTTACATCTAAAATTATGGCGCCAGTATTGTTAGCTAATGCCTCTACCATATCTGGGTCTAATTCTATTGTGCCACGTTTTATAATATTTGCTATATCATCATACCCTTCTTTGTTCATTTTTACATTTAAAGGAAAATACTCAGGAGGAGGTAGTAAACCATCTGTAACCTCTTTTATAAACTCTTCCTTAGTCATATTTTCACGTAAGGCATAATTTGTCTTTTTTTGGTTCCCTAAAGTGTCAACTGTGTCTTTACTTAAATTTTTTCCGCAGGCAGACCCAGCCCCGTGTGCAGGATATACTAAAATAGAATCTGCTAAAGGCATAATTTTGTTTCGTAAACTGTCGTATAAAAAGCCTGCCAAGTCTTCTTCTGTAATTTCGCCTGCTTTTTGTGCTAAATCTGGCCTACCTACATCACCTAAAAATAGAGTGTCACCACTAAAAATAGCGTGGTCGTTTCCGTTTTCATCCTTTAAAAGATACGTAGTACTTTCCATAGTATGGCCAGGCGTGTGTAAGGCTATAATGGTTATATCACCAACTTTAAATTCCTGATTGTCTTTAGCAATAATAGCATCAAATGTAGGATCTGCTTTAGGTCCGTATACAATAGGAGCTCCAGTTTTTTGAGCTAATGTAACGTGTCCACTAACAAAATCTGCGTGAAAATGAGTTTCAAAAATGTATTTAATAGTAGCATTATTTTCTTCTGCTCTTTTAGTGTAAGGAGAAGTTTCTCTTAAAGGATCTATAATAGCCGCTTCACCATTACTCTCTATATAATATGCCCCTTGTGATAGGCAACCTGTGTATATTTGTTCTATAATCATAACATTGTAGTTTAATTTGGACTACAAACTTATGAGTTATTAATTTGTACAACAGTAACTTAGGTTACATTTAACTAATGTTTATAATTTTTATGTGATTTCTGTGTAATTCTATTTTTTCTAACTTTTCTAACTTCTTTAGTAATCTAGAAATCACCACTCTAGAACTATGTAGATCATACGCAATTTCCTGATGCGTATTTTTAATAATAGAACTATTAGTTACCCTTACCTTTTCTCTTAAGTAATTTAGTAAACGTTCATCCATTTTTAAAAAAGCAACACTATCTACGGTAAGTAGCAACTCATTAATACGGTTATGATAACTTTCAAAAACAAAATCTCTCCAAGATTTGTATTTAGATGTCCAAATTTCCATTTTTTCTATAGGAACCATAATTAACTTAGCATCTGTTTCTGCAATAGCTCTAATTTCACTCTTTTTTTGCCCCATACAACAAGCCATTGTCATAGTACAAGTTTCTCCTTTTTCTAGGTAGTAGAGTAGTAGCTCATCTCCTTCAGTATCTTCTCTAAGTATTTTTATGGCACCAGATACAAGTAAGGGCATAGACTTTACGTAGTCGCCAATTTCTATAAGTTTAAAACCCTCAGGAACTTCTTTATAAGTAGCCACTTCAAGAATTTCTTGTAGTAATTGGTCTTCAAATAAAGTGCCGTAGCTATTTTTTAATTCTTCAATCATAGTAACATCAAAGTTACTTAATAGCAAATAATGATAGTGTTAAAACCCTAAATTTTCACCTTTTTATTTTAATATCGATGTTAACTCCCTCTCCTTAAGTTTATTTAGAATTAATAAAAATAATTCTTGGTTTGTAACTAATCCTGATTTAAGTTTGCAACACAAAATTATTTTAAATCAATCTAAATAAGAATAATGAAAAATTTAATGACCTTAGTAATGTTATTGGTAGCAACAATTGCAGCTACAGCACAAAACACTACACTAACAGGTAAAGTAACAGACGTAGATAATACCCCTTTAATGGGTGTAAATGTATTAGTAAAAGGAACAGCTTTAGGAGCACAAACTAATTTTGATGGTGCATTTAGTATAGCAAATTTAGAATCTGGCACTTACACGGTTCTTGTATCTTACTTAGGTTATAAAACTAAAGAACTGCAGGTTACAATTACTGCAAACACAGAAAATACATTAGAGATAGTACAACTATATGAAGGAAACGAAATTTTAAAAGAGGTAGTTGTTAATGGAGAACGTAGAAATAAGTTTTCTAGAAAAGAAACAGCCTATGTAGCAAAATTACCTTTGAAAGATTTAGAAAATACACAGGTTTACAGTACAATAACCTCAGATTTATTAGTGTCTCAAATAACAACAAAGTTTGATGATGCTCTAAAAAATGCAGTTGGTGTAGACAAGTTATGGAGCTCTACAGGCCGCGGAGGAGACGGATCTGGATACTACAGTATTCGTGGTTTTAGCGTGCAGCCACAATTGGTAAACGGTATGCCTGGCTTAACAAATGGAACAATAAATGCAGCAAATATAGAGCGTATAGAGGTTATAAAAGGACCATCTGCTACATTGTTTGGTAGTTCTGTAACATCTTACGGAGGTTTAATTAATACAGTTACTAAAAAGCCATACAAAGGTTATGGTGGTGAAGTATCTCTTACAGCAGGTTCTTACGGTTTAACAGTACTTTCTGCAGATTTTAATACTGCTTTAGATAAAAATAATGACATCTATTTTAGGCTAAATACAGCTTACCACACAGAAGATAGCTTTCAGGATGCAGGTTTTAAAAAGTCGTTTTTTGTAGCACCATCTTTATCATACCGTGTAAATAATAAATTATCATTTTCATTGTATGCAGAAATTACAGAAGCAGAGCAAACAAATGCCACTTCGTTATTTTTAAACAGAGCAGCACCATCTGCATCTTCTAGTATTTCAGAGTTGGGCTACAATAATAAATTATCATACACTTCTAATGATTTGTCTATAGAGAATCCTACATCTAACTACAGAGTAGAAATGGATTATAAATTGTCTGACACTTGGCAATCACAAACTATTTTGTCTAAAAGTAATACCTCTTCTAACGGATATTACTCTTATTTATATGAGTACGGAATTTTAGAGCCTAATACATTTTCTAGAATGATAAATAAAGAAAATGGAAAAACAAATACTACGGACATACAACAAAACTTTATTGGAGACTTTAAACTAGGAACATTACGTAACAGAGTCGTTGCAGGTTTAGATTATTACCAAGCAACAAACATAGACCAAAGTTCTGGTTTTTCTTTTTACGGTAACGTATTACCAAACGGAGATACAAACGGTGATAACCCTTTTACACCAGAAGTAGAAACAGATACTTACCCATTAACAGAAGCAGGAGTATTGTCTGTTTTAGCAGCACAAACAACAAACAATATAAAATCTAAAACAAGTACTTATAGTGCTTACGTGTCTGATGTATTAAATATTACACCAGCTTTATCTGCAATGGCAAGCTTACGTGTAGATAGGTTTGATAATGAAGATGATGTAACTACAGATGCAGATGACTATGCACAAACAGCTTTTTCTCCTAAGTTTGGTGTGTTGTACCAACCAATACTAGATAAATTATCGGTTTTTGCCAATTACCAAAACGGATTTACAAATATTGCGCCTAGTTTAGTAGGTGACCCAGCAGATGGCCCGCAAACGCTAAAATCTTTTGATCCAGAACAAGCAAACCAATTAGAGTTTGGTATAAAAACAAACCTATTTAACGGTAAATTAAATGCTACAGTTAGTTATTATGACATTACAGTGTCTGATAAAGTAATGACAGATCCAACATCTGCATTTAATAAAATACAAGACGGTGAAGTAGAAAGTACAGGTATAGAGATAGAAATTAATGCAAACCCAATTAATGGTTTAAATATAAAGGCCGGTTTTAGTAATAACGATAGTGAAATTACAAAGACTGATAATGCAATATTAGCAGGTACAAGACCTTTAGAATCTGGAGCAGAAACTCTTTACAACCTTTGGGCAAATTATGAGTTTCAGGTGGGAAGTTTAGAAGGTTTTGGACTAGGTTTTGGTTTAAACGGAGCTAGTGAAAGTTCTATTATTAATTATGGACCAGGAGGTACTTTTGATTTGCCTAGCTACACTATATACAATTCATCAGTTTTTTACCAAGCAGATAAATACAGGGTAGGATTAAAACTTAATAATATGTTTAATGAAACATATTACAAAGGGTGGACAACCATTACACCACAACAGCCAAGAGCATTATTAGCAAACTTCACATATAAGTTTTAAAAATAGTTTAAGTTGGATTTTTGCAGTAACATCTTAGTCTGGAGCTGTACCAGGCTAGGATGTTTACATTAAAAAAAAATAAAAAATGACCGTATTAATTTTAGTAACCACCCTTGCTTGTTTGTTGCATTATAGCACCTCTAAACGTGCTGTAATTACAAAAGAATTTAAACTATTATTTTGGTTACATAACAAACAAAAAAGTGTAAAAATAGCAGCAATTGTACTTTTTGTATTCGGTTTGTTTTTAGCTATTTATACATTTGGGTTGGGAGCAGGATTTATAATTTTTACAATTCTTTTAATGCTAAGTTGGAGCTTAATAGTGCTATTAGCTCCTTTAAAAATTGTAAACTACAAATTACTAACACTACTTTTTTTAGTAGCCTTTTTATTAGAAAAATCATTATAAACTATGCCGGCAAATTCTAAATATTTAACAACAAATCCTTGGCAGCAATTTGCAAAAATATCTGCAGGTATTGTTGGTGGTTATATTGTAACATCATTAGTACATATAGCATTAGCATTATGGTTACCAAACCCTAAAATAGTATTGGCAACGTCTATATATACCATATTTATAGTTTGGGGTGCATTAATGATTGTTCCTTTTTTATTTAAAAACGGATGGTTGGTTTGGCTAGTATATTTAGGTCTAAGTCTACTTTTAGCACTAGCAATTTATTTTGGAAAACTTAATTCCCCTTTAATATAATGAGTAAACGTAATTACAATGTTTTTTTTCATACACATACCGTTAGTGGTATTGTAATTAGTGTAGCCTTATATATTATATTTTTTGCAGGATCCTTTGCGCTTATTAAGGATGAAATTACTGCTTGGGAAAAAGGAAACACAGCAGAAATTTTAGCTCCTGAAGATATAGATTTTAATAGGCTTATAAAAAGTATAGAGGCAGAAGGCCATACACTTTATGGTAGAGACATACGCATAATACCAGCAGATGCTAAAAAAGACATTTATGTACAGCTAACAGACTCCCAAGATACTACAGTAGTAAATATACCAGAAAAACCAACTTATTTTTATGCAGATCAAGAAACCTATAAAATAAGTGAGTATTATTCTTTTTATAGTGTAGGAGAGCTATTGTACAGGTTGCATTTTTTTCATCAATTACCAACAATAGGTATTTACATAGCAGGTTTTGTAGCATTGTTTTTTTTATTTGCTATAATAACAGGGGTTATTGTGCATTGGAAAAAAATGGTGTCTAACTTTTATGTTTTTAGACCCAAGGCAAAATTAAAAATGGTTTGGACAGATGCACACACGGCATTAGGCGTAATAGGTTTGCCTTTTCAGTTTGTATATGCAGTTACAAGTTGTTTTTTATGTATGTCTATTTTTGTGTTGTTACCAGCAAATTATGTGTATAATAATAACCAAGATAAGCTTTTAGAGGATATACGTCCAATGATGAAAACTTATCCGTTAGAAGAAAAGTTAGATACTGTTTTAGACGTAAATTCTTTTATGGCTAAGGCCGATAAAAAATGGGAAAACTTTACGGCACAGCAAATTTATATTAAGAGCTACGGAGCAACAACTATGATGTTTCAGGTTGATGGTTTATTAGGCTCTAAAGAAAAGTTTTTAGGTAACGGAAGAGTTGTTTATAAAATGGCTACTAATACTATAGAATCTGAAAAAAGTCCTTATGTAAACAGCTATGTAGAAGATGTAGAACTTACTATACGTAAACTGCACTTTGGAGATTTTGGTGGTATGTACTTAAAGGTAATATACTTTATACTAGCATTAATCACTTGTTTTGTAATTATATCTGGTGTACTTATTTGGTTAGAGGCACGTAATAAAAAAAATATATCTGCAGCAAAGCAATTGTATAATAGGCGAGTAGGGCACGTGTATTTGGCCATATGTTTAAGTATGTTTCCTATAACAGCATTGTCTTTTATAGCATCTAAACTACTACCAAGAGACTTAGATGCTAGCAGACAAACTATTTTATATGTAGTGTTTTTTGTGGGTTGGCTATTGTTAACCATTTACTTTAAAAGTAAAAGAGACAATTACATTACCAACAAATACAGTTTGTTATGGGGCAGTATTTTAGGATTTTTAATACCAATAATTAATGGCTTGGTATCTGGCAATTGGTTTTGGAAAACCTTTGCAAACAATCAATTAGATGTTTTTACAATAGATGCCTTTTGGTTGGTGTTAGCTTCGGTGGCTTTGGCTATATATTTTAAGTTAGAGCGTAAAGTACCAAAGGTTAGTCACGCTAAACTAGTAGCAGAATACCAGAAAACAGTTTTAGAGCAAAGAAAAGAACAAGAAAATCAATTAGAAACAGGAGAAGATCAATCTAAGAAAATAAAATTTATGAGAACAAAAATTTCAATATTCTGGCTATTAATAGTAGTAGGCTTTATTATACACCACGTTTACGGTTTATTTGGCGTGTATTATAATGAGAGTTTAATGATAGAAGGTGCTACAGGAGATGTACCAGTAGATCACCACTTGTACCGTATATTTTTTGAAGGCATTGCAATGCTTTTTTGCATAGCAACATTAGAAGTATCTAAACAATGGTTTAGATTAACCTCTATAATATGGGCAATTTTATTAGGTATTTTTAATGTATACCATTTTATAACAGCTATATTTTATGAGGCTAAAAACATATCAGAAATACTAATATTGGCATTAATGGGAGTTGTAAGTGTATTATTAGTAAAAACACTACTGCAATGGCGTAAAGAGGTAGTTTAGCTTATTATTACAGTAAACAAAAAAGCATTTAGGTTATTCTAAATGCTTTTCTAATTCTTTAAACTTTCTGTGAATAAACATAATTTCTTTTAAAGTAAATTGCTTTTCATGAAACCAGTCATGGGCTTCAATTTTGGCATTCTCTACTTGTGCATCTCTAATGGCTTCTATAGTTACAATATGCCAATGTGCACCTTTGTTTTTAGAAACCGGATAGCCAACATCACTAATAATATAAGATTTACGAGGCTGATTTACCAATCTAACACCGTTTTTTAAAACAGCTAAGGTTTTGGTAAGAGAAACAACCTCAGAGAAAGAGTAACGTGCAAAGTCGTTAAAACCGTCTCGTTTTACATTAAAAAGCTTATCGCCAACTTCTAAATATCGCATAATTTATTTTACAAAGAGATCGCAAAAATAGAATGATTATCCCTTTTTTACTTTACTACCAAGCACTACTTATTAACAATGGTAAGGGTTTTGTAGCTATTAAGCTGATACTGATAATTTTTAAGAGTTATTTTTTTATTTAATTATAGTAAATTAGTTTCTTCAGCTAGCGCAACTATTTTGCTTATTTGCCTACTCTTTAAGCCACGAGCGTGACGATCGCGTTAGCTGAAGAAAACGGTTTAATATTGAGAAGAATAAAATTTCCAAAAAAATGAAGATAAAGATATTATTAATGCTAGTTATTTTTACCGCTTGCAAAAAAAATGTAAAATATTTGGATTTAGAGCAAGTTAACTCTGAATATATATCAAATGTATCGACTTGCGCAAAAGCATTTGAACAATCAAGATTATTAGATGAAACAATTTCTGAATTTTTAACTAGCAAAGAAATAAAGGCAAATGAAAATCTACGTCGTTTACGTTTAATATTTCTGTTGAAATCAGGGCAAATTGAATATTTAACTAAGATGGCAGCAATATATTCTGATAATGATAAATTAATTACAAAGGTTAATAGAGGGGAAATTGAAGTAAAAGAACTAAATTATCATATCATTGACAATTTATTTGACCCTTCAAGTAGTATTTTTGAAGAGGAGGAAATAAATGAAACTCAACTACTTTTAATTGATATTCTCCCAGATGAAGTTAATTGCTATTTTAAATCTAATGTAAATCCACAAATAGTAGAAGAAATAAATTCTATATGTTACTAGGGCTAATAATACAGATTAGTTGATAACCCCGCTAGCGCAAGCATCTTGCTTGTGCCGTTAAACCAACTAAATTAAATCAATTTCTTCTTTTTTTAAGATATGAAGATTATTTTTAAAATCTTTTACAAATAATTTTTCATTGGAGAAATAAACGGGTTCCGGGCTTATTAGTTTATTACCATTCATAAAATCTTCTTTAGAGATAATCTCGTATTCCCATATTAATCTTTTTCTATTATAATCATAAAGACCAATATAGCGAACTCCATCTCCATATAGTTTTTCACCTAAAAAAGTGAAGTAGTTACCTTGTAGTAAGGGGGAATAAATATTCTTGTATGTTCCCATTCCAGAAAAATCAGCCTCTCTAAAGTTGAAGGATTCTTCAATCTCATAAGTTTGGGTATTTATTTTTTGAAAATAATTTGCAGACATACAATAAAGATTATTATCACTATTATTCACAAAAAAAGAAGTGCCTTTTATTGTCGTTTTGTAACCAAAATTTAAATCGCTCTCTTGGGTAGAGAATTTGTGAACTATATTTCCTGTTTTAATAGAAACAGTAATTAAACGACCACCTTTAGAAAGCACCCACAAATTGTTTTCATTAACTCCTAGGACTTTATCTATTTGATCAATTTCAAATTCATAAGCAGGTTTTCCGAATGAAGTTAATGGTAAATTCCAAAGGGTTTGGTTAGCGATAGACTTTTTTATTATTGAATTATCATTATAAAAAATTCCAAAATCCTTTTCTAAAATAATAAAAGGCTTTTCAGAACTGAAAAAGATTCTTTAATTCCCCCGCTAGCGCAAGCATCTTGCTTGTGCCGTTAAACCAACTAAAATTATTTAATATCACTACAAACTCTAATACTTAGCAGCTTTACCATTAGCAGCACTGTTTTTAATAAAAGCCCTTATGTCTTGGTTAGCAGATTTTAAATCTTCTTTACGCAAGTACATCATATGTCCGCTTCTGTAGCCCTTAAAAGTAAACCTGTCTTTTAGTTTTCCGCTAGGGTCTGTTTGCCACATACTATATTTAGAGGTAAAGTAGGTTGTAGCACCATCATAATATCCAGTTTGGTACAATACTTTTAGGTATGGGTTTTCTGCCATTGCTTTGCGTAAACCTTCTCTAACATTATTATTGCTATTGTCCCAAGGGTGAACACTACCAAACATATTGTACTTAAGGTCTGTTTTAAAGTTTAAGTGTTCTCTAAGGTAAAAGTTAATTGCAGGTGTAAAAGAGTGTAACCAAGAGGTAATTTCTGCATTATAATCGGGCTTTGTACCAGCAGCCATTTTGTCTATACCTAAATATCTAGAGTCTAAACGGCCAATGGTATGTCCGCTTTTATTGCGCAGTAAATCTTTCCAGAAAAAAGAAGTAGGTACCATTAAGTTATGGTCTAAAATTGCTTTTTTAGACATACCAGAGTAGTATGCCATTTTTTCTGCAACATCTTGCTTCTCGGCATCTGTTATAAATCCGCCTCTTGCAATGGCAGGCATAAGCTTGTCTATAGTATATTGTTCTACTTCTGGTAATACTTCTAACAAGTCTTTTTGTTGTAAAGCGGTAGGTAACATTTTATGGTGCCAAGCAGCAGCAGTAAAATAAGGTAAGTTTATACCAGAAGATAAAGGTCCGTCTGCGTTGTATATTTTATAATCTGCTGGTGATACCATAATTACACCATTTAAATACATCCATTGAGACTCTTGTAGTTCTAATGCTAAACCAGACACGCGAGTACCGCCATAACTCTCACCAATAATATATTTAGGAGATTGCCACCTATTATTACGTGTAACAAATGTATTTACCCAAGCAGCCAAGTATTTAATATCTGCATTAATACCAAAAAACTGTTTGCGGTCTGGCATTTTCCCATCTTTTTGGGCAACCATTCTAGAGTAACCCGTATTAACAGGGTTTACGTAAACAATATCTGCTACGTCTAAAATAGAATACGGATTATCTTTAATACCATAGGGCTGTACAGGGTAACCCTCGTCATCAATATTTAAAATTTTAGGTCCAGTATATGCAATGTGCATCCAGACAGATGCAGATCCAGGACCACCATTAAAAGATATTACCAAGGGGCGTTCTTCTCCTTTACTAACATTTGTTCTTTTATAATAGGTATAAAATAACGTGGCAACCACATTATCTTGTTTATCCCAAACAGGTTGTGTACCAGTAGTGGCCTTATAGGTAAGTTTAGTGTTGTTAATTGTAGCAGTGTGGTTTGTTACTACCGTAGTATCTACAGCAATTTTTAAATCTTGAGCTTTTGTTTGTGTAGTAAAACTAAATACCGCTAAAACGGTAACGACTTTTAGGTAAGCTAATTTTTTCATTTTTTGAGTTGTAGTTGAGTTCAGATCTAAAAGTATATAATTACTATAGAGAATAAAAATGTATTCTCTTTTTAACTTTTTTAATAGTGATAAAAATGCTGTTAACCCTAGATAATCTGCACGTTTTTAGGATGAAATTTTTTGACTGCTTTTTTTTAAAATGATTTAAATACACTTTTCTGCAGTTCACCGTTTAAAACTATCCGTTCAATTGAAAATTAGAAAAAAGGCTTAAAAGGCGTGGTAACTTTGTCCCAGATTTAACCTACAAATGTTTATTACCATGTCAAAATTTAAATTTTTACCATTAGGACTTTTAGCTTTATTTATAACAATGACTTCTTGTACTACAGAGAGCATTGAGCAAGAAGATGCAATTTATGCACAAGTAGATACGTCTAGTGAATTAGAGAAAGAAGTTATAGAATTGGTAAATGAGTACAGATCTTCTCAAGGTTTAAATACTTTAGAATATGGTAAAGTGGCATACGGTTATGCTGCACAGCATAATGATTATATGATTGAGGCTGGTAAAATTAGCCACGATAATTTTGATTTACGTGCATCTAATTTAGCAGTAGAGGCAAAAGCAGATTTTGTTTCAGAAAACTTAGCTAAAGATTTTAAAACAGCAAACGGTGTAGTTAAAGCTTGGATTAATAGTCCAACTCACAAAAAAGTAATGGAAGGAGATTTTACATACACAGCTATAAATATTAAAGCTGATGAAAATGGAAAATTATACTTTACACAGTTATATTATAAGTAAGATATTTTTAGGTTAAAATTATCTTTTTTAGATAACACTTTTAAGACAATTGAGATTGTTTTAAAAGTGTTTTTTTGTTACAATATTTTACAAATAGTTAATTTATAGGGAATTGAGTTATTTTTAAAGATTACTGCAAACGTTTGCATAATCTTCAATTTCTTAAAATTTTATGTATTTCATCGAAATGGGGTGTATTTCATCGAGTAAATACAATAAGTGGAGAATACATATACGCAAGGTTACGTTATAATTGTACCAAATTGAAACTTAACCAAAATTTTACTAAATGAAATTAATTTTACCCCAAAAAATTAGACTCATTTTTGTAACACTACTACTCGTTAGTATTACAAATCTTAAATCACAAACAAAAAATTACGCTACAGCAGTTCCTATACAAGATAGGGTAGACAATGCCAATAACGCTGTAGATGGTAATTTATTAACCAAAGCAGACATAAATGCTAGTTCCGGAATACTTGTAGGTATTGGAGCGTACTCAGGGTATTTAGAACTTCAGTACCCAAGCAACTTACCAGCAAATACTACAAGTTTTACCAAAATAGAAACTCAAGACGATTTGTTGCCTAGTTTGTTAGGAGGTAGCTTAGGAGGCCTATTGTCAGACATTGCAGGTATTTTACTTATTGGTAATCAAGAGTTTACTGTAAAAGCGCAAAACAATGCTGTTACAGTATTAGAAAAACAATCTACAGAAGCAAACGGATTCTCTACAGAAGATTTACGTGTTGTAGTAGATAAAGATAACGATTACTTTTTGGCTGTTACACCAGGCCAAGAGTACAATAGAATACGAATTGAAAATAGTATAGGATCTCTAATAGGGTTAAACAATACCAGACAGTTAGGTGTGTATGAATCTTATTACACAACAGGAACAGGAGATTGCGGATTACCAAGTTATACTTCTTTTAGCGGTAATGGTATTTCTTTAGACCTTTTAAATTTAGGAGGAGCAGGAGTAACAAATCCAAATTTTGCTATAGATGGTGATGTATCCACTTTTGCAGAGTTAGGTTTAGGAGTTTTAGATGTTGCAGCAAGCATACAGCAAACTATTTATTTTGACGCAGATTCTGGTACAGATGATGTAATATATGTGCGTTTGGCAGTAGATCCTTCTCTAGTTAGCTTAGGGTTACTAAATAATATTAATATTACAGCAAGCAATGGTGTACAAGAAGTATACTCATCTAACATATCTAGTTTATTATCTTTAGATTTATTAGGTCTATTGCAAAATGGTAATAGTACAGTAGTAGCGTTTAAGCCTAGTGCTTCTGTTAATAGAGTTACTATTAGTTTGGCTTCTTTGTTAAACGTTGCAGTTAGTCAGCAAATTAGACTTTATGATATTTATAGAGCACCAGAACAACCAGTATTTACAGACTCATCTACAGATATTAGTATATGTAGTGGCTCTACAGCAGAAATAACAGCAACAGCAAATGGCGCAGCTGTAGAATTACGTTGGTATGATGCAGAAACAGATGGTAATTTGTTAGCAACAACCAATTCTGGTGATACATTTACAACACCAGCTTTAAATACAAGTACCACTTATTATGTAGCTTCTGCATATGTAGGTTGTACAGAAGAATCTCCAAGAGTAGAGGTTCCTGTAACTGTAATGGAAATACCTACTGCAGCAGATATTACTGTAATTGGTAATGAAAACCCTATTTGCTCACAAAGTAGTGTGGTATTAGTACCTTCTAGTGCTATAGATGCAACATACAATTGGTTTTTAGACAGTGCAGAAACAATGCCAATTACTAACGGTATGGTTGTAAACGGAGCAACATACAATATAGATGAAAACGGAGTTTTAACCATTACAGGCTTAACAGACGTTAATAGTCCGTATACTTACTATGTAGGTAGTACAGATAATATTGCAGGTTGTAAAAATGTAGATGGCGATTTAAAACCTGTAGCTGTAACTATTGTAGATTCTTCTAATACAGCTGTAGACGTTACTCTAGACACCAACATTAGCTTAGCTAACTTAATTACTATTTTTCAGGTAAACCCAACCACAGACATTACTGGTTCTGTAACAGGAGACGTTAATGTAGGAGATGAAGTTACTGTAGCTATAAATGGTACAACTTATACAGGCATATTAGACGCTAACTTAGATTTTAGTATTGCAGTAGACGGTACAGATCTTTTATCTGATATAGATAATGTATTAGAAATTTTTATATCTGGCGGTTTGTGTAGCATTACAGATGATGTTACAGTAACAATACCAGAGTTTATACTAGATAATTTAAATCAGGTTTTTTGTGCATCAGATAATGCAACTTTATTAGATTTAGATGTAAATGGTAATAATGTTGTATTTTTTGATAGTCTTTTAGGTAGTGCTACAGTAGATGCTAATGCAGCTCTAACAGATGGTGGCACATACTATGTAGGACTTTTAGATGTTCCTTTATCTGTATTACCACGTGTACAAATAACGGTTTCAATTTTAGATACTCCTGCACCAACCACAACAAGCACTACACAAGTTTTTTGTGAAGCAAATAATCCGGTAGTTGGAGATATTCAGGTAAATGAAACCGCTGTTGTTTTTTATGATGCGGAAACAGGAGGCACAATGTTAGACCCTTCTACAGCTTTAGTAGATGGTGCAACATACTATGTTGCTAATACAGAAAACGGTTGTGAAAGTAGTGAAAGACTAGCTATTACAGTAACCTTTACGCAGCCTGCACCAACAACTAGTAGTACTGCACAAGAATTTTGTAGTACAAGTAATGCTACCTTGGCAGATATACAGATAAACGAAACCGCTGTTGTTTTTTATGATGCAGAAACAGGGGGTACAATGCTTTCTTCTGATACGGCCATAGTAGATGGTACAACATATTATGTAGCAAATTTAACATCTGGTTGTGAGAGTGAAGATAGATTAGCAATTACAACAACAATAGAAGAAGCAGAGCAAGCTACACTTACAGGTATTTTTGAAGATGCTTGTTTAGAAGATAGTTATATGTATACCACAGAAACAGATAAGCAAAATTATGTGTGGACAGTTACTGGTGGTACAATTACAGATGGTGGTACAAGTACAGATAGTTTTGTAACGGTTACTTGGGACGATTTAAATAACACAGAAATTACAGTTACTTATGATAGTGCAAGTGGTTGCACCTCAGAAGAAGCTATATTAAGCGTAGGTGTTATTAGTTGTGGAGAGGTTTTAGGTGAAGAGTTTTGCTTGTTTGTTTACAACGAGTTTTCACCAAACAATGATGGGTATAACGATTTCTTTAAAGTACAGTGTTTAGAAGATTATAGTTCTAATACATTACAAGTATTTAACAGAAACGGAAACCAAGTTTTTGAAACAGTTAATTATAGCAATAACTGGGATGGTGTAGCAAATGTAAATGGTGTTTTACGTAAAGGAGATCATTTACCGTCTGGCACGTATTACTACATACTTACTATTCCAGAATTAAACAGAACCTTAAAAGGCTGGCTACAAATAGCAAGATAAAACAAAACCTACACAACAACCCCAAAAGAATATTACAATGAAATTAACCAAAAATATAAAATACCAATTACTGCTTGCGCTTGGCTTTTTAGGCATATGTGCTTCTAATGCACAGCAAGCACCACAGTATACACAATATATGCATAACACTATGGCGCTTAACTCTGGTTACACTGGTACAAGTGGCAAGTTAGAGGCTACCTTTTTACATCGTTCCCAATGGGTAGGTTTAGAAGGGGCACCAAGTAACCAGTCTTTTTCAATACAGGGTAAGTTTGGAGAAAAAGTTGGTTTAGGGTTAAGTGCAATTAATGATAAATTAGGAGCATCTAACAACATTACTGTAAATGGTAATTTTGCTTATGAACTGCCTTTAGGTTATGTCACTAAATTATCATTAGGTATAAACGCTGGTGTAGACATTTTAAACATAGATTGGTCTAAAGGATCTTATGAAGATAATATGGATCCTGTTTTTAATGAAAACAATAAAGATGTACGTCCTGTTTTAGGTATAGGAGCATTTATGTACGGTACAAAATGGTACGCAGGTGTATCTACCCAAAACCTTTTTAATTCATCTGTTTTAAAAGATAATGATGAGGTTGTTACAGATCGTAAAAGCCAGTACTACGTAATGGGTGGTTATGTGTTTGATTTGTCTGGTAATTTAAAATTTAAACCAACAATTTTAACAAAACACGTATCTGGAGCACCAATAACGGTAGATGTTTCTGGTAACTTTTTAATTAATGATAAATTTAGTATTGGAGCAGCATACCGTTATGATGATGCCGTTAGTGCATTAGCAGGCTTTAACATAACTAAAGAGTTATTTGTTGGTTATGCGTATGACTATACGTTAACAGACTTAGGAGATTACAATAATGGTTCTCATGAAGTTATTTTAAAGTACAGTGTTTTCAATTCTAAAAAGAGAGCATTATCACCAAGATTCTTTTAAAAATATAGATATGAAAAAAAGTTTATTCATTTTAAGTATACTTTTTGCTTCATTATCTGTAGCACAAAGTAAAGAAGATAGAGCAGATGTATATTTTGAAGATTTTAAGTTTAGTGAAGCTATAAAATTATATTCAAGTGTAGCATCAGAAAAAAGAAAACCATCGTTACACGTTATACAACGTTTGGCAGATAGTTATTTTAATATAAACGATTACCAAAATGCAAAAGATTGGTATAGTAAGTTATATAGCATAAAAGGAAAAGAAGTAGGAGAGAGTAACTTAATAAAATTGGTACAAAGTTTAAAAGCTAGTATGCATATAGATAGGGCAGATGAACTTTTAAAAGAGTATTACACCAATCCTACCAAATTAAAAATGATTTTATTACAAAAGGCGTATTTAGATAGTATTTCTAAGACAAAACCAAAATACACTATTAAAAATATGCCTTTTAATAGCTCAAAGTCAGATTTTGCACCTGCCATGTACTCAAGAGGATTGGTATTTGCATCTGCAAGAGACACTGCTAAGTCTAATAAACTTTACCCTTGGAACAAACAACCGTATTTAGATTTGTATTTTACAAACCCTAAACAAGAAGATTTTGTACCAGAAAAGTTTTTAGAAAATATGGAGTCTAGTTTTCATGACGCAACCATAGCAATTTCTAATAATGGAAGAACAGTATATTTTACCCGTAATTTTATTAAAAAAAATAAACTTAATGCCAATGCAGATGGGTTGTCTAATATGCAAATATTAAAGGGTACAATTGCAGATAATAAGTTGATAAACGTTATGTCTTTAAGCTTTAATAGTAAAAACTATTCTTGTGGCCACCCAGCATTAAGTGCAGATGGGCAACGCCTTTACTTTACATCTAATATGGATGGCGGTTATGGTTCTAGTGACATTTATGTTGTAGAGCTATCTGCATCTGGAGACGTAGTTGGTAAACCTGTTAATTTAGGGCCAACTATAAATACAAGGGGTAGAGAAATGTTTCCTTTTGTAGATAAGGACGAATTGTATTTTTCATCAGACGGACATTATGGTTTAGGCGGCTTAGATATTTTTGCGTCTAAAATACTACCAAATAGTGAGTACTCATTACCATTAAATATGGGGAAACCTATAAACAGTAATATGGACGATTTTTCTTTTATTAGAGAAATGGCTTCAAACAGCGGCTACATAGCATCTAACCGTTATGGAGGTATGGGAGATGATGATATTTATCATTTTGAAGGAGCAAAACCTGTAAACTGTTTAGAGTATTCTGGTAATGTATATAATAAGCTTACAAAACAGCCATTAGAGCGAGTATCAGTTGCTATTTATGATGAAGATGACACGCTAATACAAAATAGTAAAACAGATGTTAATGGGTATTATAATTTTATTTTACCTTGTAACCAAACAAGTAAAATTGTATTTGCTAAGGATAAGTATTCTAAAAAAACAATAACAATAGCAACTCAAGAAAACCCAGAAGAACCATCATTAAATAATAAAGTATATTTAACACCTTTTGAGAGTTTAATTGTAAAAGAGGATAACGTAGAAAAAATTAATGTAGAACCTATTTATTTTGATTATGATAAATACGATATTACGCCAAGAGCAGAAATAGAACTACAAAAAGTACTTTTTGTTTTAAAAGAGTTTCCAAAGACTAAAATAAAAATAGAATCGCATACAGACTCTAGGGGTAAAGATGCTTATAACTTAGAGTTGTCGGACAACAGAGCAAAATCTACCCGAAGATATTTAGTGTCTAAGGGAGTAGATATAGACCGAATAGAAAGTGCCAATGGTTTTGGCGAATTAAAACTTAAAAATAAATGTAGCAACGGTGTAAAATGTTCAGAGCAAGAGCACCTAGTTAACCGAAGATCTGACTTTATAATTGTTGCTAAATAATAATACGACTAGTTTTCCCCAAATCTTGAACACAAAGCACCGTTTTTACGGTGCTTTTGTTTTTTGTTAAAGTATCTTTAAAATACTGGCTTAATATTACGTCATTGATTATTTTTAGGGTTAAAAATTAAGAAATATGAAAAAAGTTATAACATTAGTAATGAGTTTGTGTTTGGTTGTAGCGTTACACGCAAACACAACACCTTTAAATTCAGAGATTAAAGTAGGAACAGAACTTAAAATAGGTGCGGCATCTGCAGCTACCTATGAACATTTAGTTTTACCCAGAAAAAACTTTATTATTAAACGAGGTGGACTTGCAAATTACAAAAGCCTAAAAAACCTTACTGTTGTGGTTGCGGCCGTAAATACTAAAAAAAATGGTGATGTTGAGGTTACATTAAAACGTAAAAACAGTAAAAAGTTTTTTAATAGTCACCCAACTATTAAAGCAGATTATACTAAAGCAATAGCAGAAAAAGAGCTAATTAAATAGTATAATATATAGGGCACTGCCTAAATTATTGGTAAATTTGCAGAGTTTTTTAATAATTATTAATAATTTAATTGTAGTGAATGAGGTATAGATATCTGTTATTTGTTTTTTATTTGTGTTTTGTAACCGCAACCGGACAAATATCAGATTTTGCTAGATTAGAATATAAGGTTTTACCCAGAGGAAACTCTAATTTTGGATACAGTAGAGCTCGTGCAGCTGTTAATTACCCAATAGAACTTAAAAATAGCAATTACCTTTTGTTAGGTTTAGATTATAGCAATATAGAAATGTCTTTTGATCCTGAAATTGCTAAGTTTAATACAGATATTATTCAGGACTTTCAGATGTTAGAGTTTAACCTAGCATACATTAAAAAATTAAAAAACGATTGGCGTTTGGGTGTACGTTTTACTCCCGGATTTAGCTCTAATTTAGGCAGTAAAATTACCTTTGAAGATGCTATCTTTGCAGGTGATGTAGTTTTTATTAATGATAAACGTGATGATACTACTATTAATAAGCCTTACCGTTTAATAGTAGGAGTATCTTATTCGCAAAACAGAGGTATTTCTTTTCCATTACCTTTTATTAGTTACTACCGTAAATTTCACCCAAAATGGTCTTATAATTTAGGCGTTCCTAAGTCTAACTTACAATACCATATCTCTAAAAAATCTAGATTAAAACTGGTAACAGAATTAGACGGTTTTACAGCCAATATACAAGAAGGCTTACCTGTTAATAACGAAGAAGATTTAGCAAAAAAAATAAATGTATCTCTTATTTTAGGTGGGTTACGCTACGAGTTTAAAATAAAAGATCACCTAGAGCTTTTTTGTAATTTTTCTGGCGTACTTATGGAAACCGCAGAGTTAAGAAATAAAGACAACGACAAGGTATCTACCGTAGATAAAAAAAATACCATTTACTTTGGTACGGGAATACGTATAAAAAAATAATTTTTTTTAATATCCCTATAAACCGTTACATATTTATTGTAGCGTAATATTACTTTTACTTCTATGATAAGAGAAACAATACCGTTAATAATTGTAGTGGTTGTAGTAACACTTTTGTATGTAAAACTTAAGCACATTTTATCTAACAAAAGTGCAGCTAAAAATTTAGAATTGTTTTTAAAAAACAATTATGGTACAACTCTAAAATATAAAAATTTAGAGCGTTTTTTTAATACTGCTACAATGAACCCTAATTGCTTTACTGTTGTAATTTATGAAGCAAGGAACCCCAATGTAGAAATGCATTTAACTTTTGATGCAAGTAAAATAGTAGAACAAAAAGATGTTGCATCTGTATATCCAAATGAACTATCTTTTAATGAGACCTATATAGAAAAACAACAAGTTGTGGCTACACAAGCAGTAATTTCAGATAAAATGAAACCTCTTGGGGTTGACTTAAAGTGGAGTTATAATTTTATAGAGTTAATTTTTGATAAAAGTTATACAGAGAACGAAGTTCTAGAAAAAGAGCAATTTTTTTTAAATTTATTTGCTAAAGAAGACACAGATAAATTGGGGTATTACCACAGCTTTACGCTTCACTTGAGTTTTAAGGATAATGAATACCCTTTGCTAAAACATTTTGTAGAGCAAAAAAATGATAAATGGGAGTTAAAAGATATATCGTTAAATGAAGAAGATAAATCTTTTAAAGAGGTTAGTTTACTGGTTAACACTGTAAAAAATGAATATTTAGAAAGTAAACAACCCGCACTTAAATTAGCTAATTATTATGGTACATTAGTTAATAAAGTAGACTTTAGTAGAGTTATTTGGGTAACTTATACAGAGCATAAAAGAACAAAAAAAGAGCTAGAAGAGGCTAAAAAAGGAGTATATGTATCACCAATAAATGGTTATGTTGTTGTGTATTGGAATTTGTTTAAAAAACAAGCACAACACATTGCGTTTGTTTCTTTAGAGGAGCATAAATCTATTGATGAAGTTTTAGAGTATGAAAAAGACAATTTACTATAGTTAACCGCTAATCTAGTTTGTTTTTTGTGCTAAAAAACATAGAATATTGTATATTGTAGCATACAATTTTATGATACTTTCCAAACCATTTATGTTGTCAAAAAAAATAGTTGTCTTTTTCCCTTTTTTATTGTGTTTTATTTTAAAAGCACAGGAGTTACCACCAATTAGTATTATTACTCCGCAACAATATGCAGCAGAAAACCAAAATTGGGATATTTCTCAAAACCAAAACAACTTAATTTATATAGCAAATAACGGTGGGTTATTAGAGTACAACGGTGCAGAATGGAAATTATATGCAGTGCCCAATAACTCTATTGTACGCTCTGTAAAAGCTATTGGAGACAAGGTTTTTACAGGTAGTTTTATGGACTTTGGTTACTGGCAAAAAAATGCTTTAGGTGTATTAGAGTACTATTCTTTAAGAGAAAGTTTAAATCTTCAACTAGTAGACGGTGAACAGTTTTGGAACATAGAAAATATAGATGGTTGGATAATTTTTCAATCACTATCAAGAATATATTTAATCAACCTAGAAAAAAAAGAAGTAAAACGTATAGATGCTAAAGCTACTATAGGTAAAATGATATATGTAGACAATACATTGTATTATCAAGAATTGGGTGTTGGTTTATTTAAAATTGAAAATGAAAAGAGAAAACCAGTAAGTAACAGTAGTTTTTTTAAAGAAAATAAAATAATTACCATACTAAAGCAAAATAACCAATTACTATACCTTACAGAAAATAATGGTTTTTATACCATTAAAAATGAAGAGCCTGTAAAATGGATTACCTCATTAAATACTGATAAAATTAGTGTTTACAATGCTATAAAACTTAAAGATAATGGTATAGTTGTAGGAACAATATCTAATGGTGTTTATTTTTTAAATGAAGACGGATCTTTAAAATATAAACTTAATAGACAAAAAGGAATAAGTAATAATACTGTACTTTCTTTGTTTGAAGACCGCTTTAAAAATGTTTGGCTAGGTTTGGATAATGGTATTAACTTTATAAATAACTCGTCTAGGTTTAACGTGTTTACAGATAATGATGGTAAGTTAGGAACTGTTTACACATCTATAGTACATAACGGTTATTTATACTTAGGTACCAACCAAGGTTTATTTTATAAAGAAATTAAAAAGCAAACAAATTTTAACTTTATTCCGGGTACAAAAGGACAAGTTTGGATATTAAAAAATATAGATAATACTCTTTTTTGTGGTCACGATAAGGGAACATTAATTATAGATAATAATACGGTTAAAAAACAGATAAGCAATTCTCCAGGCACTTGGGATTTTAAACCTATTAATAAAGATAAAAGCCTTGTTTTACAAGGTAATTATAACGGCCTACACATACTTAAAAAACAAAACGGAAGTTGGGAGTATAAAAACCGGTTAGAAGGCTTAAATATGTCTAGTCGTTTTTTTGAAAATATAGGAAACACCATTTATGTTAATCATGAGTTAAAAGGGCTATACAGGCTTAAAGTAGATGCAGACTATAAAAAAGTACTTAACAAAGAGTATTTATCTGTGTCTAAAGAGGGCAGTGGTTCTAATATTATAAAGTTTAATGGTTCTTTACTTTATTCATCATCTCAAGGCATATTTACATTAAAAAATAATGAGTTTGTTAAAGACTCTATGTACTCAAATCTTTTTAAGGATTATAGTAGTTTAACAACATTAATGAAAATAAAGGAAGACAGTACAAAACTATGGCGTTACGCAAATGATAACATTTCTATTTTAAGTTTTGGTAGTATTAGTAGTGAGCCTAAACTCACAAACATACCTGTAGCACGTAATGTAGTAAATAGTGTAGCAGGTTTTGAAAATATGACTCAAGTAGGAGATATTGGTTATTTGGTAGGCACATCTAACGGTTATTTGGTTTTAAATAACTTAAATAAAGCAGATACAGAACAATTAAATATTAATATAAACTCTATTGAGGCTTACAAAAGGGATGATCCTAAATTTAAAGTAAATTTGTTTGAGAGTAGTACGCTAAAAAACAAAGAAAACAATATAGCTTTTCATTATAGTTTTCCTTTTTTTAATACAATTGTAAAAAATAAGTACCAGTATCAATTAAAAGGCTTGTCAAACAAATGGTCTAATTGGTCACAAAATACGTCTCAGCTTTTTGAAAACTTACCGTACGGTGAATATACATTTAACGTTAGGGGAAAATCTGGTAACAATACAACAAACACAGCCAGTTACACCTTTACTATAGAACGCCCTTTTTACCTATCTAACATAGCAATTGCAATATACATTTTTGCTTGTGTGTTACTTTTTAAGCTAATAGATGTGTATTATAAAAACAAACAAAAAAGAGCGCTGTTAAAAACACAACAAAAGCTGTCTAGAAAAGAACTAGAAAATAAACAGCAATTAACCCAGTTAAATAACGAGAAGTTAAAGCTAGACATAGAAAATAAGAACAGAGAATTGGCAATTTCTACAATGAGTATTATAAAGAAAAATGAATTTTTAAATACCATTAAAAAAGAACTTATAAAAGCTAATTTGGGAAATAAGGTTTCTTCTGTAATTAAAATAATTGATAAAAATATTAACAATACAGATGATTGGAAACTATTTCAAGAAGCTTTTAATAATGCAGATAAAGACTTTTTAAATAAAATAAAAGCCAAGCACAGTACACTTACTCCAAACGATTTAAAACTGTGTGCATATTTGCGTTTAAATTTATCTTCTAAAGAAATTGCTCCTTTATTAAACATCTCACCTAGAAGTGTAGAGGTAAAGCGATATCGTTTGCGAAAAAAAATGAATTTACCGCATGAGACAAGTTTAACTAGCTATATTTTGGAATTATAGTACTACTACATTTTTTAATTTTACCAATACATTACCACAACATTAACTATTTTAATTAATTGTGAGTTTTAAATTTGTGTTATTTTCTTACATCTTGTAAAGCCAGTAAAACCAATGGTTTAATTATGATATTAGTATTTTAAGCTATGTTTTTTTGTTGTGTATGTTTTTTGTTGTGTCTTAAATTAAGAATTTCTTAACAATACTTTTTAATTTTGAGAGTACAACAAAAACTTTTTTATGAAAACAAAACTTAGCTTATTATTTACAGTCTGTTTTTGTCTCGTATCCTTAGCACAACAAAATAATATTTCGGGTACAATTACAGAACAGGGAACAGGTTTTCCCATTCCTGGAGTAAGTATAATTATTAAAAATACTATTAAGGGAGTGGTATCAGACTTTGATGGAAATTACACCATTAATAATGTACCAGAAAATGCAATACTTCAGTTTAGTTACTTAGGGTATGTTACTCAAGAAATTAAAATTACAAATCAGCAAACATTAAACGTTATTTTAACGGAAGACGTTTCTAAGTTAGATGAAGTTGTTGTTATTGGTTATGGAGGTCAAAAAAAGAAAGACATCACTGGAGCCGTTTCTATTGTAAGTTCAGAAACAATTGAAGAGCTTAGACCTGTAGATGCAGCACAAGCATTACAAGGTACTTCTGCAGGTGTATCTGTAACGGCACCATCTGGTTCTCCTGGTGGGCAATTTAATATTACTATTAGAGGTGTAAACTCTAACGGAGATAACGGGCCTTTGGTAATTATAGATGGTTATAAAGGAGATTTAAACAGTATTAATCCAAGTGATATTGAGTCTTTTTCAATATTAAAAGATGCACAAGCTGCCATTTATGGTATAGAAGGTGCAAACGGAGTTGTACTTGTTACTACTAAAAGTGGTAGAAAAAACTCGGCATTAAAAATTAGTTACAACGGTTACACTGGTATACAGCAAACAACAAGACAATTACCGTATTTAAATGCAACAGAATATGCATTGTTATTAAATGAGAGCTATGCAGCAAATGGTCAAGATTTGCCATATACAGATGTTAGCAATTTAGGCACAGGTACAGATTGGCAAGATGAGTTGTTTGAGTCTGCACCAATCACCAATCATAATATATCCTTAACAGGTGGTGGAGAAAAAAGTACGTATTACTTTGGTGGTTCTATTTTAGAGCAAGATGGTATTATAGCTAGTGATAAATCTAATTTTACTAGAGCCAACGTTAAAGTTAAATTGGGTTTTGATGTTACAGATAAATTAAAATTTACCACATCTGCTAACTACTTTAATAATGTTAGAAAAACAATAGGAGAAAATGCATTAGGCTCTCCTTTATTTAACGCGCTTAATTACGCGCCAACATATACCTTAGATCAAGAAGATGCATCAGGCTTTTTAGGTAATGAGGTTATAAACCCTTTATCACAAATAGCAAATACCTACAACAAATACAACGGTAATTCTATAGAAGGTACTTTTCAGTTAGATTATGAACCTTTAGACGGATTAAAAATTACATCTCGTATAGGTTTAAAATCATATAATGATACGCAAAAATCATTTGCACCAATTGTAAACTATGGTTCTGGTAAAGTTTTTAATACAGACCGTAGTAGTGTTACACAAACAAAAAACACCAACAACTCATACACTTGGGATACTTTTATTACTTATAACAGGACTTTTGCAGAAAATCACAACGCTACAATTACTTTAGGTACAAGTGCACAAAGAGCTTGGGGAGATAATTTACAAGGTACTGGTTTTGATGTTCCTAACAACTCTTGGGAGTTTGCAGACATATCATTGGCAAATGGTTTAAGCGAAGCAAAATCTACAAGTTCTTATATTTATGATTCTAGATTATCATCATTCTTTACAAGGTTACAGTATGATTATAAAGGAAAATATTTACTTTCTGCAATGGTGCGTAGAGATGGTACATCAGACTTTTCACCAAGTAACAGAATAGACTATTTTTCTTCTGCTACAGCAGGTTGGATAGTTTCAGATGAAGCTTTCTTAGAAGATTCAGACGTTATAAACTTTTTAAAGCTTAGAGCTAGTTATGGCTCTTTGGGTAACAATGTGGGAGTAGATCTTTATAGAGCATTACTTAGTGGTGAGGCTACTTACGTTTTAAACAATGGTTTAGTAACTGGTACAGCAAACGGAAGAATTCCTAACCCAGAAGCTACTTGGGAAACTGCAGATAAATTAGATATTGGTTTAGATTTAAACTTGTTTAACAATAAATTACAGTTTACTGCAGATTACTTTGTAGAAGATCGTAATGATTTATTAATAGCAAACTTTCCTGTATCTGGTATACTAGGTGCATCTGCTCCTGGTGCTGGTTTACCAACGGTTAACGCAGGTACTACACGCACAAAAGGTGTTGAGTTTTTTGTAAACTATAAAGAGAGTTTTTCAGATAACCTATCTGTAGATCTTAGTTATAATGTTACAAAAGTAGATGGTGAAGTAACATCTGTAAATAATAATATTGTATCAGAAGGTGGTTCATTTAGCGTAGGTCAGCCAGCAATTACGCGTATGGAAGTTGGCCAACCTATTGGTTATTTCTACGGACTTAAAACAGACGGTGTTTTTCAAAACCAGGCAGAGGTAAATGCAGCCCCATCACAAGAAGGTTTGGGATCTGCAGCAGCTCCTGGAGATTTAAAATATGTAGATACCAATAATGATGGTGAAATTACCATTGCAGACAGAACATATTTAGGAAAAGCACAGGCAGACTATATTATGGGACTAAATTTAAGAGTTAACTACAAAAACTTAGATTTTGGAACCTATATGTATGCAGAGTTAGGTAAAGAAATGGTTCGTAATTATGAAAGAGACCAACCTAACATTAACAGATCTAGTCTTTATTTAAATAGATGGACAGGAGAAGGCACTAGTAATACAGTACCAAGAGCAACCATAGGAGCAACTACTAACAGGTTATTCTCAGACTTTTTTGTTGAAGATGCATCTTTTTTAAGAATACAAAATATACAATTAGGCTACACATTACCAGATGAGTTTTTACAAAAAATAGGTGTTAGCAAGTTACGTATATACGGTTCTGTTAACAATGCATTTACGTTTACAAAGTACAATGGTTATGATCCTGCTGCGCAAGGCGTTAATCAAAACGGAAATTTAGATGTCTTTTCTAGCGGAATTGATTACGGTTTTTACCCAGTTTCAAGACAGTTTATTTTAGGTATAAATCTTTCTATATAAAACATAAAAAAATGAAAACATATATAAATAAAACCATCACTAGTTTGTTTGTTGCACTATGTGTTATAACAAACAATGCTTGTAGCGATTCTTATTTAGAAGAAGTAGATAGGTATAGTATAGATTCAGAAAATTATTTTAATTCTGAAGAAGATTATTACAATGCGTTAATTGGTGCTTATGACTTGTTACAGTCTACCTATGTAAACGTAATTTTAGGCGAAATAGCATCAGATAATACCTTAGCAGGAGGAGAAAGCGCTACAGACGTAGTTGGTTTTCAACAAATTGATGATATGATACATACGCCAGTAAATAGTAATTTAAGAGACATCTGGAACTGGATGTTTGCAGGCGTTAGTAGAACAAACTTTATACTAGAATTTCAAGATAAAACCGAGTTTGAAGGCAAAAATGTAATGATTGCAGAGGCTAGCTTCTTAAGGGCATATTACTACTTTGAGCTGGTAAAATGGTTTGGTCCTGTACCTGTTAAAGAAACTCGTTTTGAGCTAGGTGAAGAAACAACTTTACCAAGATCTTCTGTTGCAGAGGTGTATGCTTTAATAGAAAAAGACTTAAAATTTGCAATAGATAATTTAGAGTATACAGCACCAGAAGTTGGCAGGGTTACCAAAGGTGCAGCACAAGCTTTGTTAGGCAAAGCTTATTTGTATCAAGAAAAATTTTCTGAAGCAGCTATTGTTTTAGATAATTTAATACAAAACGGACCATATGATCTAGTAACAGATTACAATACCATTTTTGAAAATGACGGAGAAAACGGAGTTGAATCTGTTTTTGAGGTTCAATACTCTGATGCAGAAGGTGCAGGCTTTGGTTGTTTACAATGTAGTGAGGGTAATGTAGCTGTAGGTTTTAATGGAATTAGAAATTACTCAGGACCAGAGTTTGACTCTGGGTTTAGCTTTAATGTTCCAACACAAGAAGTTGTAGATGCTTTTGAAGACGGAGATTTACGTAAAGAAGTAGCCATTTTAGATATAAATGCATGGGCTGCACAAACAGGCGCCACATTTAGTACAGGTAATGAACATACAGGGTATTACAACAGAAAATACATTGCCAGAAAAGGAGATTTAAACACAGGAGATCAAAATCTTACAAACCCTAATAATTACAGAGCAATACGTTTTGCAGATGTTTTATTAATGGCGGCAGAGGCCTATAATAGAGGAGAAATTAGTGATGCCAAAGCACAAACTTATTTAAACAGAGTTAGAGAAAGAGCTTTTGGAGCACCAAATGACGTTACAGCTACTGGTGTAGCGTTAACAGATGCAATTGCAAATGAAAGAAGAGTAGAGTTTGTAGGAGAAGGTCATCGTTTTTTTGATTTGGTTAGAACCGGTAAAGCAGCACAAGAAATTGATGGTTTTACAGCAGGTAAAAATGAAACCTTTCCAATTCCTATTGAAGAAATACAGTTTTCTAATGGTAATTGGCAGCAAAACCCTAATTATTAAAAACCATAACTATGAAGATATTTAAATATACATTGCTTCTTTTTAGCTTATTTTTTATAAGCTGTTCAGAAGATGATAATACAGATTACGTAAATAGTATTGCAGCCCCAACTAATGTGTCTGCAAAAGTGAGCGTAACACAAGACAATACAGGTGTTGTAAACATTACGCCTATTGCAGAAGGAGCTACAAGTTATACGGTAGATTTTGGAGATGGCTCAGAAGTTTCTGAAGCTATTAAACCAGGTAGTACTGTGGCACATACATATGCAGAAGGTAGTTATGAAGTTGCTATTACTGCTGTTGGGTTAAATGGTAAAAAAACAACAGTAACCCAAACTATAGAAGTTTCATTTAAGTCACCAGAAAATTTAGTTGTAACTATAGCAAATGATGAAGCAGTATCTAAACAAGTAAATGTAACTGCTAATGCAGATTTTGCATTGTCATATAAAGTATATTTTGGTGAAACAGAAGCAGAAGAACCTGTAGAAGCCGCTATAGGAGAATCAATTTCTTATACCTATCAAGAAGCAGGTACTTACACCATAAAAGTTGTTGCAATGAGTGCTGCAATAGCAACTACAGATTATGAAGAAGAGTTTGTGGTTACTGCAATTGTACAACCACTTAGTTCTGCTGATACACCACCAAGCAGAAACCCAGAGGATGTTATATCTATCTACAGTGCTGCTTATGATGATGTTGCTGGTACAAACTATTTTCCAGATTGGGGACAAGGTGGTCAAGGTAGCGGATGGACAGAGTTTGATCTTAACGGTGATACAATGTTACAGTACATTAATTTAAGTTACCAAGGTATTGCTTTAGCAGATGGTACTTCTATAGATGTTTCACAAATGGAATATTTACATTTAGATGTTTGGACATCTGGTGATGCAACAAATTTAGAAATATCATTAATTAACAATGCGTCTGGTGTAGTTACAGAAGCTCCTGTAGCATCTAGTTTATCTGCAGGTGAGTGGACAACTATAGATATTCCTTTGTCAGACTATACAGATCAAGGTTTAACCGTTTCAGAAATTTTTCAGTTAAAATTTGTAGGTACACCGTGGGCAGAAGGTACAGTGTTTATAGATAACATATACTTCTACAAAGCACCATCTAACATACCAACAGGCTTAGTAGGTACTTGGAGACTTGCAGAAGAGGCAGGTTCTTTAGGAGTTGGACCGTCTCCAGGAGATATTAGTTGGTTTAATTGTGATGCAGACTGTGTAGCTCTTAGAGCTTGTTATTATGATGATACGTATGTATTTGGATCTGATGGTTCTTTTACAAATAATTTAGGGTCTGAGTCTTGGATTGAAGGCTGGCAAGGCGGTTCTGATGCTTGTGGTGCTCCAGTAGCTCCGCATGATGGTTCTTCTACAGCAACATATACGTATAATGAAGCAGCAGGTACAGTTACCGTAAATGGTACAGGCGCCTATATTGGTTTAGCAAAAGCCAATAACCAAGGAGAATTACCAAACGTTGCAGTACCAAGTTCTATAACCTATAATGTTTCATTTTTAGATGCTAACACTATTTCTGTATACGTAGAAGCAGGTTCTGGCGTTTTTTGGCAGTATAAACTAGTAAGAGACGGTGCTGTTGTTTCTCCAATAGCAGGTACCTGGAAATTAGCAGAAGAGGCAGGTTCTTTAGGTGTTGGACCATCTCCTGGAGATATTAGTTGGTTTAATTGTGATGCAGACTGTGTAGCTCTTAGAGCTTGTTATTATGATGATACGTATGTATTTGGATCTGATGGTTCTTTTACAAATAATTTAGGGTCTGAGTCTTGGATTGAAGGCTGGCAAGGCGGTTCTGATGCTTGTGGTGCTCCAGTAGCTCCGCATGATGGTTCTGCAACTGCTACGTACAATTATGATGCAGCATTGGGCACTGTAACAATAAGTGGCACAGGTGCTTATATTGGTTTAGCAAAGGCTAATAACCAAGGAGAATTACCTAATGTAGCTGTGCCTAGTGAAATTACCTATACAGTTTCTTTTATAGACGCAAATACAATGTCTGTTTACGTAGAAGCTGGTTCTGGTGTTTTTTGGCAATATAAATTAGTAAGAATATAAAAAGATAAAAAAATGAAAACAATAAAATATAATATGATATTCTTTCTGTCGGTATTGCTATTATTTTCTTGTCAGGAAGATGATGCAACTATAGGGGGTATTATTGCTCCAACTAATGTAACATTAGAAGCTACTGTTGTAGGGGTAGACGAGGCTAACCCTAACGGAGATGGTAGCGGTTTTGTTACTTTAAAAGCAAATGCAACTAATGCTATTAGTTATAAGTTTGATTTTGGAGACGGAATTAGTGAAGTGTCTCCCTCTGGAGAAATTACACACAGGTTTAGTGTTGTTGGTGTAAATACATTTACAGTGGTTGTAAATGCTATTGGTACAGGAGGCTTGTCTTCTAGCACATCTGTAGATGTAGAAGTTTTTAGCTCTTTTGATGACCCTGAAGTAAAACAGTTTTTAACAGGAGGTTCTACTAGAACTTGGTATTTAGCAGCATCAGAAGTTGCACATTTAGGTGTTGGTGGTAATGCAGATATTGCTCCAGATGCTTTTTGGTTTCCTTCTTTTTTTGCTGCACAACCGTTTGAGAAATGTGGTATTGAAATTAGCAATTGTTTGTGTGATGATGAGCTAATATTTACCCTAACCGCAGACGGACAATTAACCTATCAGTTAAATAATAATAGTGGTACTTTTTTTAATGCTAGTCACCAAGATATAGTAGGGCAAAATGCTGGCGAAGACGCTTGTTTTGAGTTTGATACTTCTGGAACAAGTATTGTTTCATTAGCTCCAACAAGTATAGATTGGGAAACAGTTCCAGATCCAGATTTTAGACCAAGAGGTACGGTTATGAACTTTTCTAACAATGCTTTTATGGGGTATTACGTAAGCTCTTCTTCTTATGAAATTTTAGAGATATCAGATACAGAAATGTATGTAAGAACTCAAGATGGTTTAAGCCCAGAATTGTATTGGTATCATAAATTTCAAACTAGTCCAGCAGAAGACTCTTTTCAGTCGGTTTTTACAAACTTAGTTTGGTCTGATGAGTTTAACGATGATGGAGCACCAGATGCTACTAAGTGGGGTTATGACTTAGGTGCTGGTGGTTGGGGAAACCAAGAACTGCAAACTTATACTAATGACTCTAAAAATGTTATTGTAGAAGACGGGTTATTAAAAATTACCGCAATTGCAGAAAATGGAGGATATACTTCTGCTAGGTTAAAGTCTGAAAACTTAAGTGAGTTTACATATGGTAGAGTAGAAGTAAGAGCTAAATTACCTGCCGCACAAGGTACTTGGCCTGCAATTTGGATGTTAGGAGCTAATTTTGATGAAGTAGGCTGGCCTAATTGTGGAGAAATAGATATTATGGAACAAACTGGCCAAGATAAATCTAAAACTTCTGGAGCTCTACACCAGCCTGATGCTTTTGCTGGTAATGCGTTTACAAATGAAATAGCCAATGAAACATCTACAACAGAATTTCATAATTATAGTGTAGAGTGGACAACAGACGAAATAAAAATATTAGTAGATGATACTGTTTTTTTAACGTATGCAAACACAGATAGTACGCCGTTTAATTTAGACTTTTTTATGATTTTAAATGTAGCAATGGGTGGTACTTTAGGGGGAACGGTAGACCCTAGTTTTGTTCAGGATTCTATGGAAATAGATTATGTTAGAGTTTATCAATAAAAATAATATGAAAAGAGTAGTTATATATAGTATATCAATTGTTTTTGCAATTGGTATACTATCTTGTACTAATGCAACGTCTAAAAGTGCTTCAGAAAGTTTAGGTATAGATAAAAAAGTAGATTCTATACTTGCTATAATGACTTTAGAAGAAAAAATTGGACAAATGAATCAATACAATGGTTTTTGGGACGTAACAGGCCCAACTCCAAAAGATGGTGATGCAGCTAAAAAGTACGAGCATTTACGTAAAGGTTATGTAGGTTCTATGCTAAACGTTACAGGAGTTAAAGATGTTAGAGCAGTACAAAAAATAGCAGTAGAGGAAACTAGACTGGGTATTCCTTTAATTATTGGTTTTGATGTTATACACGGATATAAAACACTAAGTCCAATACCTTTAGCAGAAGCAGCTAGTTGGGATTTAAATGCCATTAAAAAATCTGCAGAAATAGCTGCATTAGAATCTTCTGCAGCAGGTATAAATTGGACATTTGCCCCTATGGTAGATATCTCTAGAGATGCTCGTTGGGGACGTGTTATGGAAGGAGCAGGTGAAGATACATACTTAGGATCTAAAATTGCTGTGGCTCGTGTGCAGGGTTTTCAAGGTAGTAATTTAGCAGATAAGGCTACAATTGTGGCTTGTGCTAAGCATTTTGCTGGTTACGGATTTTCAGAATCTGGTAGAGATTACAATACGGTAGATGTAGGTACATCTACCTTAAATAATATAATTTTCCCTCCGTTTAAGGCAAGTGTAGATGCTGGTGTAAAAACATTTATGAATTCTTTTAATGAGTTAAATGGAATACCTGCAACAGGAAATGCTTTTTTACAAAGAGAGGTTTTAAAAGATAAATGGAATTTTGATGGTTTTGTGGTTTCAGACTGGGGATCTATTAAAGAAATGATTGCTCACGGTTATGCAAAAGACTTAAATGCAGCAGCAGAGTTAGCAGCAAATGCTGGATCTGATATGGATATGGAGTCTTATGCCTACGTAGAAGAATTGAGTAAGCTAGTAAAGGAAAACAAAGTTTCTGTAGATTTTATTGATGATGCTGTAAAGCGAATTTTAAAAGTAAAGTACGAGCTAGGACTTTTTGATGACCCTTACAAGTACTGTAATGAAGAAAGAGAAAAAGAGGTAACTGGCAACAAAGCAATTAATGAAGCAGTTTTAGATGTAGCTAAAAAATCTATTGTATTACTTAAAAACGAGAACAATTTATTGCCCTTAAAGAAAAACGGACAAAAAATTGCTTTAATTGGTGCCTTAGCAGCAGATAAAACTAGTCCTTTAGGAAGCTGGAGAATTGCAGCAGAAGACAGTACTGCAGTGTCTGTTTTAGAAGGAATGAAAAATTACCCAAACAATACACTTACCTATGCAAAAGGGGCAGATGTTGCTATTGGTAAAGCAGAATTTGCTTTTGAATTAAAAATAAATACTACAGATAAAAGTGAATTTTCTAAAGCTATAAATACTGCTAAAAATGCAGATGTAGTTGTTATGGTTTTGGGTGAGCACGGTTACCAAAGTGGTGAAGCTCGTAGCAGAACAAGTTTAGATTTGCCAGGGGTACAACAAGAACTTTTAGAAGCTGTTTACGCAGTTAATAAAAATATAGTTTTGGTTTTAAATAACGGAAGACCTTTAGCTATTACTTGGGCAGATGAACATATACCTGCAATAGTAGAAGCTTGGCATTTAGGCACACAAACTGGTAATGCTGTAGCACAGGTTTTGTATGGAGATTATAACCCTAGCGGTAAATTGCCAATGACTTTTCCTAGAAACGTTGGTCAAGTACCAATTTATTACAACTATAAAAATACAGGAAGACCATCTACAGACAATCCTGATATTGTTTTTTGGTCTCATTACATAGATGAAAGTAACAAGCCGTTATATCCATTTGGGCACGGTTTAAGCTATACAAAATTTACATATAAAAATTTAAAAGTGACCAAATTAACCAATGAAGAGGTAGAAGTTTCTGTAGCAGTTTCTAACGTAGGTGAGTACAAAGGTAAAGAGGTTGTACAATTGTATATAAGAGATTTATTTGCGAGTGTTACAAGACCGGTAAAAGAGTTAAAAGGTTTTAAAATGGTAGAGTTAGAGCCAAATACAACCAAAACCATTACATTAAAACTAACAAATAAAGAACTAGGCTTTTTTAACAATCAAGGAGAGTTTATAGTAGAGCCAGGTGAGTTTAAAGTTTTTGTGGGAGGAAGCTCTTATACAAGTTTAGAAGAAGATTTTACATTGTAAAGTTATAGTTTGTAATTATATTTTTATTGCTAAAAAGCCTCAATTATATGTAATTGAGGCTTTTAAATTATAATAAAATGTAGTTTTATAGATATTAATTAAAAACAATAGCTGTTTTATTTTTTATACTATAATTAGCAGCTTCATAAAGTGTTAGCCATACTATTTTTTCTATCCAAAAATCACCTTGATTATCAATAGTTTTATAGAGAGTTTCTTTGTTTTGTACTTCTAAATTTTCATTTAATTCTACACCTAACTTTTTTGCAACGCTTTTTAAATCTGTTAATAAACCATAAGAAGAACCAATCATTGCACCAGTAACAGGATATTCATCTGTATCAAAAATAACGTCTTCTAAATCTATAGGAATATAATACCCTGCGCAGTCTGAGTGTACTAAAAGGTGACTATAAAACATAGAAGATTCTTCTTCTACAATGGTATCTGCTGCAGGATCTAAATTTTCATCAAAAGGAATAGGAGTCCAATTTTCATCATTCATATGATATGCAAAAAACCGTCTTAAATAATGAAGAAAAGAATACGGAAAGCCACCAACGTGTAACGGATCTACACCTAATTCATTAGGTTCTAAATGTGGTTTGTAGCCATTTAATTCTAGTAACTTATTTACTTGGTCAAATTCAGCTTTGTATGCCTCATAGCCCTCAGGCTCATTATTTATAAAGTCAGCTAAAATGCCGCTGGTAATACTTAATCCCATTTTATCTTTTTTTATAGCTTATTTTTAATCGCAAACTGTGTAAATTATAGACTTTTTATTTATTTTAAATTGCTTTTGTTGTTGTGTTACATCTTGTAACATTTCATATTTATTAACTTGTAAAAAGTTGTGATAATCACTTGTTTCTTCTTCGTAAGTACGCGGAACTTTTCCTTTGTATTTATAATTATTTAGCTTTTTATTGTATTTGTAACTTTTAGAGTTTATTTCTTCACTTTTAAACTCTTTATACCCAAAGTTATAATACATAGTTTTGGGAGTAAAGTTAATGGCAGACATTTCTTTTATGAATGAGTCATTTTCAGAGCCTGGTTTTGGTAAAGCAGATTTTTCTGTTATTTGCCTTTTTCCAAATACTAATTTGTTACCATCTATTAAAACTCTAATAGGCATTTTATTTTCTGCTCTTGTATACTCAAAAATAATAAAGTCATTAAAATTAGTAGTGTTTTTAAAACTGTATAGTGTTATTTTTTGATCTTCAGATTCTTCATAAGATTGATTAAATGCTAACGATATTTGTTGGGGCACACTAGCTGTTTTATGTATGTAGGGCAAATCAAAACAATTGGCATCTTTGTTAAAAATAGGAGTTAAGTTTACAGGGCTTTTAGTAGTTTTATTGTATGTAATTAATGTTCTATAACTAAATCTATCACCCAAAAAAGAGGTTTTAGTAGAATCTCCAATACTAGGGTTGTAACGACCGTATACACTAAAAGGATATTTAGTTTTATTAGGATTTAAATGTAAATATTTTTCTTTTACAACGCGCCAAGTGCCCGTTTGTACTTCTCCAAAAGAAACTATTACATATTTATTATTATGGTAAAGAAATAATGTTGGGCTACCCTCTGGAGATCTATTACCAAAAGATAATCCATAACTACCTAGTAAGCCTTCTTCTATGTTTTTATATTGTTTTTCTGTGTTGTATAAAGAGTCCATATTAGTAATTAAGTAACTTTCTCTAAGCTTTGTTAATTTAGTTTCTATAGCAGTGCAATTTTCAAATAATTTAGATTGTAAAAGATTATCATACTCGTTAAAAGTTGTTTGTTTAAGTACTCTAGTAGAATCTTTTGCACTAAGCGCAGCGCAAGACTTTAGTTTTAATTCAAAATCTGTTTGACTGTCTATATAATCTATATTCTCTATACAATTACAAGTTGCAGAAGCTTTATTGCTTATAAATTCTTCAATACTTTGTGCTTTACTAGCAAATACAGTTGTAAATAATAAGAGAATTAATAGTTTTATGTTTTTCATAGACATTTGGTTAGTTAAGTTACTATAAATGGTATTGTTTGCTAATCTTTTTTTCTGGATTAACACATAGTAGGTATAATGATATTAAAAAAATCCACTCCAAGGGTTTCATTAAAATATAGGTAATATTAGATCCTATTTTTGAGTTAATTTTTAAAGAAAGATTATAACCATACTTGTCATAATTTTTTCTGATAAAAGAGTGTAAACCTGGAGATATATCAGTAATCATTTCTTCAAAGGCATTGGCAATCTGTAACTGCCTGTTTACAATAATAATATTTTTATGCCTTTTTCCTAAACGAATAGGTTTTACAATTTTAGGATCTCCTTTAGCGGCTACAGTGCATAAATAATGACCTTTATGGTCTAGAATAGGAGGATGCATTTTTTGTGAAAAAGCCCAAGTTGTAGTTTCTGTAAAAACCTTAGTAATAGAATTTACATCTTGCCCAAATAACAATAATACTATTGTAATTAAAATAAAAACAGGAATAAAAAGTAGTAGAGCCCAAACGGACTCGCTAAATTTACTAGCTAAAAAGCTATTGCAATAATTAAGAAATTTATTTTTATAAACTTTGTCTTTAGCTTGTATTTTTTCTTCTCTAACTATTTTAAAAAGAAGTCCTATTGCAATAATTAAACTTAAAGCAGGTGTAAAAATAAAAAGAAATGTGCCTGTGTTTTCTGCATAAATGCCAAAGCTATCTAAGTTATGATGTGTTATTTGTATAAGTATAGCAGTATTAATAAATAATCCTATTACTAAAAAAACTAAGAATAATACAAGCGATAAAGGAGGCAGTTTACGGCCTTTAATCCAAATAAAACCAGCAGATATATTAAAGAAAATAAAATAAACAATAAGTGTTAGTATGTGTTTGCCGCCAAACGGTATATAGCATTCTGGGTCTATAGGGTCTATGGCTTCTGTATGCTGGTGTACGTGTGTAAGTATACCAAGACCAAATAAGAGAAAAGAAAGTAAATACAAAACAAATATAGCAACCTCTAAATTACTTATGCCTTTTTTGTTTTTCTTTAATGCTTTAACAGTAAAAAATATTAGTACAAAAAATAAAACGAGTAATAAAGGGATAATCATTGACATTAGCTTTTCTTTTTAATTAAACACAATACTTGTTTCTTAGTTCTTTAGCTTCTTTATCTGTTTTATAACCGTGTAATAGTAGCCCTTCTGTACAATTAATTTTTTTAGAGGTTATTTGCTTAATTACAAATGCTTTATAATCTTCGGTTTTGTTAAAATCTGAAGGTATTAATTTAATAAGTTTTTTGGCATCTTTGATACCTAATTTTTCACTTAAGACTAAATTAAAAATTGTTTTTTTTAGTTCTATTGTATGTATGGAGTGTTCTAATTTAAAGTTATATGTAAAAGATTTATTCCAAGTTGCAATAACTATTGTATTTTTTACACCTAAGCTCTTCTTTTCTATAGGATTTCTGTAATACTGGTTTATAGTTTGTCCGTAATAGGCATCTATATTAATTTTTAAGTCAGTAACATCTTCATAGTTAATTTTATTATTGTAATCAATAATAAATTCATTAGTACTAAACTCTATATGTCCTTCCTTTGCACAGTTAATTAATTCATAATCATAAAATTGATATATATGTGCTACACCAAAAAATAGAATAGAAATTATAAATATGGGAGCAATTATTGGCAGAATATTATCGGTTAAAGGAAATTTAGTATTTAAAAGAAGTATTATGAATCCAAAAACAAAAAGAGCATAACTAGAATAAACTATTTGTTTTGTTATAGAAAGTTTTTCTTTAATAATTCTGTATTTATAAGCAGTAAATTTCAAATTACATTAGGTATTTATTTAAATTCTATCTTTGGTCTTTAATAATATCTGCTACAGCTTGTTTGTACTTAAATTGGTTACCAGCCTTTTTTATTGCTTTGTATGTTTTTTTTGGGTTGTTAGTTGCTAATGAAAAGAACTCCCAAAATCCTAACATTTTCATTTTTATTGGTGTTGGTCCAGACAATAATTCATCATACTGATGGTAAATAGTATCGTGAAATTCTTTAAAAATTTGCCATCTACCTTTAGGATATTCTGTTGAGTTGTTTTTTATCATACTTGGTAAAAACGGATCTGCAATTAATCCACGTCCAATCATAAAATGTTGTATGCTAGGAAACTGTTCTTTCATTTTTTTAAATTGAGCCACAGTAGTAATATCACCATTATAATACAATGTATGTTTGGCAACATCTACACATTTTTGAAAACCTTGTAAATCTACACCACCTTTATATAATTGTTTGCCTAACCTGGCGTGTATAGCAATACTTTTTAGAGGATATTTATCTAGTACAGAAAAAGACTCTAATATTTCATTACTATTCTCGTATCCTAGTCTCATTTTCATAGAAACGGTAACATCTGTTTCACTATGTGCACGGTCTAAAATATGGTCTATTTTCTCTGGATTACAAATAAGTCCAGATCCCATTCCGCTATTGGTTACCATAGGGTAGGGACAACCTAAATTCCAATTAAGTTCTTTATACCCTAAAGATTGTATGTATTTTATAGCAAATATAAATTGATCTGCATCTGCCGTCATTACTTGTGGTATAAGGTCTAAAGATGTATTTACCTCCGGATTTAAATCTCTTTGGTAAGAGCCCTTTATTACCATTTTTTTATTAAACCTAATGTAAGGCGCATAATAGGTATCTATACCACCAAAAAATTTTTGATGTGCATTTCTAAAGTTATAATCTGTAAAGCCTTGTAAAGGAGACGATAATAGTTTGTATGACATTAATTGGTTTTAAAGTAACAAAGATAAACCTTTGCTATCCTCTTTTTTAAATTTAAGTTGATTAGAAAATTTTAGTTATAAGTCTTCTCTGAAACTACTTTGTCATTTTTGTATTCAATTTCTTTAGAAATTTTACCATTTAATTTATAATATTTCCAAGCGCCTGTTTTTTCATCATTCTTATACAATCCTTCACTTTCTACTTTTGCTGCTTCATTATATGTTTTAGCAATTCCGTTTCTTCTTCCGTCTGCATATGTATAGGTTATTTTTAGCATATCATCACTGTTGTAGTGTTTCCACTCGCCAGATTTGTATCCTATTTTAAAATGACCTTCTGTAACAAGATTTCCGGTTTTATAATATTTTTGGTACAAACCATCTTTATAACCGTCTTTTGAGTTTACTACTTCTTTTTTATTCCCGTTATCATAAAAACTAGTTTCTGTAATAGGGTAACTAGCAGCATATGTTCTTTCGCTTAATAAAAGTCCGGCAGAGCTATAATATGTACTAATCCCATCTTTTTTATTATTTACATATGTTTCTACAGAAGTTAGTTTTCCATTTGGGTAATATTCTTTTTTAATATAATTTCTAGGAGCGGTATATTCTTTTTCCCAAATTACACGGTTGTCTTCTGTTTTCTGAGACCATTTACCAGTTGCTTTATCAGCATTGTAAAAAGATGTTTCTACCAGTTTAGTACCCATATTTCCATCTTTTAAATAGGTAACCCATTTACCGTCTTTTAAGTCTTTTTTGTAATTTTCTAAACGTTGTACTTTCCCTTTTTTATCATAGGTTTTCCATTCACCATCTTTAAGTCCGTTCTTATAATTAAAATCTTCAAAAACATCACCATTTGTGTAGTATGATGTACTTTTTCCATTGGCTTTTCCGTTTTCATCAAAAACCATTTCTTGTTCCAAATTACCAGAAAAATCATAGTTTTTTTTAGTGCCAACCATTTTACCATTTGCAAAAGTCACCTCTGTATATGCACCACTGTTTTCTGCAATTTTGTAGCTTCCGTTTAAAACTTTATTATCAGTTTTAAATAATGTTTCTTTACCAAAACGTTGTGTATCTACGTTTTCCCACATTAAGTAATTTACTTGTGCATTTGTAGTTACAGCAAGCAAAAAGGTTAGTATTAGTACAATGTTTTTCATAATTAAAAAGGTTTTGTTTTATGGTAGTGTTATTATCTTTTTTAAATGTACTTTATACTTGGCGTATCTAAATACCGCAATGTTTTTTGTTTAGATTATAATATATTTTCGTGAGTATTTGACATATATTCTGTTTTAGTTTTTAATGAAAAAAAGTAAAATAACGTGGTAATAGTAAAAACACATAGGCATTAAACAGGCAATATTACTTGTTTAAAAATAAAGGTTCTTATATGTGTTTTGGGCTACATTATAGTATTCTTCTATTTTCTGTAATTGCTTCTTTATAAACTTTAGACTCTTTTAACTGTAGATCTGTAGCTAAGGTTTTTATAAATGGAATACCTAAATCTTCCCAATCACTAACTTGTGCAGCATTCAACCTTATTTCTCTAACTTGGTTTGCAATACCGCCAAGAAAAACCCATAAATGGTAATGGTTTGTACTTGTTTTACTAAATATATAAAACCAATCTTCCCAATGTATAAGGGTATCTTTAGATTTTAATAGTTGTAAGTGTATTTGCTTAATACTTATGTTATTATCAAGTACAGATAACTCAAAAAAATCTTGGTTACTATTGTTTACATAGTTAAATATTTCTGATTTATTTTTATCAGATAGTTTATAATCAACCTTTAAAAAAATGACTAATTCCTCTAAATTTGTAAAGTTTAATGAGGTTTTGTAGTAATATAATTTGTCTTGCCAAACTTTATAACTAGTATTAATTTTAGATAAAATAAACTTGTCTGTTTTGGTATAAATTAAATCTAATGACATTTGTAAGTATTGTGTTTTTTAAACTAATGTATGTTTATTTTAGTCTAAAGACGTGTATTTTCTCTCTTTTTTGTTTAACCAAGCAGCCTGTAAAAGTTATTTTTTTAATTATTTATTTACAGATATAAATAAATGCAACTTTGTTGCGTTAATGATTCATTTGCATATATTTGTGCATTAATAATTAAAAACACACAAATGAAAAAGACTTATTTATTACCTCTTTTAGCTATATCTGCTTTATTTACAGCTTGCTCTAAAGATGATGACAGCGTAAATGACGATGTAGATCATAATGATGAACATAAAAACGCATCATTACTAATTTCTGATGCAAATTCTGCTACATTAAATTTTATTAATGTAGATAATGAAGAAGTTACAGCTTACCAAGCATCTTATGCAAAAGGTAGTGTATATGTTACAGAATCTGGTAGGTATGCTGTTATAACGCATAGAGATAATAACTATACAGAAACATTTAATATTGGTGGAGAAATTGACCACGGAGACCATAGTCATAATTTAGGAGAAACTGGTTTTGGAGCTATAAAATTTGAAAGTCAAAAGCCAACACACTTTAAATCTGAACAAGATTATGTCGCTGTTTATAATGACGGAGATGCTACTCTAAGTATTTTTAAAGAAAAAACTATAGAGAATAGTACAACTGTTAAAAATATACCAACAGGCACTACTGCACATCATGGAGCAATGGTAATTTTTAAAAACGGAAACATAGCAGTTACAAATTTAGGAAACGGAGCTGTTTTGCCTGAAAAAGTACATATTATAAATCAAGATGGTGAAGTTGTGTCAAAAGAAGAACAAAGTTTAAGTACCTCCGGAATTCACGGTAGTGCAGGTAACAACACAACGGCTCTTTTTGGTTCTAATACCGGTGTGCTGGTTGTAAAAGACAACGGAGAACAAAAAATTATTGATTACCCAACTAATTTTGAAGAAAACGTATGGTTTGGAAGTATACTAGGTACAACTTCTGATGCTATTTTTGTTGGATATACCTCTAGTAAAGGTGCTTACTTTATTAATATAAATAGTGAGGAAATTACACCAATACATGAAACTGCAGAATTATTTAAATGTATGGTTTCTAGAGATAAAAAAGAGGTTTTAAGTTTAACAAAAAGTGGAGATATTAAAGTTACCAATGTAATATCTAATTCTGTTGTATATGAAGGTAAATTATCTATTACAATGGATATAGAATCTGATGGCCACGGATCTGTTACTAGTAATATAGATTATTTTGATGATTCTTTATACATATCTATTCCGTCAGAAGAAAAAATTATAAAGTGTAACTTAGAGGAAATGGAAGTTGTTAAAGAATTTAATTTAGGTATAACACCATATCAATTTAAAATATTGGAATACGATATAGAGCACTAGAAATAACTTATTTTATAAAGAAAAACCGAGTCTTTTGCTCGGTTTTTTATTGTTTTTGTAAAAACAATCTAATTTCTTTACGTAAGGATATTTCTGGCTTTGGCAAGGGTATTTTTTGTCCAAATTTTTTACTTCTAGTAAATTTAGAATAGGTTATTTTATGTTTTTTCCAAACCTCAGGATACAACTCTAAGAACTTATTAAAAAAACTCTGTTCGTTAATTTTACCTTCTATTTTAGCGAGTACTTCTTTAAATTTTTCTTCTTGTTGTATAATCATCTTGTTGTTGTTCAGTAGTAAATAAAACTAGTTGTAGTTTTTAATTAATCAAAGATTCAATTGTTTTCAATAAAAAAATGAGTTGCTATTATAAGTTGATACTAATGTTAGTTGTAACAACTTACAATAACCAAAAATAAGCTAATAAATCAGTTTTAGATTGTATAATAAATATTATTCATTCAATTAAAAAAATAATTTTTATAAGATTTTGCTATTCTTTTTTACTACTAAATAGCTATAATTTTATGGGTTGTTTTAAACTTTATTGAAACATTTAATTCCTATTTTGCATAAGTAAAGTTGGTAAGTAGATGAAAATAATATTATAAAACCGCCTCATCATTTATGGCGGTTTTTTTTAAAAGCATATAACTACAAGTTTGTTCGTCTTTATCTTTTCCTCTTTGTTAATGATTAAACAAAATATCATTCGTTAGCCCTTCTAAACATTAGCGCATCTCAAATAATTCTTGATGAAATTTTGAATTAAAATCATTTTGTTTAAAGTCTTTTTTTATTGATTTTCCCATTTTTGAAGGACCACAAAACCAAACACTTGCAGATTTCCAGCTTAAAACAGAATTTCGAATATGTTCTCCAGATATTAGAGCTGATTTAGAGGTTTCAAATACATGTAAATTGATGTTGGCTTCTGCTGAGACTTGCTCTAACTTTTTCTTAAAATTAGCATCTAATTTCATAGCGGAGTAGAAAAAATCAATTTTTTGCTTATTATCCAGTTTTGCTAAACGCTCCATTCGGGCTAAAAATGGTGTGATACCTACACCTCCAGCTATCCAAATTTGACTTTCTTTTTTGTCGTTAAAAGTAAAATTGCCATAAGCACCTTCAAGCACTATAAAATCGCCTATTTTTAATTTATTAGACAAATTATTAGTGTATCTTCCAAGAGCCTTAATTGTAAAGCTAATATTTTTAGTTTTTGAATCCCAAGACGAACTAATTGTAAAAGGATGGTATGGCTCTTTTTTTTCAAATTTTAAAAACGCAAATTGGCCTTCGTTATGTCCTTTCCATTTATCACTTTTTACTATTAATTCAAACATATTCATATCGGGATATGTGTTAATAGACTGAATAGTACCTTGAGACTTTTGTTTTTTTCCCACTTGCCCTAAAAGAACAATAAACGAAGAAACTGTTCCTACTAGCATCATAATTGCCATTGTTATACCAATGGGCTCCGTCCAATAATCAATATACATTAGTGCAAAAGCATGAAAAACTAAGGCTAAATATATTACTGCCATTGCAATGTGTGTTTTTGCAAAAAAACGATAAGGTATCTTTTTTAGTAAGGCCATAATTAGAAACAGAACCGTTAAATAAAAAGCATATTCACCTACTTGAAGCCCCAGAGATTCAATAGATTCCAGAAACTCTTCAAATGCGCCAGGTTCAGCTGAGGACACAGTGGCACCAGAGGTAGCATCTAAAATTATTAACCTATCTAAATACAACCACCATTCTGGCAATTTTGATACTAACCAGTGCAGAATAGAAAATGAGAATGCAAGAATACCAAGCCATTTATGCAGACGGTAAATTTTATCAAGTCCGCCTAAGTGTTTCTCAATCCATAAGGGACGCGTTGCCAATAGCATTGAAAAAGTCATAGCAGAAAAGGCAATAATTCCGGTATATTGATCCAAACTTTTAGTAAACAAGTTAGAATCAAACGGAATATACAGCAGTGTATTTGTCAAAAACCAAATTATTGTGATAAGCGTAATTGATATGGCGAGTGATAGTTTTATTTTATTCATACAAGTTTTCCAATTTGATTAGAACTCTCTGGTATTAGGATTATTTTTATTTTGGGAATTTACTTTTGGCAATGAAATTTTTATTAAAAAAAATGTAGAGGAAATTCATAAATAACCTCTACATCTAATAAAAAATACTTTTAATTAAAGTTCAAGAATTACATCTTCTTTTGCCAATCGTGCTTTAGGCAATTTACGGTTGTAATCTTTTCCATCGTTGTGATAACCAATTGCTAAAGCAAAAGTACATTCGTAATCATCTCCTAACTCTTTGGCAAATTCTTTCTTAATTTCATCCGCATCTACACCTTCCATTGGTGTAGAATCGATTTTTAAGCGTGCCAATGTGTGCAGTACGTTACCCAAAGCAATGTAAGATTGCGCTTTTGTCCAATGACTATTGTTTCCGTTTTCATCGGCTGTCATTTCAGCAAATTTAAATGCATTTGTTAGCATTTTGTCATACCCTTTTTGATTCATACGCCCAGCAGCCATACTAGCGTCTAATCGTTTTTTGAAATCCTCTTTGCTATAATGTACTTTATTCGCAAAAAGAATAATTTCTGAAGCACTGGTAGCGTGTGGTTGATTAAATTTATACTTCTCAAAAGTTTTTGCCAGACGCTGTTTTGCTTCATCACTCTTAATAACGATAAATTTCCATGGTTGTGAGTTTATAGAGGAAGGCGATAAGCGTAATACTTCTTCTATTGTTGCTAGATCTTCGGCTGAAACGCGTTTTGTTTTATCGTATGCTTTTGATGTATAGCGATTACTCAAATCTTCAATAATTTGAGTTCCAACAGCATTTTTTGTTGTTTCTTCTTTTTCTTTTGAAGTACAGGCTGCTAAAAGTCCTACACCAACTGTCAAGATTAAAATAGTTTTTTTCATCATTTATTTTTTTTAAATATTAATATTAGTTTTAAGATTACATTTTAAAAGAATGGTTAAACATTCTTGTGTATACCAACTACTAGTCCTTAACTTTGCTGCGCTGCAAGCCTAATTATAAAAGTGACAAGAGTTTTAAAGTGTTTAATAACACACAAAACACTTTGATTTTATGTTGCAAAAGTAGAAAGCAAGATTTGTTAATGTTGGAATTTTATGACCAACTAAAGTCATCAAATGACGAATTGAACTCGTCATATTTTTTAGCTTTTTCTTAATTAAAATTGGTTTTTTTGTATGAAAAAGTGGGTTATGAATAAATATGTAAGTAAAATAGTAGAAAACAAATGGTCGCAAGAGCTGTTTATTTTACTTATTTCGTTTGTGCTTTTTACCCTCAACGATTGGATATTGATTCATAATTGGCGAAGCTTACTTACAGGTTTTTGCTATTTTTTATTGCTTTACATTCACGCACAAATTAACCGCGCATTTTTATTACCTATTCTGTTAAAAAAGCAGCAACCTTTACTTTATATTTTAGCAAGTATAGGTTTATTAGGTGTTTTTACAATAATAACGTACCATTCTGTTACGCTTTGGATTTATAAAAACTGTTTTTTATATAAATCTATAGCACAAAAAAGCTATACGTACCAAGCAGGAACTTTAATGGTAAGTTTAATCTGTATTGTTTCTATTAGTTTAATATTCAAGTTTTATCGAAATAGTAAGCGAGAAGATAATAAAAAGCTGCTGAGTAAAAACGCACAATTATCCTCTTTAAAAGAGCAATTAAATCCGCATTTTTTATTCAATACCTTTAATACGTTGTACGGTATTAGTTTAAAATACCCAGAGCGTGTTCCAGATTTAATAATGCATACATCGCAATTAATGCGTTACCAGTTAGAATGTAGCGATACATCTACTGTGGTTTTAGAGCAAGAAATTGAGTTTTTAAAAAGCTACGTAGAGTTAGAAAAAGAACGTGTTGGTTACCGATGCGATATTAGTTTTACGAGTTCTATAGACCATCCAAATGCATATAAAATTGCACCAATGATGTTAATTGTGTTCGTAGAAAATGCATTTAAACACGGAACCGCATCAGCAGAAAAATGTTTCGTAAACATTACTATAGATGTAAAAGAGGGTCAATTATCATTTGTGGTGAAAAATAGTATTCCGAAAAAGAAACGAAAAATAGATTCTACTAAAATTGGACTTAAAAATACCTTAAAACGTTTGTCGTTAATTTATCATAACCATCATACCATAAAAATAACAGAAGAAGATGAGTTTTTGGTGAATTTACATATCAACCTAACAACAAAGCAGAATGACAACTAAAATTAAATGTATAATTGTTGATGATGAACCAGCAGCGCATTATGTGCTTTCGGACTACATTAACAAAAATCCTTTTTTGTCGTTAGAACATCAGCTGTATAATGGGTTAGAAGCTATGCAATATCTTACAAATAATCCTGTAGATTTAATGTTTTTAGATATTGATATGCCAGAAGTTACAGGTATGGAGTTGCTAAAAACACTACCTAATAAGCCAAAAACAATTTTAACCACGGCGTATAGCGAGTTTGCATTAGAAAGTTATGAATATGGAGTGATAGACTATTTATTAAAACCCATTTTTTATCCAAGGTTTTTAAAAGCAATAGCACATTTTGAGGATAAAAATGCTATTGAGAATAGTCCAGAACCAAAAGAAGAAGCAAAAGACATCTCTCTTAAAATAGGTAGCGATATGGTTACTATATTGTTAGATGATATTCTTTTTACACAAAGCTATGGAAACTACGTAAAAGTGTATACTATGAAGCGTACCTATGTAGTAACAATTACTACAACAGAACTTGAAAAGCAATTGCCTTCAAGTTTATTTGTTCGCTCTCATAAATCTTATATTGTAGCAATAAATAAAATAAAAACAATAGATAAAGATTGTTTGATAATACAGCAAAAATCTATTCCTATAGGTATTACCTATAAACGTGAAATTATGGAGATTATTAAGTTTAATTAATTACTTCCCAATACAGAAATTAGCAATCCTTTAAATACAGTGCCTTAGAGCTGTTAAGGTGTAAATAAGGTGTAATACTATGTTTTCTTATTGTTGTATAATATTTTTAATATTACGCTTTAAAATAATAATTGGATTAATGAATTCAATTGATTAAACTTATTATAATTTCTATTTTAAATAAAGTTTGTAGAAATTATTCATCCCTTTTCAGTCATATTCTTTATGGCATATTAACTTATTTAAAGAATTACTTTTTAAAACACACTTATTTCTCAATCATAAAAATGCCATAGCATCACAAAATTACTTTTAAATAAAGAATTAGTGCTAAAAAACTATTGTTCAAGCATCAATTGTTTTGTAATGAAATATTAGGAATTGAGTCGAGTCTCATTTAAAATCTTCTGTCGGGATTAAATGAACTTAAATCTAAAGTAGTCTTTTTTTCTGAAATTATTTCGGAAACTAACTTTCCTGTTGCTGGTCCTAAACTCCAACCCATCATCGCGTGTCCAGTTGCAATTGTTAAATTATTACATTTAGAAGATTTACCAATGTAAGGTAAACCATCTGGAGAGCAAGGTCTCAAGCCGCAGTCTGCAGACCGTTTTTCTGCTACAGTAATATTCAAATTAGTATAATAATTTTTTGCTGCATTGGCAATAGTCTGTACTCTCATTGGATTAATATTATGATTAATGCCAGCCATTTCCATTGTGCCAGCAAAACGTGTAAATCCTTGCATTGGAGTAACAGCTACTTTTGCTTCGCATAGTATTGCGGGAATTGTAATTCCTGTTTCTCTGTTTACATTAATTCTGTATCCTTTCCCTGCTTGTATTGGAATTTGTAAGCCTAGTTTTTTAGTCAATAATGGGCTCCAACTTCCAGCTGCTAAAACAACTTCATCAGCTTTTAATTTTTGTTTGTTTGTTATTATTTTTGAAACTGTTCGGTTTGTTACCTCAATATCTTTTACATCTTCATTAGCATAAAAAATAACTCCTTTTGTCTTTAAAAACTTTACCATTTCTGGCATAAAATCTGTTGGAGTCATATGTGCATCTGAATCAAAATAAATAGCACCTTTAATATTCAGGTTTGCATTTGGTTCTAGAACATCCACTTCTTTTTTAGTTAAATTTTTAACACCTAAACCTTCTTCAATTCCACGTTTACCGATCTTCCATTCTGCTTCACCAACTTTATCAGATTGATAGCACATTAATAAACCTTTACGTTCATAATGAAAATTAAAAGTGTTAGATTCTTTAATATCTTCATATAAATCTCTACTTAAAAGATTAATAGCTTTAATTACGGGAATTGCTTTTTCCACTTTAGAGGCAGTAGCAGATTTTTTAAACGCCCAAGTCCAATTTAAAAAATCAGCATTTAAACGGGGTTTTATATAAAAAGGACTAGTTGGATTAAACATCCACTTAATCCCTTTATTAATCATTCCTGGAGCTGCTAACGGAATAAAATGACTAGGTGTTATATAACCAGCATTAACATAAGATGCCCCGCTTGAGAAATTAGACTTATCGATTATTGATACTTGATGGCCTTCTTTTACAAGATAATAAGCTGTACTTAAACCTATTATTCCTGCACCAATGATTATTACGTTTTTATTCATATTAAATTACTTGGAAACCATGTGCATAAGGATCATCTTGATCATCAATAGTAATTGTATTGTATCCAAAAATTTTTGCCCAGCCCTGTATGCTTGGTATTATGGCTAGTTTACCATCTAAAACGGTTTCTTTTTCAACACGTCCTATAAATTTACTTCCAATAAAACTTTCGTGTATAAACGCTTCTCCGGCTTTTAATTTTCCTTTGGTATACAATTGTGCTAATCTAGCAGAGGTGCCAGTTCCACAGGGACTTCTATCTATAGCTTTGTCTCCATAAAATACAGCATTTCTTCCTGATGATGTTGGGTCTAAAGGATTACCTGTCCACAACATATGTGTTACATGTTTTATGGCTTCATTTTCTGGATGAACAAATTGATTAGGATATTTTTCGTTAATTCTGTCTCGTACTATTTGAGAAAATTGAATAACCTTTGACGCTGTAAAATTATGAATACCAGAGAAGTTTTTCTGAGGGTCTACTATGGCATAATAATTTCCACCATAAGCAACATCAAAAATAATCTCTCCTAATTCAGGACAATCTATTGTTAAATCTTGAGCGGCTAAATAACTTTTTACATTAGTAATTTTTACCCATTCTACCTTATTGTTTATTTGCTTGTATTCAATTTCTACTAAACCAGCAGGCGCTTCCATTTTAATTTTCCCTGGAATTTTAGGTTGTATTAAACCCTCTTCAATTGCAATTGTAATGGTACCAATTGTACCATGTCCACACATTGGTAAGCAACCTGACGTTTCAACAAATAAAATAGCAAAGTCATTTTCTGGATTATGTGGTGGATACAAGATGCTACCACTCATCATATCATGCCCTCGAGGCTCAAACATTAACCCTTTTCTTACCCAATCGAATTCTTTTAAAAAATGAAGTCGTTTTTCGCTCATGGTATTTCCAATCAATTTTGGACCTCCACTTTTTATAACCCTAACAGGGTTTCCGCAAGTATGTGCATCTATACAAACAAACGTGTGCTTACTCATTTCTTAATTTTTTGATCTTATTCCATTTATAACTCTAAAAATATTGGAAGGATTATTGTTTTTTAATTCATTTGGCAACAAATCATTTGGCCAATCTTGATAACTAAACGGACGTACCCAACGCTTTATAGAACCTATTCCAACTGCTGTAAATCTGCTATCCGTAGACGCAGGATATGGACCTCCATGTACCATAGATTCGCAAACTTCTACGCCTGTTGGAACGCCATTAAAAATAATACGTCCCACTCTGTTTTGTAGCGCTGTAATTACTGCTGGATAGTTAGCAACTTCGTTAGAATCAGAAATTACAGTTCCTGTTAATTGCCCTTCTAAACTGGCAATAACGGTTTCTAGTTCTGATATGTTTTCACATTGGACAATCATAGAAAAAGGTCCAAAAACTTCTAAATGTAATGTCGAATTTTCTAAAAATGTTTTTCCATCAACAGAAACAATAGCTTGTGTTGCATAATTGTTTTGAACGTCGGATCTATAGTTTGCTGTTACTGTAACGTTATCTTGAGACACTACTTTTTCTTTATTTCTGACGTATCCTTTTTTAATATTTGGATGCAACATACACGACGGATTTATTTTAATAATTTCTTCTGATACGTTGTTTATAAAACTTGTTAAAGCGTCACTTTTAATACCTAATAATAATCCTGGATTTGTACAAAATTGACCCGTTCCTAAAGTAATAGAACTTGCATACGTTTTAGCAATTTCTGCTTGTCTATTTTCTAATGCTTTGGGTAAAATTATAACTGGATTTATACTTCCCATTTCAGCAAAAACAGGAATTGGTTCTGCTCTTTTTGAAGCTAATTCGAATAAGGCTCTTCCGCCCTTTATGCTTCCAGTAAAACCAACTGCTTTTACTTTTGGGTGTGCCACTAATTGTTGTCCAACTTCTATTCCACTAGAATTTAGATTAGAAAACACACCATTTGGCATTCCTGTTTTTTCAGCTGCTTTAATAATTGCAGATGCTACTAGTGCTCCTGTTCCAGAATGCATTGGATGGGATTTTACAATTACTGGGCAACCTGAAGCTAAAGCTGCTGCTGTGTCTCCACCGGCTGTAGAATAGGCTAAAGGAAAATTACTTGCGCCAAAAACGACTACTGGACCTAAAGGAATTAACATTTTTCTGATATCTGATCTTGGCATTGGCTCTCTATTAGGTTGTGCTGTATCTATTGTTGCCTCAACCCAAGACCCTTCTGCTACTAAATTTGCAAAGTTCTGTAATTGTCCAATTGTTCTTCCTCTTTCTCCTTTTGCTCTTCCTTCTGGTAGACCTGTTTCTGAGCAATATGTTTTGACCAATACATCGTCTAGTGCTAAAATTTCATTGGCAATTGCGTTTAAAAATGTTGCTTTTTTGATTCCAGGAACTGCTCTAAATTCTTTAAAAGCTGATGCTGCTAAATTTGCTGCATCATCAATTTCTTGAGCTGTTGCTTCTGTAAAAACAATAGCATTCTCTGTATTTAATTCCGGATTAAAGGTTTTGTATGTTTTGGTTCCGTTGGCAGATAATTGATTGCCAATAAAGTTTTTTCCTGATATCATCTATACTTATTTTTTAAATGTTTTTTCAATTTTATTGGTTTGTAGCTACTTCTTATTGATTCTAAAAATTTTTTCAATAATAGCTTGAGATTAAAAAGTTTTTTTTCAAAATCATAGCTAGAATAAAGAAGCTTTTTCTTTTAAATATTTGAAAGGCTTAACCTAGTAAGTCGAGAACTTCAAGTCTTTCTTTTGCAAGAATATATCTTGCACGGACATCATCAATTTGCTGTTGTGTTAATTTCTTACCAAAAGTACGTAGCCCCCCAGCAACATCATTATGATGAATTCCCATAGCAAGCTTAAGATATTCCATAAGCAGTGGCTGAGCATCCAGATACGATAATGAATTTAAAGCCTGAGAAATTTCGTATGCTTTAGTCCATTGTCCATTTGAAACATACTCCTGCATAGTTACACTTGCTTTTGGGAAGATAGTACCTACACCTGTAATGCCACCACTTGCTCCAGCAAGTCCGGCATATATAGTAACTGTGTCTACTCCAGCCAAAACTTTTAAATCTTTATTCTCTAACATCAAGGTTTCTATAATTGAAACATCTATAGTTGATATTTTAAGGGCTGTTACCATAGGAAGAACAGAAAGTCTTTTAAGAAGTTCTGTTGAGAGCGAATGGTAACCGGCTGCATCAGGATTGTTATAAGGCATAATTGTTACGCCTACATCTTTTGCAGTTGCTTCAGAAAGTGCATAGTACTCATACATTTCTTTTTCAGAAGGAACCGCTTTCGTTTTTGGAGGCATAACCATAACTGTATCAACTCCAACTGTAGCAAGTCCCTCAATAATTTTGGCAAGTTCTTCCTTAGTTTCTGCTGCTGCTCCGCTAATTAACGGGACGTTATATTTTTTAGCAACCTCAGAAAGGGATTTAAGTAAAGAAAGACGCTGGTTATTGCTCAGGTAACTATTCTCACCCAGGGTTCCAGAACCGACAAGTCCACTCATTCTGCTTCCGCTTTTTCCTTGAACCTTTAAAATGTCTGCAGCCTGTTTTTGTGTTGCATCAAGGTCAATTTCAAGAGCTCCAGACTTTGACTCTTTCAACCAGGTAAACACAGCTGGCATAACGCCATTCCATTGTATACTCATAATTCTATTTTTAATGCTAGTAAAATTAAAGAGTTAACAAATTTTAAAATAAGATTAAATTATTCAATTTTGATACTATATTATCCTTAATGCTATATAATTTTGTAATATTGAATAATTTTAGATTAAAATTTAATTGTTTTTAAATGAAAGTTTTACCATTTAAAATTCCTAAACCAGATAATAACTCCTTAATTTATCAAGAAGATATTGAATTGGTGTTTTATGATAAATTGCACCAACATGATGAAATTCAAATAAGTTTTATCGAAAAAGGTAGTGGTTCTTTATTGGTTGGTGATCGTATTTCTAGCTATTCTGAAAATGATCTTTTTGTTATTGGAAGCAATTTACCTCATGCTTTTAAAAGTGATAAAAACGCAGTAATTCACTCTAAAATGTTGAGTCTGTTTTTTACAGCATCTTCTTTTGGAGATTCTTTTTTTGAATTGAATGAACTAGCTGAAATAAATCATTTCTTATCTAAAACTTTACAAGGTTTAGAGGTTAAAACACATAAAAACGATATTAAAAAAAACTTTATAAAACTAAAAGATGCTTCTAAATTTGAACGTTTTATTTTATTTTTAGAAATACTAAAAAAAATTTCTAATGCAAAATCAGCTCCTCTTTCAACGTTTATTTACAATAAAAAATACACTGATATTGAAGGAAAAAGAATGCGTAATGTATTTGATTTCACATTTGAAAACGCGTATCAAAATATAACTTTGGATGATGTTGCAAACGTTGCTAATATGACAAAAAATGCCTTTTGTAAATATTTTAAAAAACGAACAAATAAAACGTTTATTAGTTTTTTAATTGAATTACGGATTGAAAATGCTTGTAAATTATTAATAGCTGACAAGGATTTATCTATTAATGAAATTGCTTTTAAATCCGGATTTAATAACATTTCTAACTTTAATAGACAATTTAAGATTATAAAACATATGACTCCCAATTCATTTAGGAAGACTAACCTTTAATGGAACCTATACTACATTAAATTTTTTTTAGTAAAAATACGAGATAAGTAGTATTTTTTACTACCTTTCTCGCAAAATTACTATAATTGCAGTTATCTGAATTTATAAAAGAACGGCTTTCATTAGAGAAATACTCTTTCTCTACAGAAGAACTTTATACCGCTATTGAAAAAGATAAAAAATATGTTAAATCTGATTTATCGTATTTAACGAAAAAAGGGGATATAATCTCTTTAAGAAAAGGTTTTTATTTAATTATTCCGCCAAGGTATTCAAAGCAAGCAAAATTACCGATTGAATTATATAGTGATAATTTATTTAAAAGTATAGACAGGCCTTATTACATAGGGTTGTATTCTGCAGCTAAATTCCATGGGGCAAGTCATCAGCAAATTCAACGTGACTATATCATTACATCCACACCAACTTTATTAGATATTGATAAAGGAGCTATTAATTTACGTTTTTTTACAATTTCAAAATGGCCAAGGAAAAATATAACCACTAAAAAATCAGATGCAGGGTATTTCAAAATATCTGACTCAGTTCTTACAGCAGTAGATTTAATTTACCATCAAACAAAACTTGGGGGCATTAATAGGATGTTGTCTGTATTAGAGGAGCTAATAGAAGAAATTCAAGTTTCTGATTTAAGAGATTTGCTTAAATGGTATCCACATAAAAGTGCTTTGCAAAGGTTTGGCTTTTTATTAGAAGAACTTCAAGCAGATGAAAAATTAACAAGCATTCTTTTTGAGTATATAGATTCTAATAAATTTTATCCTGTATTACTAAGCCCAAAATCAAACCAGAAACCTGGAGCAGTAGACAATAAATGGAAAGTTGATGTTAATATTAAACTAGAAAGTGATTTATGATACCAAGACCATATATAGCCAAATGGCAAGAACAAGCACCTTGGAAATCATTTTCTCAGATGATTTTTTAAGAGAAAATCTTGCCTTTAGGGGAGGTACGGCTTTACATAAATTATACCTAAATCCCGCACCAAGATATTCTGAGGATATCGATTTAGTACAAATTAAAGAAGGGCCAATAAAACCAATTATGAAAAGAATAGGGGAGGTAGTAACCTTTTTTGAAGAACCTAGAAATACAAAAATTGGAGGTCATGGAGCTAAAGCGATGTATCGTTTTAATTCGGAGTATGAGAATATTCGATTACGCCTTAAACTAGAAATTAACTGTAAAGAGCATTTTAACGTCTTAGACTGGGTTGATTTTCCTTTTGAAGTAAAAAGCGAATGGTTTGTGGGAAGTTGCAAAATTAGAACTTATAGCATAAATGAATTACTAGGCACTAAATTAAGAGCTTTATATCAACGAAGCAAAGGACGAGATTTATTCGATTTAGATTATTCTAGACTCAATATAAAATTAGATATAGAACAAATTATAAAATGTTTTAAGGAGTACACTATTTTTTCAACAGGAAATAAACCACCGAGTCAAAAAGAATTTTTGTTAAACATAGAAGAAAAAGAGAATGATTCCAATTTCACTGGAGATATGGAAGCTTTATTACGACCTGAAATAGAATATAATCAAGAGGCTGCTTTTGAATGGTTAAAGAACGAATTAATAAATAAGATATAAAACAATAAATGACAAGTAACAATCAAAGAGCCGAATTACAAAGTCAAATATGGAAAATAGCCAACGAAGTGCGTGGTTCTGTAGATGGATGGGATTTTAAACATTTGATAATTCTAAAATAGCTGAAAACGATTATAACCTATCGGTAAGTTCTTATGTGGAAACTAAAGATACGCGTGAAAAAACAGAGTATTTACATTTCGTTTCACTAAGTGCTTGCAGTTCAGAATGTGTAAGGTATTCTCTTTTAGATTCCCCTTGGCTAAATCCTTTGACCGATTTAACAACATCTATATTCAAATATCCTTCAGCGTAAGCTTCTCTTAATACAGCACGCAATTTATTGAAGTAAGTGTATTTTGTGTTTTGAGATAATGGTGTCTCCCCATTTGTTCTAGCCTCTTTATGAAGGTATTTTTTAAACCCCTTTAAAAAGTCTTCATCAATATCTTTAATGGCTATATTGAGTTTGCTAAAACGTTCTAGGTGCTTAAATGCAGCTTCCCAATTATCATAATTACCTTTGCTTTCATATCGCTCCTCCTGAAGTTTTTTGTAATAATCTAAAAGCAACGTTTTTCCCTTCTGATTATCTTCAATATTGAATTTGCCTTTTATTAACTCCGCTTTTTTAAGCGTTAATATATTTTCAGCAAGATTTAATGTTTGTTTGTTCTCATTCTTTTCATTTGCCGTGATTGGGTTGCCGTGTAAATAAAGTTTTAAATATTCAAAAGCCCTATCGTGAATCGTCTTTCCATTCTCATCTATAGAATAGCCATTATAATACTCCAAGTATAGACTAATGCGTCCAGTTGCAAGTTTCTTTTTTCTAAGACTTATTTTCATAATTTGAAATTTACCTATTGTTAAACTACATTTTAAAAAGATCATCTATGTCAGAACGTTTAACTCTAATAGTTCTTTCTCCAAAATTAATCGCTTTGATATTACCTTTTTTTATATTACGATATACAGTTTTTATGGAACAACTCAAGAGCACTGAAACCTGCTTTGGAGTTAAAAATTCCAAAACATTTAATTTTTCTACTTCTAACGTTATTTTATGGGTAGTTTCTTCATTGCTTTTTGAGATTTTAGCTTGTTTTACTTTTTCTTTATAATGCCTGCTATTGCATTTGTGTGAGCAATATTTGGTTGTAGTTTTTTTAGCCGTAAATTCTTCTTTACAGTATTCACAAATTCTTTGTACTTGAATTTTACTACTCATTATAAACTAACTATATAAAGTTATAAGAGGTCCTAAGAAGTCCTATGAGGACATAAAAGGACATAAGAGGACATTTTGGCGAAATAACCTATAATGAGGTGTAAATTTTACACCTTTTAAGAATTTAGTAAAAAAAGGTGTAAAAATGGTGTGAAAATATTGAAAATATAAACGTAAAAAAGAAAGAGAAGGAATATAGGTGTTTTTGTAATCATTTGATTTTTAGGTATTTGACGTCAAATGAAATTAAATGATATCAAATAAAATACTTATTTACTTCCCAATACAATATTTAACTACCCTTGTATTCATTGGTGCTATTGTATTTGGGCAACAAATAGCATACAAAAAATGGATAATAAGAGAAGATTAGTAACAACTATTAATAAATAGAGCAACAAATATAGCATAAAAAAAACCGCTCGATTAGAGCGGTTTCCAAATAAAAACACCAAGCATTAATTAGCTGTACCAGAGCCTAAATAAATACTGTTTGATACTTGACTACCATCAGCAGAAATAAAAGCCATAAATAGCTCTACTGTATCTCCTGCATAAGTTGTTGGGATTGGAATAATTTGAGAACCTACTGTTCTGTCTGCTCCATCAAGTAAAGAAATGGATTCCTTTTTTGAAGGATTGTAAACCAATAACATCGCCTTGTCAGTAGCATTTGCGTTACCTTCAGCAGAGTTATCATCCCAACCAAACGTTACTTCTCCAGCAGTTGCTAAATCAGTCGTTGGGTTTAGCACACCAGATAAACCTCCTCGACTTACTAAAGCGTTCGGATAGTCAACAACAAAGTTAGGTTCAGTACCTGTAATAGCATTATTCAATACATACGACATTGCAGCATTAAATTCTGTTTTCTTAACAGCTAACCCTTTATATCCTAACTTAATAAAAGGCTTTACAGCCTGTAAAAATTCTAAAGTGGCAGTAAACTTGGTTCTTTGGTTTACTTGACCAACAGTTCTTGGATTGGCTACACTTGAAGGTTTAATTCTAATGTAATCAATTCCTTTCCAGCTTCCACCGATAACGTTACCAACCTTACCTGAAAGACCTCCTAAAATACCTTGAGCAATTTTACCCATAACATAAATAATTTAAATGAAACATAATTTTCTTCGGACTTGGTACGGACTTAACACGAAGTTGTACCTTCCGCTGAAATATATGGCAAGTTTTATGCTATTCTTTTGATATGGATTTTGTTGCTTTAGATTGCTTCTTTTTGCATTTTAGAAAATAAACTTTGGATATATGATACTTTCAAATCTGCCATTTTTGAAATAATTTTATGAAGCTCCTTTTCCTTTTTATTAATTGCTGACACAATATTAATATGTTTTTGCAACTGAATTGCATCATAAAACAATGAGCTGTAGCTGTTTTTCAAAGTGTTCCTACAATCATCTATTGAAATAAACGGAATAACACTACCTTTTAAATAGTAAGCGTAAAAACCGCCTATTTGCAACATCATAGATAAGTGAAAAAGTGTGTGTTTTACCTCTTCTGTTGTAGTAGTGACAACGAAACAGTTAGCACAGGATTTTTAGAGTGGTTTTCCGCTGTTTAGACCTTTGTTTAGAATGAAAAAATGAGGGTTCGAGTAAGTCTTTCCGACTTGGTGTGTTTTTAGTTCAAAAGTTGACATAGCTATCCAATTTAAAATTGCTTCGCTACGCTTCGCGCCATTATTTTTTTTGAAAAGAAAAAAGATAGCCATAGTTGTTGTGGCGTGGGTAAGGCTGTCAAGGTTTTTGGATAAAAGTTTTTTGAGTTGAATGTCTAAATCAAAAGAAAAAGGGTATTGAAAAAAAGTTTTATTCAAAACCCGTAGGGCTTGACCTTTATAGCCTTGTGCGGTTGGCAGAGGTAGCCACATATATTTGCCATTTTTTTTTATTTTAATATTTCAAATCGGTTTAAACTTGATTCAATTTACTTTTAACTTTTCTGGGGAATTAACACTTAAAAAAATAGGTTTCAGTTCGTATTTGAGCGTTGGATGAAGCGTTTGTATATGTAGCGTTTTAAATAGTTGTTTGATAAAACAGCATTTAAACAAGCTACTTATACAGGACTTTTAGACAATAGCTTATTGCTTTTTTGAGGCACGATAAAAAGTAATGTGCTATGGCGTATTACTACATATTCTAAACCTATTTTTTTATATCCTATTTCTTGGGTGGTGGGGAAAAGTGGACATTAATATTTGTTAACGAAATGAAACAAACAAAGACTTGAGGTAAGGAATACTTGGACTTAACGATGGTTTTGTGCAGTTGAATGAGATAACGAATATTATAATAAATTAACGTTACCCTTTTGAATGTTCGACTGTTTAATGTTTGTTGAAAATGTAGTTAGAAGTTCGAATGTGAGCGTTGGAATAGCGGATATTTTACATAATAGCAGTTATAGCGACGAAAATATAATAAAACGCCGTAGGCAACCATTGAAAGGATTTTTGCTCCTATAACTTCTATTATGTAACATAGCTTGGGATTGGTTTTTTGGCGTAATAGTTGTTTGAGCGTTGGCAATAGCTCTTTGCTTTTTTATTGTACTAATTTATTTATATAGATACTTTTAAATAAAACAAGTAATGTGCTATTATAGCGTTGGATACAAGTATTATGACATAAAACCAATTATGCATTGGCGAGCGGAACAGCACAAAAGACAGAGGATTTTGAGGTACGAAAAAACTGGGTTTTGGGTTGTGGGGACAATTACCAACTCATTCGTTGTAATCTAACTGCATTTAAAATTGCTAATAATGCTACTCCTACATCTGCAAAAACTGCTTCCCACATTGTAGCTAAACCACCTGCTCCTAAAATTAAGACAATAACTTTAACACCAAATGCTAAAATGATATTCTGCCAAACAATTTTACGTGTAGAACGACTTATTTTAATGGCTCTTACTACTTTTGAAGGTTGGTCTGTTTGAATGATAACATCTGCTGTTTCAATAGCTACATCGCTCCCTAAACCACCCATTGCAATACCAACGTTACTTGCTGCTAAAACTGGTGCGTCATTAATACCATCACCTATAAAAGCTACTTTGTTTTCAGGATTTTTCTTTAAAATTTCAACTTCGTTTAATTTATCTTCTGGTAGCAAACCACCTTTAGCATTTTCGATGTTCAACTCTTTAGCGACTTGTTGCGTAATGGAATCTTTATCACCGGAAAGCATCATAATATTTTTAATGCCTACTTTATGTAAATTAGTAATTGTTTCTTTTGCATCTTCCTTTAATTCATCTGCTATTACTACAAAACCTGCAAATTGATTATCGATTGCTACCAACACTATCGATTCTACAATAGATTCCGTTTCCGTTGGAACATTAATATTATTCGCAGTCATTAAGGCTTTATTACCTACTAAAACTGTTTTACCATTTACAATGCCTTTTAAACCTTTACCTGCAACTTCAGAAACGTCTTGTGCTTCAAAATCTTCACCTTCAGCTTTGTACTCTAAAATGGCTTTAGCAATTGGATGCGTGGATTGTTCTTCCATCGCCATTAAGTATTGCATAAATTCGGTTTCATTCCAACCAATTGCTTTTACTTCTTTGATTTTAAAAACACCTTTGGTAACGGTTCCTGTTTTGTCCATTACCAAAGTATTTATCTTGGTCATTGCATCTAAAAATGAAGCACCTTTAAATAAGATTCCATTTTTTGAAGCTGCTCCCAATCCACCGAAATATCCTAATGGAATTGAAATCACTAACGCACAAGGACAAGATATTACCAAGAAAATTAATGCTCTGTATAACCAATCTCTAAACACATAATCATCTACAAAAAAGTAAGGTATAAAAGTAACACCAATAGCTAAAAACACTACAATTGGTGTGTAGATACGAGCAAACTGTCTGATGAATAATTCTGTTTTAGATTTACGTGCTGTTGCATTTTGAACCAAGTCTAATATTCTCGCAATAGAACTGTCTTCAAACTTATTGGTTACCTCAACTTCAATAACGCTTTCCAAATTAATACTACCTGCGTAAACCTTTGCTTCTTTTTGAATGGAATCTGGTTTGCTTTCTCCTGTTAACGCAGCTGTATTTAAAGATGCTTTTTCGGATAATAAAATGCCATCCAATGGAATTTTTTCACCTACACGAATTTGAATTTTCTCTCCAATATTGACAACTTCAGGCGAAACACTTTTATAATCTCCCTCACGAAATACATTGGCTTCTTTAGGTCTAACATCTAATAATACTTTTATATTTCCTTTTGCACGATTTACAGCAGCACTTTGAAATAATTCGCCTACTGCATAAAATAGCATTACTGCAACACCTTCGGGATATTCACCAATAACAAATGCACCAATGGTTGCTATAGACATTAAAAAGAACTCTGTAAAAACATCACCTTTTTTAATACTAATCCAACCCTCTTTTACAACAGGAAACCCTACAGGAAGATATGCAATACCATACCAAGCAATACGAATCCAATCCTTAAAGAATGAAACATCAAAATAATCTAAACCTATACCAATGATAAGCATTGTAAAACTTATTATTGCAGGCACGTAGGTTTTGAATGCACTTCCATTACCGTGATTATGACCATCATTATGCGTGTGTTGCACTTCTGAATTTGGTTTTAAATCTCTTAAATTGACTTTCTTTTTTTTCATTTAATATCTAATAATTTTTCAATGTCATTGGGAATAGGCATTCGTTTTAATGGTGGCACGTTTGCTCCACCAGTATTACCAAGTGGAACGTGATTTATAAATGATTTCCAGCCACCCACAAGCAACCTAATTATTTGACCTATTACTTCTTTCGTATCTTTTTGTCTAAATCCAAACTTTAGCATAAGCCAATGTGAATAGGTATGTTCTATAGGATAAGATTGTCCTATTATATGACTACGTTCTAAATGATACCAAGCATTACCAAACTGCTTATTTTCTAAACAGAAACTGTATTGTTTTAATTCTTGGTTATACGCCTGTTTTAGATGTTTAGGTATTTTAGTATTAAACTTCATATCCTCTAATTTTGGATAAATGTACTTTAATAGTAAGTGCAATGGAAGTGCAATAATTAGACACTACACTTATCGCAAATACCTTTTACCACCAAATTTACATTCTCTGACACAAAACCATCTGGCACTTTTATTTGAGGTATTTTATGTTCTGTTAAGCAAATGGTTTCATTGCAATTATTACAATGGAAATGTAAGTGCAAATCGGTTTCAATTTCACAATTACATCCCTTTTCACATAATGCATATTTTGTAATCCCTGTACCATCGTCTATTTGATGCACAATAGCCTTTTCTTCAAAGGTTTTAATAGTTCTGTATAAAGTGGTTCTGTCTGCTTTTGAGAAAGCATTTTCAATATCACTTAAAGTAACAGCGACCTCTTTTTCTGCAAGAAACTTATATATAAGCAAACGCATTGCTGTAACACGAATATTTTTTGACTCTAATACTTGTTCTATTGTTTCCATAATTAATGTGCGTGTTCTGCTTCTCCTTTTTTCATTTCTGCGTTAAGATAATAAGCATTGTTATAAGCAAATTTTGTATTACTTTCTATGTTTTCAGTAAATTGAACCGATACCCAATCACCATCTTTAGTGCCTAACACAACTTCGATAGGTTTAAAGCTCCAATCGTCATTTTCTTTTTCTACTGAAAACACATAATATCTTTCGCCTTCTTTTATAATTGCACTTTCTGGTAAAGCTTTTGTTTGGGTATTATCTACTTGAATTTTACCTTGAATATACATACCAGGAATTAAGTTACCTTTTTTGTTTTCTATTTCTGCGTGAACGTGGACTGCTTTTGGGTTGTCCTCAAAGGTTTTGCTTACGGAATAGATTTCTGCGATAAGCTCTGCATCTGGTATGGATTGTACCGTAAAGTTAACTTTCTGACCTTTCTGTACTTTATAAACATCTTTTTCAAAAACCATTAAATCGGCGTGAACGTGATGCGTATTTACAATTTCAAATAATTCGGTTTGTGGCTCTACATATTGACCTGTTTTTACTTCAACTTTTTGCACAAAGCCTTCTATTGGACTTCGCAATGCTATGCGCTGTGCAATTGTTCCATTGCGAACTGATGTAGTGTTAACGTTGAGTATTCTTAATTGCGCTTCTAAACCATTAACCATTGCTTTTGATGCTTGATATTCTGCTTCTGCTTTCTGGAAATTAGCACCAGAACCAACACCAGCATCGTATAATTTTTGTTGACGTTCATAATTTTTCTTTGCAAGCTCGCTATTGCTATAAGCGTTTAAATAATCCGTTTGCGCTTGTATGATATTTGGGTGCGATAGATAAGCCACAACTTGACCTTTATTAACCTTATCACCTTCAATCACTTCAATTGAAACGACATTTGCACCAACAACAGTAGTAATAGCTGCTTCGTTTTGTGGTGGTACTTCTAACGTTCCGTTTGCTTCTACATAGCCGCTCATATTACGTAATGCTAACGTATCTATTTTCATTTTCAATGCATCGAATTGCTGTTGTGAAAGCATTACTTCGTCTTCATCGTGATGCTCTTCGTTAACTTCTGTTTTTTCTTCCTCATCGTGGGAATGACCATCATTCTCGTTATGATTTTCTTTATTTCCGCAAGCTGAAACAAATATGGCTAACACCATTACGGTGAGGATTTTATATATTTTGTTTTTCATTGTCTTATTTATTAAAATATTGTAATTGAAATGTGCTTTCTAAATAGTTTACTAATGCAGTCTGTGCTTCCAGTTCCGATTGAATTGCTTCTTTTATCAACTGCGTAAATGCAGTATAATCAATTTCGCCTTCTCTATATGCCAGTAATGCACCTGTTTTTTGCTCTTTTGTTAATGGTAAAACTTGGTCTTTGTAAAACTCCCAAGATGTTTTCCATTTCATATAATTTTCTTTAGCCTGAACAAACCTTGATTGTACTTCCTGTTTTTTGAACGCTACATTGGTTTCCGCTATTTCTTTATCAATTCTGGCACTTCTAACTTGTGCTTTGCTAGAACCTGATAAAAACGGAACTGAAATTCCTGCTTGATAGGTGTAAAATCCTGAATTGCCATTTACTTTTTGTAAACCACCTTGAAGATTGAACTTTGGCAAATTATCTGCTTTTGCAGCTTTATATTTAGCTTCCGCTTCATCTACAATGTTCTGCGACATACTGTACAATGGATGACTTTCAATACTGAATGTTTCCAGATCACTATCTATCGCTACCTCAAATTCATCTGAAACTGTAAAAATTTCTTCTGATACCAACCACAAATTGAATTGCTGTAAGGCAATAAGATAATTACTATAGGCTTGCGCTTTTTTATTCTGAATTTGAAACGCTTGATTTTTTGCTGCCGAATATTCTAATTTAGAAATAGCTTCGACTTCATAATTTAAAGCTACTGCTTGCTCGAATTTGGAATAAATGGAATCCAATTCCTTATACAAATCATAGTTTTGTTTCATTTGATAGCAATTAGACCAAGCTTTTTTAACTTCCAATTCTAATTCCAACTCGGAAAGTTGAAAGGCTTTTTGTGCCAATTGAATGCGTTGTTCTTGTAGCTTCTTTTTAGAACCAATGCCAAATACATCGATATTTGATTGACCAATACCAATGGTTGTATAGATGCCATTTCCATTATCAATTTCTTCTCCACCTGTAAAAATTTGAGTCGTTCCGAAATCATAGGCAGTCGATTTTAATTGTTCTTGTTTTGTAATTTCCAACTGCTTTTGCTTCAATAATGGATAATTACTTTTTGCGAGTTTAACAGCTTCCTGTAATGAAATTTCGGGAATTGTATCATTCAACTCTTGTGCATTACTTTGTGGTGAAAAGCCAAATAGTAATAATACAACTGCTGTTGCTGTTACTAACTTTTTATTTGGCTTAAACGTAAAAGATTTGTTTTCTACCCAATGATATAAAATTGGTAAAACAAATAAGGTAAGCAAAGTTGAAGTTAATAATCCACCAATAACAACCGTTGCCAATGGACGTTGTACTTCTGCACCAGCTGATGATGAAATAGCCATTGGTAGAAAGCCTAATACATCTGTAAAAGCAGTTAGCATAATAGGTCTGATTCTTCGTTTAGTACCTTCAACTATTCTATCCTTTAGATTGGTTACACCTTCTTCTTTTAATTCGTTGAGTCCGCTTATCATTACCAAACCATTTAAAACTGCAACACCAAACAGCACAATAAAACCAACACCTGCCGAAATACTAAATGGCATATCACGTAACCACAACGCCACAACACCACCAATAGTTGCCATTGGAATAGCTATGTAAATCATTAAGGTCTGTGGTAAAGATTTTAATGCAAAATATATTAGTATAAATATGAGTAACAATGCAATAGGCACAACGGTTTGTAATCGGTTGCTGGCACGTTCTAAATTTTCAAATGCACCACCATAACGAATAAAATAACCTGATGGTAATTCTAATTGTGCATCTAATTTTGATTTAATTTCAGTTACTAACGATTTTACATCACGTCCTCTAACATTAACACCTACATAGGTTCTTCTATTGGTGTTATCTCTACTGATTTGCATTGGTCCTGCTTTATAGCTTACATCTGCAATTTCACGTAAAGGAATTTGAGCACCCGAAGGTAAATTGATATACAGGTTTTGAACATCTGAAATATCCTTACGGTTTTGATCGCTTAATCGTACTACTAAATCGAAGCGTTTTTCACCTTCAAAAATTACACCTGCTGTACCACCTGCAAATGCAGATTGTACGGTTTGATTAAGCGTATTTATTTGAAGACCATATTGCGCCAATTTATTCCTGTTGTAATTGATTGTCATTTGTGGCAAACCTGTTGTGGCTTCCGCTTTCATATCACCAATACCTTCAGTACCTGCGATAATTTTAGATATTTCTTCGGCTTTTTGAGATAGAATATCAATGTCTTCACCATAAAGTTTTATAGCAATATCTTCACGAACACCTTCTAATAACTCGTTAAAACGCATTTCAATAGGTTGTGTAAACTCATAATTAACACCAGGAACCATTTCAACTGCTTCTTTCATTGCTTCAATCAATTCATCTTTTGATTCTATAGTAGTCCATTCACTTTTAGGTTTCAGAATTACAAAAACATCGGCAATATCCATAGGCATCGGGTCGGTTGGAATTTCGGCAACACCAATACGACTCACAATTTTATCAACTTCTGGAAATTTTGCTTTTACTATTTGTTCTATTTTGGTAGTAGTTTCAATAGTTTCTGTAAGTGAACTACCTGGTTTTAAAATAGCGTGAAATGCAATATCACCTTCATCGAGTTGCGGAATGAACTCGCCACCCATTCTTGAAAACATAAAAACGGTTATTCCGAACAACACAACTGCAATACCAATTACCCATTTCCCTTTTCGCAAGGCTCTAACCAATAAAGGTTGGTATTTATCTTCAACCCAATGCACAAATCTATCTCCATAAGATTTTTTATCGTTTTTAGGTGCTCTTAATATTAAAGCTGACATCATTGGCACATAGGTTAAACAAAGTACCATTGCACCAATCATAGCAAAAATAAAGGTCAAAGCCATTGGTTTAAACATCTTTCCTTCAATACCTTGTAAGGCTAAAATGGGTAGAAAAACGATAAGGATAATCAACTGACCGAAGAAGGCAGCATTCATCATCTTTTTTGAAGCATTAGAAGAAACTTTATCTCTTTCTTTAGATGTAAGTTGTTTCTTTTTCAAAACTTGTGATGCTATAAGAAAAACAGTGCTTTCAACAATAATTACAGCACCATCTACAATGATTCCGAAATCAATTGCTCCTAAACTCATTAGGTTTACCCAAACATCAAAAACATTCATTAAAATAAAAGCAAATAATAAGGATAATGGAATAGTAGAGGCAACTATTAAACCTCCTCGCCAATTACCTAATAAAAAGACCAACACAAAAATGACGATTAATGCACCTTCAATAAGATTAGTTGTTACTGTAGAAGTTGTTTCGCCAATTAATTTACTTCGGTCTAATAATGGTTCAATAATTACGCCTTCTGGTAACGACTTTTCAATTTGAGTCATTCGCTCTTTTACATTGGCGATAACATCATTAGAATTAGCACCTTTTAACATCATTACCAAACCACCAACAACTTCTCCTTCTCCATCTTGAGTTAATGCACCATAGCGTATTGCAGAACCAAATTGTACTGTAGCAATATCTCCTATAGTTACGGGAATATTATTAATATTCTTGACTGTGATTTTTTTAATGTCCTCTAAACTTCGCACCAAGCCTTCACCGCGAATAAAATTAGCCTGATGGTTTTTTTCGATATACGCACCACCTGTGTTTTGATTATTGGCTTCAAGCGCATTAAACACATCTGTAATGGTTAAACCAATAGCGTTTAAATCGTTTGGGTCAACCGCTACTTCGTATTGTTTAATCTTACCACCTATGGCGTTTACTTCAACTACACCTTCAACCATAGCCATTTGACGCTGTACAATCCAATCTTGCATTGAGCGTAAATCTGTGATGGTATATTTGTCTTTGTACTCTGGTGCTACTTTTAAGGTGTATTGGTAAATTTCTCCCAATCCTGTTGAAATTGGTCCCATAGTAGGTTCGCCAAAACCAGCAGGAATTTGCTCTTTGACTTCGTTTAGTTTTTCAGCTACTAATTGTCGAGGCAGATAGGTTCCCATATCATCATCGAATACAATAGTAACCACAGATAAGCCAAAACGAGAAATTGACCTTATTTCCTGAACATCAGGAAGATTGCTCATTGCCACTTCAATTGGATAAGTAACAATTTGCTCAATATCTTCAGTACCTAAATTGGGGGATTGTGTAATAACCTGTACTTGGTTATTGGTAATATCTGGAACAGCATCTATTGGCACTTTGGTCATACTCCAAATACCTGTTCCGATTATGGTAAGCGTAAGCAAACCAATAATGAATTTGTTATTGATTGAAAAATCAATGATTTTATTAATCATAGAAAATGTATTAATTCAGTTAAACTATTCGATACAATTCTGATATAAGAAAATAGAATTACACAAAATGAAATGAACCCTTTAGGCTCAAAATTGGATATAGCTATCCATTAAAAAACTGAATTATACTTTAGGTGGCTGGAAAAGTGATTCCAAATATCTGGAAGTGAAGTTTACTTTATGTAAATTATATTGTTTTTTCTCTTCAAACTTTAATAGATTGGTTAAAGCCAAATTATTGTTCGCAATAATTAATACCAAAGGGTGACAACATTGATTATGGGAATGGACTGGTGTATTCTCCTTATCTGGGTTATGATGATGCTCTTCATTTTTAGCATCGCTCTCAATGTAATCTTCAACTACATATTCAAAGAAAGAGTCTCCATAAACTTTATGGTCTTGATAATGGGTAATTACATTTGAAATTTCTTTAATTGGACCACAAAAGTCCATATCTATGCTTATCCCTTGAAAAAAGAATAAAATAGACATTGATATGGAAACAAATATTTTCATATAATTTATACAAATATACAAATTATTGAATGCAATGGTGTTGCAAATAAATTGATTGGTAAATTACAAAAACCATAGAGCATCTTTAGCATCGTCTGGAACGCCATTATTAAAATGTGGTGCTATTTGTGCTACCATTTCTGGATATTTTATTGTGATTGGTACATTTTGTTGTCGAAGCGATTTCCAATATAATCTGCTAAACTGATACACTTGTGTTAATAATTCTAACACTACATCTGCATCTTCAAAAGCATCTTCATCTGGACTGCTTACCTTAATTTTTATTGGGAACGGATAACCATCTGTATCTGCATACCGCTGTGAATTAGGGTAACGTGCATTATTAAACAACAAAAAATGATTTTCGCTAATACGTATGTATGTACCACTTACAGGCATTAACTTTTTGTTCCAATTAAGGTCGTAAGCAATAATATCTTCTGCTTCTGTTTTATTGATATTTAGAATGTAGAGCGGAATTTTTAACCCTAATGTATGCATCCCTCTAATAATTGGTTTTAGTTCCTCGTAACTCATTTCCTTATAGAAGTGAATGACTACTTTATCTGCTTCTGCAACCGATGTAAAATCTCTAATGGCTTTACATATACTTCCTGCCAATAGGTCTGTTTCGCTTTGGTCAAAATATTCGAACTTTCTAAATAAGCCATTGTTTTGAAAACTAAAGGCACTTGCTATATAACGTCTGTTTTCGCCTTGATTGGTAAATGCACCAACACCTATTACTAATTCTTTTTTATCGGTTACTGCAAGTTTCCAAGGTGCGCCACCTAATTTGGCGTGAATAGCTAACGCCATATTTTGCAATGAAAATTGGAAGTTGTATTGATTCTCGATATTGACCACCATTTTTTCATAATCTACCACTTGTGTAACAATGCCTTCATTTAAAAACAGTTCTTTGATTTGAATATAGATTTCGCGGTCTTCGGGATTTTGTGTGAACTTATCGAAAGGACTTAAATAAAAAGCTGCGTAAAGCACATTATCGTGGTCGAAGGTTAAACTCTCTAACTTTTCAACTATTTCTGGTATTGGGTCGTTTTCGTTGGTAAATTCAATGAAGTGTTCTTTGGATGATGATGCTTTAATGTTCACATAGGCTTCTAATCCTTTATAATAATTCTTTTCTGTATTTACACCTTCCTTTAAATTTTGATAGAAAGACAATACCGAATCTTTATGAGAAGTATGGCAAATGAAAAATATCTTGATATTTTGATTGTTTGGACGTCTGTAAGGGTTTAGGATATTCATTGCCTTTTTAGGCACTAAATGGGTTTTCTTGTTACCGTATTGGTCTTTACCAAATTCCAATAAACCTACTTGTGGGTCGATATGGTTGATACGATTGATTGGCACATCTATAAACGTATCAGTTTTAAATGGAAATATGACTTTAAAATCTTCTTTAAACAGATAGTTGGTTGCAAAATTATTAATAAGTGCTACGTACTTTTGATATTTATTAATTGGTCTTATAGGTTCCTCAATAGGTATATCTAATGCTCGTGCTAATGACAAATTAAAAATTGGGTATGCTTGGTCAAACTGAATAGCATTGTAAAATTCTTGTTTTTCCTCTGTATCGAGGTCCATTTGGTAATTGAACGTTTTTTGACCATATACACAACGTTTTATTAACTCTGAATCCTCTATATCCTTAACCGATGTTGTAAGGACTTTTGAAGTACCATCGTATGATACAATTAACTCTGGTAAGTCTGTGAGTTTTGCAAACTGTATCTTAAATGAAAATTTATAGTAGAGGTTATAGTCTGCTGTATTCCCTTTTTTTGAAGGCATCCACACTTGTACATCACCAACGAAGTTTTTTACTACTATATAGTCTTTCGATTTAAAATAGCTTCTTAATTTATGTTTAAGGAATTGCTTATAAATTCTTAATTCTCTACCATCTACTAAATTTAGCTTAATGCTTGGTGCATCTGGTATTTCTGTTGTAAATGTTGTAAATATTTGGTCTTTGTTAGATAAGTCTGCATCTGGAAACACCTCTTTTATCTGCCTTGAAAATTTAGATTTATGGATAGGATGACTACCTTCAATATCCTCTAAAGTTAAATAAATAGTAGGCGCACTATTAGGCCATTTAAAGTTTAGTATGTTGGTTTTGAGGTGTTCTTGCATAAATGAAATTATATTGTAATTTTACATAGAAGGTTGAACTTTATTATTGTTATCAACTAATAAATCTTTGTTTAGTAGTCTATTTACAGACTGCATATCTTGGTATGTAGATTTAGCACGCTCTATTATTTTTTCAATAATTTTATCAGAAACTTCCATTTGTTTCACCAAGCCTAAACCAACCAAATAATCTAATAAAAAGGATATATACAATAGTTCAAACTGTGAAAAAATATTGTTTTTTGTTTTAGTGCGATGTATTAAATAATCTCGATGACGAACAATCTTTGATACATATGTTTTAATATCATCTTCTGGAATATTAGTTATATCGACTAATAATTGCTTTTGTTCTAATAAATCTTTGGCAAAAGATGAGTTCTTAATCTTATTACCAAATTTCAAACTATAAGCTTCGAAAGCTGTATAGGAATTTGTAAATCGCCTACTATGGCTCGTTTTAACCGAGAGTAAATTTTCGATAATAATATCAGCACAATAACCTATGCCTTCATTGTTATACCAATGCTTAATTATATTGGACAAATCATCTTTAATAGTATCATAGTCAAGCGCTATAAAACCAGATATGTTTTCTTTGTTGAAATCATCCTTGTAATATAACGAAGCCCAATTACCACAGCTTAAACATTTAAAATTAAAAGCTTTAAATTGTACAGACTTACCGTATAAAAAATGAAATAATTTTTGAAATGAATTATATAAATCTATACTCTCAAGAATACTCAATTTTTTTTCTGATTTAAAATCGACATATCCAACATTGTCCATTCTAAAAAAGTTGTGGTTAGAAGTATATGATGTTGATTTTGTGATTTTAATAGATAAGTCTTCAGTAATATTCGTATTGTGGACTACGTCATCCTCTTTTTCAAGTTTGTCTTCTAAAGAATTATACCAATGCATTTTTCTAACCCAACTCACTATTGCTAAATTGTCAATTTGAAATTCATTAATTTTCAAACCTATAGGTTCAATTAAATGATATGCACAAGCAAACGTATATTTAGGCTTATAAGTTTTAGTCTCTACTATTCCATTGCTACTGTTTTTAATCTTGCAGTTTACAAAAGTTAAATAGCCTAAACCTGTAAAAACCCCATAAATTAACTCTATTTGATAGGCAGGTAATCTTTCTGACAAATTGGTCGTTATGTGCACTTCATCATTAATTAACTCTAATACACAAAAGCACTTATTATCCTCTGCAGATTTAAACCATACCTCGCCATAATATTTATTCTCTTTAAACATAAATTACTTTAAATCCTTACCCTTTTTAACAATCTTACTAATTTTTTCTTCAGCTATTTTGAGGATTTCCGTACTCTCTTTTTCATTTTTGAGCATTAGTACAATTTGTTCGGACATCCATAGCTTAATTAATTCGTTTTCGTCTTGTTTTAATGCTTTAGCGAATGCAACTACTTGTTCGCGTCTTGCCATCCGATTTCCTCGTTCTATTTTGCTTAAATAGGCAACGTCCATATTTAGGTTTGCAGCCATTTCTCTTAATAGCAAATTGCGGTTTTCACGCAATGAGCGTATGTACTCTCCAAACTCCATAATAGAATTATTTAGACTTGTCAAATTTTGTCTAATTTAAGTAAAGGAAACTAAAGGAAAAGAAAAAGATATTAGTAGTTATTAACAGATAATGAGGATATTAAGGATTTGAGGAAGTCATTTAATCATATCCCTAAATCCTTAAAATCCTTAACTACGGCTTTGCAGGATTTGAGTAGTTATTGTGTGCTTCTCTGTGTATTAATCCTGCTTCTACAAATTTGGTAATATATCCTTCTGCGGTTTTATGTGGGATGTTCTGTTTTGTAGCTAAATCTAAATACACTTGTCTGATAAATTGTTTTGGTAAACTTTCTAAAAAGCGTTCTTTTCTATTTGAACGTTTTGTTGCTTTCTGCTCTATTGGTAAATCATTAAATACTTTACTACTGTGCTTCACTAAAATTGAAATTATGGTTATAGCGTTCTCAAAATCTATATCCTCACATTCTTTAGTTCCATTTACATCACCATCTTCCATAATGCGGAATGCTGTGAATAGCATCATTACCCTAAATGCAATTAAGCCTAATCTCCTTATTGTTGCAATATACTCTTCGGGTTGTAGGTTGATGTATTTGGTCTGTAAGGATTCAAAAAAGGTATTGAATTGCTGTTGTTGAGTTGTGGTTAATCGTATTTCAATCTCTGGATTGTTTTTTAGCGTTTTGTACAGTTCTAAAAACTCACTACCTAATTGGTTATAGTAATCATCTAAACCTACTTTATTGCTATTTTGAAACACGTTTTTCCAAGTTGGTTTTATATTCATATAGTAAAACATAAAGCGACTAAATAAGCCATTTTCTGCATTGGGTATTAGAGTCGCCACTTGTTTAGGTGTACCTGATAATACTGTTGATAAACAGGGTTTTTCAATATCTACGTATTCTCTATCCGTTCTGCGATAATAGCTTATAGTTTCGTGATGAAAGGCTTTCCGAAAACCATCGGAATAATTACCATAATCGCTTTTAAAGGCTTGTGCTAACGTATCGCCTTCGGTTTCAAAAATTAATCCTCTGCCTTTATTATCAGAAATTAATTGATATACGCCTGTTACACTATTGTTAGCAGGAATGAATAGCATTCGCTCTGGCGGTTTACTCGGTTTTTCTAAGTTTTCATCTTTGCCTTTGTTCATATTGTAAGTAGCGGTTTCTGATTGAAATTGCTGCTTTAATACTTTGGCTTGTTCTCGTTTTAATTTGTGAACGGGCTCTACCAAATTTTTAATTTGGTTAAGCCTTCCTTTTCCTGCAGAAGCAGGTGCGGTTACAAATAAATATAAGTTGCTGAATACTTTACGTTGGTCATAGATTCCGAAGAGTTTAGGAAAACACGCACTAAATGCTGTTAATGCGCCTAACAATAAAATGTCCTTTTCTTCCTGTCCATTAGCAGGGTTTACAACTTGTTGTAAAAACTGTGGCAAATTCTCATATACCGTTTCTGGTATTGTAGGCATTGCTTGGTTGGGTGTATCGACAACAGTTACAACGTTTGTTGCAACTTCGTTGTTATACTGTTGTTTAGTCGGTTTTATACCTGACTGATGTGTGTAATGGTAAAAGGTAGCAATTGTAATTCCGTGTCCTTTTGCGTTTAAGCATTTATCGAATTGTGCATCACACTCTTTAGCATCGTAACCTGCATAATTTTTACTTATTCGGTGGAAATAATCTCTTCCTGTTTCTCTGTATTCTTCTGCTAAAGCAAAGCCTAAATCTCTCCAAGTGGCATAACTTCCTGTTATGTCTGTACCTGATTGCTCGATTGCTGAAATGTAGGATTCAATGTCGTTATCAGCAACAGCAACAACATTAGTTGTTGCTGTGTTGCTTTTTGGTTTTGTTGGCTCTTTAGGAACTTCTAACCAATCTTTTGGGTTAAATATTTTAGTCATAATGCTTGATGTCTTTTATGTAAAAAGGCTGTTGGGTCATATGGTAAAAAACACGCTCTGGAAACGTCTTTACCTGACTGGTCAACCTCAATGTTATAATTGTGTTTAATGTAATTTGCTACTGCTGTGAAATATTCTGAATGCGATACTTCTGAAATATCTATTCTAATAATCCATTTTAGGCCATCGCCAGATGGTGATATGAATAGCATTTCGGTTTCAAAATATTCATCATTTAAGAGCTGTGTTCTTAACTCTTGTAGATTCTCTAAATGGTCAAAATCAATGGTTAATAAATTAGAATGCTTTAGCAAATTGTTATCGCTTCGTTTTTCAAATGTTCCTGAAAGTGTTACGTAATCAAAGCGATTCGCTTTGAATTTACGTGCTTCTTTTACATTGGTAATTGCTCTTAATTCTTCAGTAATCTTTTTGTATTTATTACTTGTGATTAATGCAAATACTTGATGTAATCGCAAGGTTTCCGAAGGAAACACATTGCGAACAGGTGCTTTAAAAAAGCTACAGTTGGCATACCACGTATCGTCTGGTTCATTAAGCCATTCCAATTCGTCTTTTTCCTTGACTTCTAAATTTAGATGTAGCTCTTGATTTATCTTCTGGTACAAATCTTCTTCATCGGTTATTCTAAAATGATATTGTGCAAAATCGAATACATCACCTTTAAAGGCTTCTAATTCTGTATCTCGATGTGTTGCTATAATACCATCAATATGAATCCGTAAGGTTTCTTTACCACCATTAAAAGGGTTTCGAGTTATCCCACAGTCCCTTCCTTTTACAGAAAGGACTGTTTGATTAGGATAATACTGTCTCAACACATAGGCATAGATTTTTAAACCATAATGTGTTTTGTCTAAAATTGCTTCTCTACTTATTTCCATCTTGCTTGAAATTATGGTTGTAGTAGTTGTCTTGAAGCAATTGCTCTATGTCAGCAACTTTATAGTAAAATTTACCTTTTACTTTGCTGTAAGGCAAAGTGCCATTGGTTCTTAAAGTTTGTAGCGTTCGCTTACTTATATGTAAGGTCTGCAATACATCTTGATTGTCTATCCACGTATCTTTTAATACTTCTGCTCTCGATTGTCGTAACAATTCGATACGTGCTTTAATGTCCTTTATTTCTTGAGAGAGCGTTAAGAGTAAATCGATTATTTCAGTCATAACTTCACCGCTCCTTTCTTAATAAGGTAATCGGCAGCTTGCTGTTCGATTTCGTCTCTTGAGTTCATACGGTTACGCAGTAACCAATGGTCTAACTCTTCTCTTTGGAAATAAATCTTTTTACCATTCGGTTTATAATGTGGAATGGTTCCCGTACTTGTGAGTTTATACAAGTGCGATTGGGATAATTCTAAATACTTGCAAGTTTCATTAAAGTTTAATACTTGCTTTTGCATTGTTTGTTGCTCTAATAAGAGTTTTTCAATGCGGTCTAACTTTTCGATGATATTTGTGTCCATCGTTTATTTTGTTTTAAATAAATGAGGACATCTGGCCAAATGTCATTCTTGGTTTTCAAGAACAGGACAAAGGTTGAAAATTGGCTTCCCGATTTTAGTAAGAGTGTAAAACAAGGGTAAGACAACAGTAAGGTTTCTTACTATTCTTACTGTTTTTTATTGCAGTTGTTGGATGATTTTATCTATTTCTTCCTTTTCTTTTGGGTTGTGAATTTTGTTTTTGTGAAGATTATTCGCCTTTAATAGCGTACCTGTTTTAGTAATAAATTTTCCAGAACGTTCTATTGAGGTAGGATTGAAACCATTAAAAAATGGTTTAAGTTTTGTTACAAGGTAACTAAACTGTGTAGTTTCGCATTGAAGATAAATTTGCGATTCTGTATTTGCAAAATCTTTTGCTAATAACAATTGGTGCAAATGTTCAACAGTTGTGCGGTTATCTAACAAATCGATTTTTAGATTTACTTGTTTAAGTACAGTTAGCAAAGTTGAAGTGTCATTACTTTTATATCCAAAAGAAGTCTTGGGTGTTGCTTTCGTTTTTGATGTTTTTTTGGTAGCAACTTTTTTAGTGGTGTTCTTTTCTATTAAGCTAACATCAAAAGTTTCATCATTAAAGTATTTTTCTGCAATTTCAGAAATTGAGAATTTTGTATTTTCCGAAAATTGTCCGTATTGCTCTTGTAGTTCAGCATACAACCTTATTACAGATACTTTTAAGTAGTTTATGATATAATTGTCATCATTATTTAAATCTGTTGTTATACCTCTTTTATTGATATAAGTTGCAATGTCATTTAAGTACTTATCAAATTTATTAAGTAGAATGGTATAGCTGTATTTATTTTCTGGTGTAGTTGCATTTTTCGGAAATTCCTTTACAAATGATGCTACTGTATTTTCTGTTTCATTAATTATTAGCTTTTGATAGTATTCTTTTTTCGCATTTAAAGGCTTTTTAAAGTTTACTTTAAAAACTGCGTTATTAGCTTTTTGGTTCAATTTAAAATCAGACAATAAGTATTTAAAATCCTTTTCCTGTCTATTATCTCTATGTAAGCCATTGGTTATAGAAACCAAACTTGAAAATATACTTCCTTTCATTATAAATCCAGTTGAATACGGTTAGCAGCTTCTTTCTTTTTATCGTCAATTACTTTGGCATATATCTGTGTAGTTCGTAACTCTTTATGACCTAATAATTTTGATACAGTATATATGTCTGTACCCAAAGTTAATTGTAAGGTAGCGTAGGTATGACGCGCACAATGAAACGTAATAGTTTTAGTAATACCTGCCTTCATCATCCATTGTTGTAATTTTAAATTAGACCAGGCACTATAATGTAAGCCATCAAATACTTTATCGTCTGGATTACCTTTTTCTCCTAATAGATTTCTTGCTTGGTCTGATATTGGTAAGGTTTCGACACCTTTAGTTTTCTTTTGTCTAAATCGGATATAATATCCCATTTCTTTTGAGTGCTGGATTTCTGACCATATCAGTTTTTCAATATCTGACCAACGTAATCCGGTTAAAGCTGAAAAAATAAAAGCATTCTTTAAGATAGGCAGTTCACATTCTGTATTAACTGCTTTTTGTAATTCATCAAGCGTTAAAAATTCTCGTTGAGGTTCTCCTTGTTTAAAATACTCTACACCATTTGCAGGATTTACTTTTAAAATTCCATCCTTGACCGCCTGTTTTAATGCCGCTGAAAATTTACCATAATACGAATATTTTGAATTTTGAGACAATTGCTTACCTGCTCTACCTATTGCTTCTTTATCTAAATACTCTTTGAAACGCTCAACAAACGATTTGTCTATATCTTGAAAACTAACATCTGTTGGACAAAACTTTTTTAAATGTTTTAGCATACTATTCCAATTACCATAATTGCCAGAGCTTGTATTTTTCTTTTCTGCTAAAGCTGTGATATAAGTAATAAAACTACCTTTTAGCTTTTCAATATCTTGAAAGCCATAAATACCATTTTGAATTTCTATTTGTCGCTGTGCACATATAGTTTCAGCCAATTGTTTGGTTTTCTTATTAACCTCTCTTTCAGTTTTGGTTTTAGGATTAGGTGTAAGGTATAAGCGTAAGTATTCTGTTTTACGTTTGCCTTTATGATAGTAATCTAAATACAGACTTATTTTGTCGTTCTTCTTGCGTTGTCTTAATGTTACTTTCATAATGGAATTAATTAAAAAGGTTTTCTATTTGCCATCTGGCCACAATACGCTTTCTACCAAAAGGAACTGCTTTTAAACGTCCTTGTTGAATCATTCTTTGAATGGTCCATCTACTCACGCCAATCAGTTGTGAGGCTTCTGTTACGCTTAAAAAATCTTTGTTATTTACAGCATTAGGATTGCGAACTTCAACAACTTGTTTTTGCTGTTGCATATCTTCAGTAAGAGTAGCTTGAATTTTTTCTTGACGTTTGCGTGCCTTATAAGCTCTTTTTGCACAAGTATCGCCACAGTATTTAGTAACTGTTGTACGTGCTGTAAATGCATTACCGCAATGCTTACAAGTTTTAGGAATGAATAAATTACTGCTCATAAATGGTGCTTTATGTAGCGTAATGGTGCAACGTGGTGCGTTATGGTGCATCATTTCGCCAATATCTTCGCCAACAGAAATGGGCAACAATTCTATATTTCAGGCAACAGATATACAACAAATTTAATCAAAAAAGAGCAAATAAACAACAAATAAAAGAAGATAAAACACTATAAAGTCAACAATAATAAGGGGTTAACAAATAAAAGAAAGTAAGTTACTTCCCAATACAGAAATTAGCAAAAATATTACCAAGTAGTTCATCATTAGAAACCTGTCCGGTAATTTCACCTAAGTGGTACAGGGCATCTTTTAAGTCTATAGCTAGTAAATCTCCAGAGATACCACCATCCATACCAAGTTGTACTCTTTCTATACCTTCTAGAGACTTTAATAAAGCATCAAAATGTCTGGTATTGGTAACAATAGTTTCATTATTACGCAACGCACCTGTATTTACAAACTCTAAAAGTTTGTTTTTTAAGGTTTCTACGCCATCGCCAGTTTTGGCAGATATAAATAGCGTAGAAGGTATTTCGGCCTCTATAGTTTCTATTTGTTCTGGCGTGTATAAATCTTTTTTATTGGTAATTACAACAAGTGTTTTTAACGGAAACTGATTTTTTATTCGCTCAATTTCTACTTTAATACTTTCCAAGTTTTCAATTGCAGGTGTAAGCGGACTTAAATACAATACCACTTGGGCTTGTTCTATTTTTTCAAACGTTTTTTTAATTCCAATACTTTCTACAACATCTGTAGTTTCTCGTATACCAGCTGTATCTATAAATCTAAAACCAATACCACCAATAGCTATTTCATCTTCTATGGTATCTCTTGTGGTACCAGCAATATCACTTACAATTGCGCGGTCTTCATTTAAAAAAGCATTTAATAAGGTAGATTTACCCACATTTGGTTCGCCAACAATAGCTACAGGAATTCCGTTTTTTAGTACGTTACCAACAGCAAAGGAATCTATTAATCGTTTTAAAACCTCTTGTATTCTAGACAGTAGCGTTATAAACTGTGTGCGGTCTGCAAATTCTACATCTTCCTCCGCAAAGTCTAATTCTAACTCTATTAAAGACGCAAAATTTAAAAGTTCTTCTCGTAGTTTTTTAATTTCTGATGAAAATCCGCCTCGCATTTGCTGCATTGCAATTTGGTGACTAGCCTCATTGTCAGACGCTATTAAGTCTGCTACAGCTTCAGCCTGACTCAAATCTAACTTGCCATTTAAAAAAGCACGTAATGTAAATTCACCAGCATCTGCCATACGGCAACCATTGCGTAAAAACAGCTGTATAATTTGCTGCTGTATGTATTGTGAGCCGTGACAAGATATTTCAATAACATTTTCACCTGTGTATGAGTTAGGACCTTTAAAAAGTGACACCAAAACTTCATCATATACCTTTGTACCATCTACTATATGCCCTAAGTGTATGGTATGCGTTTTTTGCTTGGTTAAATCTTTATTACGTACAGATTTAAACTTAGCATTTGCCAATGTAATTGCGTCTGGCCCAGAAAGCCTAATAACTGCTATGGCACCAGCGCCAGATGGTGTTGCTAATGCAACTATAGTATCTTGTGAAAACATAAATGCAAAAATACAAATTATTAAAGTTGATGTGTATTCATTTTTCATTAAATAAATACTGTAAATAGCAAGAGAACGTAATGTGTAACTTGTTAAATAGAGAAAGGCGCAATAAAAAAGCAACTATGCATCATAACAAAAAGTTAAATCTCACTAGGTTAAGATGTGTAATTATATTTTTGTTAACAACTAACAGAAACCTAACAAACTCAAAAAATCTAAAAAATGATTAAAAAAATGGCCTTGTTGCTATTGTTTGCCGTATGTACTACGGTAACATTTGCACAAGAAGAAACTAGCAATGTGCCAACACCTAATTACAGGCAAGCGGCAAAATTTTCCCCAGATAATTTAAAAAAAATTGTACATTCTACCACAGTTAGACCTAATTGGTTAAAAAAAGGAAATCGTTTTTGGTACCAGTACAAAACTACAGAAGGTGCTAATTTTTACTTGGTTGATGCCGACCGTGGAACCAAAACAAAACTGTTTGATAATGCAAAAATGGCACAGTGGTTAACTTTAATTACCAAAGACCCGTATGATGCTAAGCACTTACCACGCTTTAATTTTAAGTTTGTTAAAAATGAAACAGCCATACGCTTTAGAGTAACATCTAAAGAAAAAGTAGATGTTGTTGATGATAAAAAAGACGATAAAAAGAATGATACCATTTCTAAAGACTCTACTAAAGCCAAGAGTGCTAAAAAAGCACCTAAAAAAGAGAACAAAGTATATTATTTAGAATACAAATTAGGAGGTAATGGTTTAACTGTTATTAATAATAAAAAAGAAGACGAAAACAAAAAACGATGGGCTAATATAGCTCCAGATAGTAGCATTGTATTGTTTTCTAAGCAGCACAATTTATATTGGATGGATAAAGCCAACTATTTAAAAGCTGTAAAAGATGAAAAAGATTCTACCATTGTAGAACACCAATGGACTAAAGATGGTGTAGAAAACTATGGCTATGGTGGTGGCTCATGGGGAGAGAACAACGAGACTAAAGAAGAGAATAAAGACAAACGTAAGGGGATAAGAGGGTATTGGTCTCACGACTCTAAAAAGTTTGTGTACCAACGATCTGATTCTAGAGATTTAAAAGATTTATGGGTTATAAATTCGGTTGCTAAAAAAAGACCAACTTTAGAAACTTATAAATACCATATGCCGGGAGAAAAAGAGTTCTCTAAACCAGAAATTTTGGTTTTTGATATACCTTCTAAAGAAAAGCGTGCTGTAAAGTTAGACACTACAATACAGCAAAGTATTGATATTTATAGCGCACCTACTAAAAAAATGAATTTTAGTGATGATTTTAGACCTTCATTATTACTTTCTAAAAAAGGTAAAATTTATTTTAGTAGTACTAGTAGAGATCGTAAAAAAGTACATATTAATGTTGCAGATATAAACACAGGGGAGGTTAAAACGCTTATTAAAGAGGAACTTAATACCTATGTAGAGGCTAAGGACATTGTGTTATTTAATAATGAGCAAGAAATTATTCAATGGTCAGAGAGAGACGGTTGGGCACATTTTTATTTGTATGATGCAAACGGTAATTTAAAAAATCAGATTACCAAAGGTAGTTACCACTCTAATAGTTTTGTGGGTGTTAATGAAAAAGAGCGCACATTATTTTTTACTGCTAATGGTGTTACTAAAGAGCAAGACCCGTATTACGAGCATCTTTTTAAAATTAACCTAAATGGTACAGGATTAAAAAACTTAAATAAAGGAGACTATAATACTAGTACTAGTATGGCAGACTCTAATAGGTTTTTTGTAAACAATTACTCTAGGGTAAATACAGTTCCAAAATCTGAACTAAGATCTAGTAATGGTAATGTAGTATTAAAGTTAGAAGAGGCAGATTTATCTGCACTTATGTCAACAGGTTACAAATTTCCAGAACCGTTTAAAGTAAAGGCAGACGATGGTATTACAGATCTTTACGGAGTAATGTATAAGCCTTTTGATTTTGATGAAACTAAGAGTTACCCGCTTATAGAATATGTATACCCAGGACCACAAACAGAGGCTGTAAATAAATCTTTTTCTGTTTCTATGAATAGGTTAGACAGGTTAGCGCAAGTTGGTTTTGTAGTAGTTACTTTAGGTAACAGAGGCGGACACCCAAATAGATCTAAATGGTACCACAACTACGGTTATGGAAATTTAAGAGATTATGGTTTAGCAGATAAAAAATACGTTGCAGAGCAATTAGCAGATAAGCATAACTTTATAGATATTTCTAAAGTAGGAATTTTTGGCCACTCTGGAGGTGGATTTATGTCTACCGCAGCAATGCTAGTATACCCAGACTTTTTTAAAGTAGCAGTATCTTCTGCAGGTAATCATGATAACTCTATGTACAATAGTTGGTGGAGTGAAACGCACCACGGAGTAGAAGAGGTGAAAGATGCTAATGGTGTTATTACATATAAATACGATATTGATAAAAACCAGACTCTAGCAGCTAACTTAAAAGGTAAATTAATGCTGGTAACTGGTGATGTAGATAACAATGTGCATCCTGGTGCTACAATTAGAATGGCAAACGCACTAATTAAAGCAAATAAGAGATTCGATTTTATGATAATGCCTGGCCAAAGACACGGTTTTGGTAGTATGACGGAGTATTTCTTTTGGTTAAAAGCAGATTATTTTAGCAAACACTTTTTAGGTGTAGAGGCTACAAATGTAGATATGTTAGAAATGAATAGAGCTAAACCAAAACACTAACTCTAGTTGGTAATATAAATATATAAAACGCTCGTATTGTATTATATACGAGCGTTTTTTTAGTTTTTATGTTGATGACTTTTTAGATTTAAAAGAAAATTTTATGCTTTTTAGTGTAACATTTTATAAAATATAACTACTGATATAGTAATAACATCAAAATCAATCAAAAAATGGAAATCATCAATCAACAAAAAGCAACATCAAGGTCTGATAACGGATTATTAGCAGTTACACATTTAACACAATTACTACATTATTGTACAGGTGTAGGAGGCTTTATAGTGCCTTTAGTACTTTGGTTAACTACTAAAGATAGCGTAGAAGGTATGAACGAGCACGGAAAATCAATAGTAAATTTTCAGTTAAGCTTACTGCTTTATATCATAATTAGTGTTCCTGGAATTTTATTGTTTGGTTTGGGCTTATTAGGCTTTTTATTTGTTGGTATTATAGGTTTTGTAATGCCAATAGTAAATGCTGTAAGAGCTGCAAACGGAGAGTCGCCAAGCAAATTTATGACAATCTCATTTATATCTTAATGCACTAATAATAAGTATTTTACAAAATCTGTTTCTAAAATTTATTTAGAGACAGATTTTTTTTTGATTTTATATCAAAATTATAGTCTAATTTTGCACCACACACACATTAACTATAATTAAAATTATGAAGAAGATTGTATTAGCAGTAATGCTATTAGCACTTAGTGCAACAAGTTTAACAGCACAAGAGCAAAAAACAGAAAGCGTAGAAAAAGTAGAAAACACTAAAACTACAGAAGAAGTATTAAAAGCAGAAGAGGAAGCAAAAGCCAAGACTGAAGAGGCAGCTAAATTAGCAGAAAAAGAAGCTAAAAAATTAGAAAAAGAGCAAAAGGCTGCAGAAAAGAAAGCTAAAAAAGAAGCCAAAGAGGTTAAAAAGAAAGAAAAAGAGGCCAAAAAAGAAGCAAAACTAAAAAGCGCAATTGCCAAGCAAAAGAGAAATGTATCTAAAGTAGAAAGAAAAATTACAAAATTAGAGAATAAATTATCTCAGGATACTGCGGCAGGCAAATTATCTCCTGTAGCTATAGAAAAACTAAAATCTTCTATAGCAAAGCAAAAGCTTAAATTGGTAAAAGAAAATGTAAAGCTTAATAAATTAGAACGCAAGTAATAAGATATTAGTAATACAATTAAGAATAAAAAAAGAGGACATTATGTCCTCTTTTTTGGTTTTTTATGTTGGGTATTTTAATTTATGCGTTGTTAAGCATAACTGGCATTACAAGCATAGTTACGTGCTCGCCTTCATCTACACCATCTATAGGTGTTAAAATACCTGCTCTGTTTGGTAAACTCATTTCTAAAGAAACATCATCAGAACTTAAATTACCTAGCATTTCTACTAAAAATCTAGAGTTAAATCCTATTTGCATATCATCTCCTTGGTAAGAACAAGTTAAGCGTTCTTCTGCTTTATTGCTGTAGTCTATATCTTCAGCAGATATATTTAACTCTGCACCAGCTACTTTTAAACGTATTTGGTGAGTAGTTTTGTTAGAGAAAATAGATACACGTCTAACAGAACTTAAAAGCTGAGTTCTAGAAATACTTAATACATTTGGATTCTCTTTTGGTATAACCGCTTCATAGTTAGGGTATTTACCATCTATTAGTCTACAAATTAGTTCTGTATTGTCAAAAGTAAATTTAGCATTACTTTCATTGTATTCTATGGTTACATCATTTTCACTACCACCTAATATCCCTTTTAATAAAGTTAAAGGTTTTTTAGGCATAATAAATTCTGCTACCTGAGATGCAGTAACATCTGTACGTTGGTATTTTACAAGTTTGTGAGCATCTGTAGCTACAAACGTTAAATTTTCTGGAGAAAACTGAAAAAATACACCACTCATAACTGGTCTTAGGTCATCATTACCAGCAGCAAAAATTGTTTTGTTAATTGCAGTTGCTAAAATATCACCTAAAATAGTTGTAGTACTTGGGTTAGATAATTCTACAGCGTTAGGAAATTCTGCACCATCTACGTATGCTAAAGCATATTTACCGTGGTTACTACTAATTTCAACTGTGTTGTTTTCCTCTACAACAAAAGTTAATGGTTGCTCTGGAAAAGTTTTTAGTGTTTCTAATAATAATTTTGCTGGCAAAGCAATTGTACCTTCATTATCAGAATCTACCTCTAAAACAGAACTCATTGTGGTTTCTAAATCTGAGGCAGAAACAGTAAGACTGTTTTGCTTTAATTCAAACAAAAAATTATCTAAAATTGGCAATGTGTTACTGTTATTAATAACACCGCCTAAAACTTGTAATTGCTTTAACAAATAAGTACTAGATACTATAAATTTCATCAGCTATATAATTTTCTTCATTTATGGTTAGGCTCTCAAATGCCTTTAAGTATTTTTCAAAAAGTTTAAAAAATCCTTGAAACAAAGATATTTTAATTGTCCTTTTAACGAAAACAAACTTATTAACACTTATTTACCGTATTTATGTTTTCTATAATAATTAAATATTAAACCAAATAGTAGCGTTAAAACCACTGGTAATGCTATGTTTATAAGTTGCCACTTGGTTTTTTGAGCTACAATTTTTTCTTTATCTAAGAACGGAATTGCAACTTTTTTTGTTCGGATGTTTATAAGTCCGCTATCATCTAACAGGTAATTTATGCTATTTACCATAAAATCTTTGTTCCCGTAAGCGTTATTTGTCCATTTGTCATAACCAAGTTGTAAAGGCTTTCCTTTGCTTATTTGGTTTTTTATAACATCACCATCTGCAATAACCAACATTTTATTGTTTGTACCAACTTCTTTGTTGTTTTTTAGCGCAAATGGTTTTACGCGGTTATTGTAAACAGATTTAAATTTACCTTCTACCAAAACAGCTAAAGGTTTATTACCATTGTTGTATTCTTCTTTGTTAGGGGCTTTATTAACCAAATCTAAGCTAATAATATTTGGTGTGCCTACCACTGTAGATAAGGGAGAACTATAGTATAAAATATGTTTATTATACTCGTTATTATTTAAAACATCTATACTGTTTGCAAACTGTAAACGTAAAGCTTCTAAATTGTTATTTATAGGGTGGTCATTTCTAGAAAAAACCATTGGGTTAAATGGCCAAGGTACAGGGTTGTATTGAGAGTTATTGCCATCTCCTTGTGCTAAAACAATTTGTGTAGCGTATATATCTTTAACCAATGCAGGGTTTATACGTATGCCATATTTAAAAAAGAAATCTTTTAAGTTTAAATCTCTAGGAAAAGCTAAAGATTTACCTTCATTATTAAATAAACTATCTAGCTCCATACTAACGTTATCTATAAGCCACATAGATTTTCCGCCATTTACAATGTATTGGTCTAACACATATTTTTCTTTATCTGTAAAAGGCTCCGTAGGTTTTGCAATTAAAGCAAGATCGTACTCTTTTAATTGAGTTAATGTTTTCTCTGGATTACTAGCAACAGAGTCTAAGGTAAAAGCTCCAATATTATAATATTCTTTAATAGTAGACAGGTAATCTGCAAGGTAAATATCTTGCAACTCACCATTACCTTTAATAACGGCTATTCTCTTTTTTTGTTTAATGTTTAATTTGCTAAAAGCATCTGCAAAAGAATACTCTAAATGTTGTATAGAGTTGGTTACGCGCTCTTCTGTAGTAGCTCCTAATTTATTTTTAAGCAGGGCAACTTTTACAGTTTTATTGTTGTAGTTAACTATTGCCCAAGGAAAAACAAATTCCTGAGACACTTTTCCGTTTTCTTCTACAGTAACATTAGCAGGTGTTAGGCCTAGTTTTTGCATTTCTGCAATTGCATTTTCAGATGAGCCTGTAGTTTCTAAAGGGTTAATAAAATTAAATTTTATATTGCTATTTTCAGCCTTAAACTCTTCTAGTATTTGTTTTGTTTCGGACTGTAATTTTACAAATTCACCTGGCAATTGTCCTTCTAAAAGAACATCTATAATTACAGGATTAGTAAAATTTTGTACGGTTTGTAAAGCAGCAGAAGATAATGTGTATCTGCTGTCTTCTGTAACATCCATTCTTGTGTATATGTAGTTAGATGCTATATTAAGTACAACTAAAGCAATAATACCAATAGCTATGGAGGTAAGAGTTTTTTTCATTATTGATTTAAGTTTTTAAGTTGAACAACAGTTAAAAACAAAAAAAACACTGTAAGGCTAATAAAATAAATTAAATCTCTAGTGTCTATAACACCGCGTGCAATACTCTCAAAATGTGCTTTCATTCCTAATGAGGCTATAGCAACAGATGTGCTACCGTCTGTAAACAATGTGCTAATACCTTGAAAACCGTAAAAGCAGGCAAAACAAAGAATTAAAGCCAGTAAAAATGCAACTATTTGATTTTGAGAAAGGGTAGAAGCAAAAATTCCAATAGCTGTGTAACTAGCCATTAAAAATAAAAGTCCAAAATAAGAACCAAACACAACTCCCATATCTATATTACCAATTGTTTGCCCTAGCTGAGATAAAGAGTATACATATAAAAATGTAGGTATAATGGCTATAATTACTAAGGTAAGAGTTCCTAAAAATTTACCAATAACTGTTTGCCATAAAGATATTGGTTTAATAAATAACAGCTCTAAAGTTCCTGTTTTACGTTCCTCAGAAAAACTTTTCATTGTAATGGCAGGTATTAAAAATAAAAATACCCAAGGAACAAGAAAAAAGAAGTTGCTTAGGTCTGCAAAACCATAATCAAAAACATTGTATTCTCCTTTAAAAACCCATAAAAACAGGCCGCAAAATATTAAAAATAAGCCAATGACCATATAGCCAATTGGCGACGTAAAAAACGACTGTATTTCTCGTTTGTAAATGGCGTACATCTAATTAATTTAAAGTTTCATTTTTATTTACAGTCCAAGCTTCTGGTTTATCTGCAAATAGTATTTTAGTTTTTGCCCAAACACCAATAAATAAATCTGAGTGTCTGTAAGCCTCTAAAGCATTTTCACTATCCCAATAACTATATGTAAAAAATATAGCAGGGTTATTTTTGTCTTGGTATAGCTCTAAAAAGTTACATCCATCAAAATTTCTAATTAAATGTTTAGACTGGTTAAATATATTTTCAAAGCTAACAATATTTTCAGTTTTAAACGTCAATTTTACAATGCGTACTATCATTTATAAAAAATTAATGGTTATGGTGTCTCTATAATCTAATCCTAATAGGGTAGATGCGCCACCAACAGTGGTTAAATTGCTTTTATAAATAGCAAGTTCTAAAAACTGAGACGAGTTAAAAAGAGCTAATAAATCTCCAGGACCATTGCGTCGGTTTTTTTCTGCATCAAAGTTAATAATATCACTATACTTATTATGTATTGTTTTTAATACTTTACCACGTACTCTAACCTCATAATCTCTACCATTTTTATAAGCTTCAAATAAGTTTTTTTGAATATTGCTAACAACGTTTCCGTAATTATCTATGTAAACAATATTGCCAATTATGGTTTTGCCTCCATCTATTAATTGCGGAACAAAGTCTTTAAAAGTCTTTAAATTGGTAAATGGCTTGCCTACAACTTCCATTTTACCACCACGAGCTAAATGGCAAGCAGCTTTTATAAAAACATCGTAAGTAGGGAAAGAGCCATCTTTAGTGTCTGGTATGTTAATAGAAACTATTTTTTCTGGTTTAACTTCAGAAGTTATTAAACAAACAACGCCGTTGTTAGCACTTATAAAATAATGCCCATCAACATAAGTAATAATATGTTCATTTTCTTTGGTAAGCTCGGCATCTACACCTACAATATGCACTGTACCCTTAGGAAACGTTTTGTACGAGTTTTTAAGAATATAGGCACATTCTTGTATGTTAAACGGATTTATGCTGTGTGATATATCAACAATAGTTGCATTTTCAATTTCGCTGAAGATTGCTCCTTTTAGTGCGCCAACAAAATGGTCTTTGTATCCAAAATCAGTAGTTAGTGTTAGTATTGTCATTTATGACTGTTGATATGTTTTTTGCCGTGGTGAAGTGATTTTGATTAAATTTGTTATACAAAATTACATAAAAAAATAGCCAACTAAAATTTATATTTACGTCCTAACCTTTTAATACATTTTTTCATTTGAACGAAATCATAATTGAACTCACAGAAATAAGTCCCAGAGAATTTTTTGGGCATCAAAATGCGCATATAGATTTATTGAAAAAATACTTTCCAAAACTAAAAATTGTTGCCCGTGGCAGCAAGATAAAAGCTTACGGAGATGATGAGCATTTAGAAGAATTTGATAAGCGTTTAGATATGCTTATGACCCATTTTGCTAAGTACAATAAAATAGACGAAAATGTAATTGAAAGGGTTTTTACTAGCAATAGCCAAGAAGATTACGCCACAAAACAGAGTAGTGGAGATGTTTTAGTACACGGTGTTAGTGGTAGACTTATTAAAGCACAAACTGCTAACCAGCGTAAACTAGTAGAGGCTGCAACCAATAATGATATGGTTTTTGCTATTGGCCCTGCAGGTACAGGTAAAACATATACTGGTGTTGCTTTGGCAGTAAAAGCTTTAAAAGAAAAACAGGTAAGGCGTATTATTTTAACTAGACCAGCGGTAGAAGCAGGAGAAAATTTAGGTTTTTTACCAGGAGACTTAAAAGAAAAGCTAGACCCTTACATGCAACCGTTGTATGATGCTTTGCGTGATATGATTCCGGCAGAAAAATTAGCACATTACATAGAAAACGGAACCATACAAATTGCACCAATGGCATTTATGCGTGGTAGAACACTAGATAACGCTTTTGTTATTTTAGATGAAGCACAAAATACTACGCATGCCCAAATGAAAATGTTTTTAACACGTATGGGTAAAAATGCAAAGTTTTTATTAACAGGAGATCCTGGCCAAATAGATTTGCCACGTAGAGTAATTTCTGGTTTAAAAGAAGCTTTACTAGTTTTGGGTAATGTAGATGGTATAAAAATTATTTACCTTGATGATAAAGACGTTGTAAGGCACAAATTGGTTAAAAAAGTTATAGAAGCATACAAAAATATAGAGCATCAAAATTAAAAAGCACTAATGAATACAATTACAGATACCAATTTTAAATTTCCTAAACAAGTAAACGTTTACAAAGGTAAGGTTAGAGAAGTATATCGTTTAGAGGATGACATTATGGTAATGGTAGCAACAGACAGACTTTCTGCATTTGATGTGGTTATGCCTAAAGGAATACCATATAAAGGGCAAATACTAAACCAGATAGCTACAAAAATGATGAATGATACAGCAGATATTGTTCCTAATTGGTTATTAAAAACACCAGATGCAAATGTAGCTATTGGTCACGCTTGTGAGCCTTTTAAGGTAGAAATGGTTATACGTGGGTATATGTCTGGACACGCAGCTAGAGAATACAAAGCAGGAAAAAGAGTGCTTTGTGGTGTGCCTATGCCAGAGGGATTAAAGGAAAATGATAAATTTCCTTCTCCAATTATAACACCTGCTACTAAAGCAGAAATGGGAGACCACGACGAGGATATTTCTAGAGAAGATATTATAAAAAGAGGTATAGTTTCTGAAACCGATTATAAGCAGTTAGAAGATTACACTTTTGCTTTATTTAAAAGAGGAACAGAAATAGCAGCAAAACGAGGTTTAATTTTAGTAGATACTAAGTATGAATTTGGTAAAACTAAAGACGGTAAAATTGTTTTGATTGATGAAATACATACTCCAGATTCTTCTCGTTATTTTTATGCAGATGGTTATAAAGAAAGACAAGAAAAAGGAGAGCCACAAAAACAATTGTCTAAAGAGTTTGTACGCCAATGGCTAATAAGCAATAATTTTCAGGGGTTAGAAGGACAAACATTGCCAGAAATGACAGATGAGTATATAGCGTCTGTGTCTGAGAGGTATATAGAGTTATATGAAAATATAACAGGAGAAACTTTTGTTAAAGCAGACATCTCAAATATTCAAAAAAGGATAGAAACTAATGTTTTAGAGTGTTTGCAAACACTATAGTATACTTAAAAAGTAAAAAGACCGTAATATAACGGTCTTTTTACTTTTTAAGCATTTAAGTTTTCTATAATAGATTTTAACTGTCCTGGTTTTATAGGTTTAATAATGTAACCATTAATTTCAGATACATTATTAGCACGTTCTATATCTACAGGGTCTACAGAAGATGAAACCATATAAACCGTAATTTTTTTGTCTAATTGAGGTTTAAATTTTACGTATTCTTCCATAAATTGAAAACCATCCATTATGGGCATATTGTTATCTAAAAAAATAACATCGGGAAGTTCATAATTATTTTTAATATTATCTAGCATAAAATCTTTTGCTTCTTCTCCATCAGAAAAAACCATAATTTTTTTTGCCAAGCCTAATGCTTTAATTGTTTTCACTATTGTAAATTGATAGATATCATCATCATCAATAATACATACGTTAAAATGGTTTTTCATAATTTTTTAGTTTAGGGTTACTATAAAGGTTGTTCCTTTATTAACGTGGCTTTTAGCGCTAATTGAGCCGCCAAGAGATTCTATTTGTACTTTGGTCATAAATAAGCCTATACCTTTTGCTTCTGGATGTCTATGAAAAACTTTGTTTAAGCCAAATAATTTGTGGCCGTGTTTTTCTAAGTCTATACCTAAGCCATTATCTTTTATGGTTAAGGTTATTCTGTTTTTTATTAAAGTTGTTTTTATCTCTATTACAGGGTCTCTATCTGGTGATTTATATTTAATTGCGTTACTAATTAGGTTTAAAAAAATACTTTCTAAATATAACTTGCTATATAGTACTGTATTTACAGAAGAGAAATCGCTAACTATTGTTGCGTTTGTAGCTTCTATTTCACCAGTTAAAATTTCCTTAGTTTTATTTAAAATGTCTTCAAATTTTAATTTTTTAAGCTCGGTTGGTGCTCCATTAGAAGTCTTTAAGGCTTCTACAAGTGTGTCTAATGTTTCTGTTAAATGGCCAATAACAATTTCAAACTTGCTAAAAATCTCTGCTTTATCCTCTTCATCTGTAGCGCTATTATAAAAACCTAAAAGAGAGTTTAAATTACTTACTGGAGCTCTTAAGTTATGTGATGTTATATGCGCAAAATCTGCTAGCTGTCTGTTTTTATTTAATAGGTTATCGGTTAAAACTTCAAGTCTTTCTTTGGCTTTTAATATTTTATACTCTGCGTGTTTTTGCTCTGTAATATCTCTTATGGCAACAGAAATAAGTAAACCTTCTTCTGTCTCTAAGGGAGATAAACTTATTTGAATTGGTATTTTTTCTCCATTTTTATGTAATGCATATAAATCTTCACTTTTTTCTGCTTCACTAGTTTTAATAGTTGTAAAAAAGTTATTATTATTGGTTTTGTATGTATGCATAAACTTCTCTGGTATAAGAAGTTCTACAGGTTTATTTTTTAATTCTAGAGATGAGTAGCCAAACAACTTTTCGGCCTGTTTATTACTAATTTGTATACAACCTTCCTCATTTACAATTAGCATTGCATCTGGTGCAGATTCTAACAGTCCTCTAAACTTTAATTCTGCCATACGTAACTGCGTTACATCTTGGCAGGTTCCCATCATTTCTATGGGTTCTCCTAACTCATTGGTAATAAGTTCTCCTAATAAATGTACCGTTTTTGTAGTACCATCTTCTAATACAATACGGTGTAAAACATCTGTAAACTTACCTTCTTTTACAGTTATATCAATAAAGTTAGAAACCTCTTTGCGGTCTTCTGGATGAATATGATTAAAATACGTGTCAAAAGTTACATTTTTTAATGTATTTGGGTCTCTACCAAAAATATTATACATATTGGCAGACCAAGTAATGTCATTATTTACCATATTCCAGCTCCAATTACCCATCATGGTAATTTGTTCTGCGTAGCTTAGAAGCTGATTTTTTTTAAGGAGTTCAGCTTCTGCTTTTTTACGGTCTGTTATATCGTAAAAAATACCCAAAATACCTAGGTATTCATCTAAATCATTTTTAAGTGGAGTTAGGGAAAGTTCTACAGGAAAAAGAGTTCCATTTTTTTTACGAAATGTCCATTCTCTTGTATCTTTAATATCTTGTATTCCTAATTCATAAAAAGGATTGTAATTTTTTATATGTTCTTTTCCAAATTTAGAAGCAAATTCTTTACTAAAGTTGGCTAACTCTTCTTCTAAAAGAATTGAAGTAGGAGGTAAGTTTCCAATTACTTCATTAGCAGAAAATCCTAAAAGTTTTTCTGCACCAGAGTTAAACTGCATAACACCTCCTTGTTTGTCAATAGAAACAATAGAAACGGCACTAGAGTTTATTATAGATTTTAATTCACTGTTAACAGAGTGTAATTGTTGTTCTGTTTTTTTTGCTTCTGTAATTTCCTGAAAAATACCGTAAACACGAGTTACAACACCATTTTTTTTATCTGCAAGCCCAATTTTACGAGCCCATATTTTTTTTCCTGTAACTGTTTCTAAAGCAACCTCTTTGTCAAAACTAACACCATTGGTAATGAGGTTAGTCATACCTTCTTTAATATTTTTTCTATGTACTTTATCTGTAAAAAGAGTAATGGTCTCTTTTAAGTTTATTTTATTTCTATCTTTTAAATCTAAAATGTCACTTGTAATTTTATCCAAAGTATAATCTTTGGTTTCTAGGTTAAGCTCCCAAATACCAATACGTGCCACGTTATTTATACGGTCTAACGTATTTTTAATTTTAGGATTTTTTTCAATTGCGTTATGCATTCTAAATTAATTTATAAGCTAATTAAGCGTTATTGCTATTTCTTGGGGGAATAGAATATTCTAAAAATAACTATTTTAATGAAATTAACAATTATAGTAGGTAATAAATGTTTTTCTTTTTACTTATTTTCGATAAAATACTTCTTAATTCTTCCTTTTTTTAATTATTTAGTTTAATTAAAAAAATATTAGTTATATTATAATTGTAAAAACAATTTATTACTTTTAGGGCTTAATTATCAGTTGTTTACTGTAAATACCCCAAAAAAATATGCAATGTCCTTGTACACCTACTCAACTTTATGAAAATTGTTGTAAAAAGGCCCATTTAGATATTACAAATGTAGAAACAGCGGAGCAGTTAATGCGTTCTAGGTACAGTGCGTTTGTATTGGCTAATATGGATTATTTATACAAAAGTCATTACAGCAAAACTAGACCAAAAAAAAGGGAGCGTAATGAAATAGAAAAATGGACAAACTCTGTACATTGGATAAAATTATCTGTGTTAGATATAGATAAAGGAACAAAAACTGATGATACAGGTATAGTAGAGTTTAAAGCATACTATATGGAAGATTCTAGCATCATTATTTTACATGAAACGTCTAATTTTTGCAAAGAAAACGGTCACTGGGTATATGTAGACGGTAATTAATTTATACTAATTTTTTATTTGTAAAACCACGTAATATTTTTTGAATATCTAAGTTGTCTTTTTGTGGTATTAAGTAGTTTTCTAACTGTTCATTGTTTGTAATAATTTCAGTTTTACTTATAAAACCATATCCCATATAACTGCCATTTTTTAATAATACAAACGCTTCTTCATCTTCGGTTCTACCTTTTTCTTTAAGTACTTTTATTTTAGCTACATCTTTAATATGTTGTATGGCTTTGTCTACTCTTAAGTTATACTCTTCTGGAGTTTCATTTTGTCTACAAATACCATTGCAAGCACTAATTTTATGGTGGTTGCAGGCTTGTACACCTTCTTGTAGATGACAGTATTTAGGGCACAAATTAAATAAAAAACACAGCTCTTCTACATAAGCTCTACATTGCCTTACATTAGAAAAAATTTTTAAGGGATTAGGACTGTTTTTTACGGAGTTGTAAGCTAAATGTATTATTCCTTTACGGTCTGTATAGCTAAAAACAGCATAGTTTTTAAGGGTTCTTTTTGCTAGCTGGTTATACTCTGGGTAATGTTGTTTTATAGCAGCATCCTCCATTAGTAAAGCAACAAGCTCACTACCAGAAAGTTCAAAATCTATATCAGCTGTTTCTCTACACATATCTAAAGATTTCTGTGTTTTGCTGTAAAAATGAGAAAGCACTCTTTTTTTTAAATCAACAGCTTTACCTATGTATATAATTTTACCTTTTTTGTTTTTAAAGTAATAAATACCAGGTGTATTAGGTATTTTATTAAAAACTTCTGTTGGTAAATGAGATGGCAATGTACCTTCTTTTGATGTCTTTTTTAGAAAGCTATTAAAAACAGTTTCAGAACCTTCTTTATTAACTAAAATCTTAAATAAAGTTACAGTAGCTTCGGCATCACCTCTGGCTCTGTGTCTGCCTTCTATAGCAATGTCTAAATCTTTGCATAGTTTGCCTAAACTATAGGAGTTATGTCCAGGTAATAGCTTACGAGAAAGTCTTACTGTGCATAATTTTTTACGTCTAAAATCTTTGTCTACAGCTTTAAACTCGTTACGTATAACATTATAATCAAAATTTACGTTATGAGCTACAAAAATGGTATCTTCTGTAATATCTAATACTTGTTGGGCAATTTCTGCAAAGGTAGGAGCGTTTGCAACCATAGCGTTGTCTATACCTGTTAGTGTAGTAATGTAGTAAGGAATTACATCTTCTGGATTAACTAAAGACGTAAACTCATCTACAACCTTATCACCATCAAACTTAAATATAGAAATTTCAGTAATTTTATTAGTTTGGCCGGTAGTTTCTACATCAATAATTGTGTACATCATTTTAAAGATTTTTCTAATGCTTTTAACTCTACACCAAGTGTATTAAACATTGTAATTATGCTACTTATTTTAAGTTCATCTTCTGTATATTCTTGAGTGTTAATACTACAGGTAAATTCCCAAATCTCTAACACTTCATCAATAGCTACTTCATAAGGCTCATATGCGTTGTTGTCTGATACTAATTTTAGAGTATTGTTTTTTTCAATTTGATTATAAACTCTTTTGTAAACCATACCATCATTAAGTGTAACTAAAACATATGTTTTACCACTGGTAATATCTCTTCTGTCTTCTATAAACTTGCCAATTACAAATGCGCCATTTTTCATAGGCAGCATAGAGTCGCCCTTAATAGGAAAAGCTCTGTGTTTACCAGTGGGTAAAAAAGGAAGTTTAATTTTAGATAATTGCTCTATATACTCTGGATCATCATAGCCAGCTAAATAGCCAGCAGAAGCAGCAACAGGTACAATTTCTATTAAATTGTCATTACTATCATCTACTTGTATAGGAAAAAGTACACGCTGGTTGCCAATTTCTATAAAAGATGCATCTGTAGCTTTGCTTAGATCATTACGTACTAAGACATCTATGGGTAACTTAAAATAATCAGACAGTTGTATAAGAGTCTCAATAGTAGGAGCAGAACGACCTTCTTCATAAGAACTTACACGGGCTCTTGTTATACCTAAGTCTATGGCTAAGCTTTGTTGTGTAACACCTTTTAAGCTTCTTAAATGGCGAATGTTTGTAGCAATAAAAATCATAATGCTACAAATGTAAACAATAATTGCAATTAATTGTAGCTAAAAAACGTACTTAAAAGTTTATTTATAATTTAAATATTGTAGTTGTTTGGTTTTTAGAGGTTTAATTATTTGTAGTCTTTTTTAATGTTCCCCGTAGCCTACATTATCCATTTTTCCTTTAAAAACCTTGTATTGTATAACCATATAAATAGCAACTAGTACAACTGCAATAGCAAACCAATAAACACCAACAGAGAGTCCGTATTCATCTGCAGCAACATTGTAGAGTGTTAAGTCTGGATTTATAGAGTTTGTAGATGGCAAAACTTTAGGAAAAATTGAAGCTACGGTAGATGTAAGTCCGCCAAATAAAAATAAGGTAGAAAATAAAAAGCCTATTCCGTGCTTTTTAAAAGATTTTACTTTAAATAAGCCAAATAAACCTGTAAATGTTATTATTGGAAAAATCCACAACCAAGGCATATCTATAAAGTTGTGAAAAGGATGTGGCTCTATTATATGCCAAACCAGTAATGATAGTATTACCAGTACTACTAAAACAATATTTAAATTAAAAATTACTTTTTTAAGTTTTTCATTGATATCAGAATTAGTTTTAAATATAATCCAGTTTGCACCGTGTATTGTAAGCGCAACTACACCAATAATACCTAATAGTAGGGTAAACCAATCTATAATACCTAATTCTTCTGCGTGTGGACTAAAACTAGGGTTCCATAAAGGTAAAAAGAAATAATGTGCTTCATGTGTAGAAACACCATCTACAACATTACCTAAATTTACACCTCTAACAACATTACCCAAAGCTACACCAAAAAATAGAGCTAAAAGTAAGCTAGCAATACCAAAAGCTTTATCCCATATGGCTTCCCAAATTTTATTGTGTATTTGACCTCTAAGCTCTAAGCCAATTGCTCTAAAAATAAGTAACCACAAAATTATAATTAATGGCAAATAAAATCCACTAAAAGACGATGCATATAATGTTGGAAAAGCAAAAAATAAAACACCTCCAGAAGCTATTAACCATACTTCATTAGCATCCCAAAAAGGACCAATAGCATTAGTAATTGCTTTTTTATCCTTTTCTTTTTTAGCAAAAAATAAGTGTATAATTCCTGCTCCAAAATCGTAACCATCTAAAATTACATAAATAGCAAGCATTGTCATTAAAACGATATACCAAAATAGTTCCATAATTAGTGGTTGTTAAGTTGTGGCCCTTTATTAATAATTTTTCCTGCAAGCATTAAAAATAGCAAGCCAAGTAGCAAGTATAGGCCAATAAAGCCCAATAAGGTGAATAGTGTATTACCAGATGAAACTGTTGGCGAAGCCCCATCTGCAGTACGCAGTAAATTATAAACAAGCCAAGGTTGTCTTCCTAACTCTGCTGTGTACCAACCGGTAGTGTTAGCTATATACGGAAAAGGTATCATAAACATAAGAAACCATAATATCCATTTTGTTTTGTAAAGTTTTTTGCGAAATAGTTGTACAACAGCTATAAGCATTAAACCAATAAAAATTGTACCTAAACCCACCATTATGTGGTAAGCGTAATACAGACCAGGTACATTTGTAGGATGTACATCTTTAGTAAACTCATTTAAGCCTTTAATTTCTGCATTCCAGTCTTGGTATGTTAAAAAGCTTAATATGTTTGGTACCGCAATTTTATTGTCCAATTTTTTTTCAAGCATATTGGGTTGACCAATAAGTACAATTTCAGAACCTCCATCTTCAGTTTCAAAAATACCTTCCATAGCAGCAAAAGTAACTGGCTGGTGTTTTGCTACGTTTTTAGCAACCAAATCTCCTGTAGGGAAAGCAACTAATAAACTAGAAATTAAACCAAAAATAACACCTGTTTTTAAAAAGAGTTTGCCAAACTCATTATGTTTATTGTTTAAAAGATAAAAAGCTCCTATAGCAGCTACAACAAATGAAGAAGTTACCAAAGATGCCGCTTGGTTATGTAAGTAGGAAGGTAGCAACCATGGATTAGAAAAAAGAGCTCCAAAATTGTTTAAAACAAACTTACCATTTTCTAATATTTCATATCCTACAGGATATTGCATCCAAGAGTGCGTAGCTATAATTAAGTATCCGCTTGCCCAAGAACCTAAAAAAACAAGAAACCCAGTAACAAAATGTAGTTTGTGTCCTAAAAGTTTTTCTCCAAATAAAAACAGACCTAAAAAGGAAGATTCTAAAAAGAAAGAAAACATACCTTCCATAGCTAAGGTCTGACCAATAATACCTCCGGTTAACTCAGAAAATTTAGCCCAATTGGTGCCAAACTGAAATTCCATTGGTATGCCAGTTACAACACCCATAGCAAAGTTAAGTGCAAAAATTTTCATCCAAAATTTAGCAGCTTCATTATATTTTAGAGTATTTGTTCTAAGAAATTTCCATTTAAAATAGACAATCATTAAAGATAAGCCCATTGTTAATTGCGGAAATAAATAATGAAATGTGATAGTAAACGCAAACTGCATTCTATCATAAAATAGCATGTCCTCCATATGCTTGTAAGTTTAGACTATAAAAATACAACACAGATGCTAAAAACTATGTAACATTTATTACAAAAAGCTTATTATTTAAAAGCTTTTAGAAATTTTATAAAATTAGAGTTTAAAAGAAAATTAACTTCTTGCTTAAAGCAATTATTTTTCTTTTTTAGTAATGATAAAAAACAACTCTTTTCCTGCTCTTGGCTTTATAGAGTTGTATGCTTCTTCCATAGTTTTTATTTCAAAATATGGCTTAAAGTACGTAAGATATTCATTTTTAGATCCTCCAAAAGGTGGTTCATTAGTATTTAATGGAATATTAAATAGTAAACCGGCTACTTTTCCGTTTTTATGTAATAAACTATGTGCTTTTACAGTATAATCTAGTCTTAGCTTAGGGTTAATAGCACAGAAAAATGTTTGTTCTATAATTAAATCAAAATTAAAGTCTAAATCAAAAAAGTTAGAGTGGAGAAGGTGTTGTTTAGGAAAATTAGGTACTCTAGCATTAAAATTATTTAGCGCTGTTTTAGAGACATCAACTACATAAATATTTTTAAATCCGTTTTTATGCAAGTATTCTGCTTCATAACTATTTCCGCCACCAGGTATTAAAATACGTGTTTCTTTATTTTTTAATTGGTCAAAATAATTTTTTAAAGGTGTAGAAATTTCACCAATATCCCAACCAATATCGCTTTTTTTATACCTATTGTCCCAATAATCTTCAGTAAGGTTCATTAGTTAGCTTGTGTAATAATAGATAGTAATTCGTTTTTTTGTAACACTCCAGACTGTCTCCAAACTTGTTTGCCGTTTTTAAAAAGCACTAAAGTAGGCACGCCCTTTACTTGGTATTTAGCAGCTAGTTTTTGGTTTTTATCTACATCTATTTTAACAATAGAAACCTTGTCTTGTAAATTGTCTTTTACTTGTTTTAAAATAGGACTCATTGTTTTGCAAGGCCCGCACCATTCTGCATAAAAGTCTACTAAAACAGGAATGTCTTTGTTTATAATTTCTGAAAATTTACTCATCTAAATAAAGATATAATTAAATAACTATAAAGGTATGAAATTAGAATATGTTTAAAAATGATTAAAGAAGTAAAGCTTAAAAAATTGAAGCATAAAAAAAAGCGATTTAGTTTTTACTAAATCGCTTTTAATGTTGTAGCGAGAACGAGAGTTGAACTCGTGACCTCCGGGTTATGAATTTTACCCTTTATTTTTGTTACTCTGTATTTCATTGATAGTTAGTGTGTTGTAATAATGTAAATTTGTTAAAAATTATAGTTTTGGGTGCTGTTTTGGGTGCTGATATTTATAAGTTATTTTTTTATTACATACTTATTTCCAGCATCAATTAATCTTTGGTTAAGTGAGAACACATCTATGTTTTGAACGCAAAAATCTTCATCATCAGTTATAAATTTAATGCTAGTATTATTAAAAATATTTTGATAATAAAAGTCATTGAAATCTAATTTTTCAGGAAAAGCTAAGAGATTGGATAAATTTACCTTATTAAAGGAATCTTCAGCTGAGTGTAATTTGTGTTCAAATGCACTAATATCATCAAGTAAATTTAAATAGGAATCTCTATATTCTTGGCTAGGACGATAGTTAAATTTCATATAATGTTTTTCTTCATTTTTATTGCTGAACGATTTTTTTATGTCAGTTAAAAAATTCTGAAAATCAATATGTAAACATACGTTTAGTATTTCTGAAATTAACAGAGGAGTAATAAATATTTTTGAATTATGACATTCAACTATTTTATCAAATAAGTCAGAGTATGTTTTATCTTTTTTGTTAATATGACCTAACTTTGGTTTTAATTTTTTAATCCAAATATTAGCATCTAAAAAATAGTCATAATCACCAACATTGTGGTTTCTGAGGTTTCTTATGTTATAGGCCATTAATTTAAATTGCTAATAGAGCGTTCTCAATATTTTCATCATGAGAATGGTAGTTTTTAGCATTTCTTAAAACACTATTTATTTTAGATTCAATTCTAGGATTATTAGATTCAAAAATAAAAGAATTTATCATAGAAGGATTAAGAACAGCAAGTTTGCCTATAGAGGCATTCAAGAAACTAGTTGTAGTTCTTGTTATGTTGATAAATGATAATTTATAAGTACCAATAGGAAGGTCTTTTATTTCTTCGTAAAGAGTAGTTCCTTGAGAATGACTTATTGCATTATTATTATTTAAAAATAAAGAAATATCAATATTTTTCATATGAGGTATATGTAGGTAGTTGTGTGTTTTAGTTTAAATATAGTGCAAAATTATTTTAATAACAATTAAAAACCAAATTTATTGTAGTTCCTAATAAATTATTATTTAATGTTTTATATGTATTAAAATTCATTTCTTGATGTTTTGAAGTCCAATATACGTTACCTGTTACTATTTCTAGTTTTCCTTTGTTCTTTATCATAAATTGATGTAAGTCAAAAAGGCCTAGACCACCGGGAGTGTTTTTGTGAATTAAATCCTTAGTAGAATTTCCATTCATTATAGCCCAACGTATAGCTTCAATACTGGTCTTTATTTCCTTTTTTTTAATACTTATCGGTTCTAAAAAGCCAACACCAATATCGGCTAATGTAAATTTTAAAATTTTCTTTGTTGGGTAATATTGTCCGCAGACAAAAACTGGATACTCAGTTTTTGAATGTATTTCATAGTTTTCAAAAACTTCTAATAAATTACCAAGTATATTTTCCTTTAAATCTTCATTTTCCTTTAAACTTCTATGGCTTAAAAGGTCATTATCTAAATAATCTAAAAAATTATGAGATTCATTTTTATAAAATTTTCTTAAAGTTACTGTTGAGCTTCTAGCATCACTTGCATTTTCATCAAATAAATAAAAACCATTTCTAATTAAAATATCAAATTTTTGTTTTAAGAAAATTTCATCAGTAGAGAAGTTTAGTCCCCTTTCCTTATTGAGCTTAAATATTATACCTTGAAAAACGGCGCATAAATTAGCGTCAATCCATTTTAAATCATAAAAATCTATAGATATATGGGTATAACTGTATTTTTTTGCAGTATTGTAGAAATTAAGTAATTTATTTATTCCGTAGTTATTTGTGTTTATAGAGCCTGAAAGCTTAATTACGTACATTATCTAAATTAAGTTGTGAATTTAAAATCGATTTGTAAAGTTAATTACATTTTATTTTAAAAATTAAATCAAATATGTAATAAAATTATTTAAGTTCATTACTGGATTCCGTAAGTTTTTCTAATTATTGTAAAATTAATTCAGTTGTAGTTTTTATAGTATGTAATATTTGCAACTGTATATAGTTTAACAATATAAATTTGGGTACTCTTTTGGGTGCTGTTTTCCTTTTTTGATAGTTTATCCCGAAAGGTCATATAAAGCAAAACCCCCTGTATTTAGGGGGTTTTGTTTAGTAGCGAGAACGAGAGTTGAACTCGTGACCTCCGGGTTATGAATCCGACGCTCTAACCAACTGAGCTACCTCGCCAGGTGTTTTTTTTAACGGGTGCAAATATATATATCTTTTTTCTGTTTATCAAAATTAATTTTGATAAAAATATTATAGCTGTTTTAGTTTTTTTATCATACAGAAATATATATATTGCCTTTTCTAAACATTACGAGAATGAGCGATAAAATTAACTATGAACTAGAGTTTGTGATACAATCCTCACCACAAATGCTTTACCAATATATATCTACACCATCTGGCTTATCAGAATGGTTTGCAGACAACGTTAACTCAAGAGGAGAAAAATTTACATTTATTTGGGACGGATCTGAAGAAGTTGCTAATTTATTAAAGAAAAAAAGTGATGAATTTATTCGTTTTGCTTGGGAAGATGACGATGATGATTGTTATTTTGAACTTCGTATTAAGGTAGATGATATTACATCAGACGTGTCTTTATTTATTTCTGACTTTGCTGAGGAAGATGAAGTAGAGGAAGGTAAATTATTATGGACAAATCAAATTTCTAGTTTAAAACAAGTCTTAGGATCTGCCTAGAAATTATGAAATAAACAATATCTTTGGCCTTGAATTTTTTTCAAGGCTTTTTTTATGATAAATTTTAACGGAGAACTAGTAGAAAACAATACTTTATTTTTAAATGAAGAAAACAGAGGATTGCGTTATGGCGACTCATTGTTTGAAAGTTTACGTGTTGTAAATGGAAAAATTTATTTTTGGGAAGATCATTATTTACGCTTAATGGCTTCTATGCGTATTTTGCGTATGGAAATACCAATGAATTTTACAATGGAGTATTTAGAAGAACAAATTTTAAATACTATTGAAGCTAGTAATGTACAAAATGAAGCTTTGCGTATACGATTAACGGTTTTTAGAAACAATGGAGGTTTGTACTTGCCAAATTCTAATAATGTTAGTTTTATTATAGAAGCAAAAGTATTAGAAAATGCTTTTTATGTACACTCTAATGAGCATTATGAGGTAGAGCTTTTTAAAGATCATTATGTAAATACAGGTTTATTGTCTACATTAAAGTCTAACAACAAACTTATAAACGTTTTAGGTAGCATTTACGCTAAGGAAAATGGTTATAACAACTGTTTGTTACTTAACAACCAAAAACAAGTTGTAGAGGCTTTAAATGGTAATTTGTTTTTAGTTAAAGGAAATACAATAAAAACACCACCACTAAAAGATGGTTGTTTAAATGGTATTACACGTAAAAAATTAATTGCAAGTTTAGAGAAATTAGAGAATTATACGCTTGAAGAAGCATCTATATCTCCTTTTGAACTGCAAAAAGCAGATGAGTTGTTTGTAACAAATGCAATTACAGGCATACAATCCATTACAAAATACAGGAAAAAAGAATACGCTAATACTGTTGCTAAAGATTTATTAGGAAAACTAAATGCAATAGCTAGGTTGTCTTAGTTTAAAGCAGGGTTTTCTGGAGCATTAGACCATAAAAGGTAATCACCTCCTAATTGGTCCATTTTTTCTTTCCATAGGTTATTGGTGCATTTTTCTAAAATTAGACTTTTGTGCTCGTTTGTGGCAATTATCCAAGATTTTGACGTTAACTCATAGTCTAATTGCATAGAATCCCAACCAGAATATCCTAAGAAAAAACGAATATCATTTTGGGTAATAATGTTGTTGTTGATTAAACCAACAATTTTTTGGAAGTCACCACCCCAAAAAATACCATTAGATATTTCTATACTGCCTTCTATAAGGTCTGGTACCTTATGTATAAAGTAAAGGTTGTCTTGTTCTACGGGGCCGCCGTTATAAACTCTAAAAGAGGGTTTTATATCATCTACAAGGTCATTAATGGTATATTCTAAAGGCTTGTTTAGAATAAAGCCTACAGAGCCATCATTATTGTGTTCTGCTAATAATACTATAGACCTATTAAAAGAAACATCACCAGTTAGTGATGGTTCTGCTATAAGGAGGTTTCCTTTTTGTGGTTGGTTTATTGGCATATTATAGTGTTTATTCAATTAAATTAAATAATTTTTATGAGATATAAAAGGTAACCACACAAAAAAAGCGCTTCTACAGGTAGAAGCGCTTTTATATTTTACAAAAGTAAAGCTTAGTTTACAGAGTTGCTTAACTCAGTACCTGCTTTAAATTTAACAACGTTTTTAGCTGCAATCTTGATAGTTTTACCAGTCTGTGGGTTTCTACCGTCTCTTGCTTCTCTTCTAGTCACAGACCAAGATCCAAAACCAACTAAAGAAACTCTGTCACCTTTTTTAAGTGATCCTTCTACGTTTCCTAAAAAAGATTCTAATGCTTTTTTTGCTGCTGCTTTAGTGATGCCAGCGTCAGCTGCCATAGCATCGATTAATTCTGTTTTGTTCATAATTAAATTAAATTAATTGTTGTTTTTAATAACTTATATTCTACTAACAAATTTATATGGATTTAACGTTAACGCAAGTAAATTGCAGGGAAATGCATCATTTTGTTAATAACTAAGACTGTTTGTTAATAAAGTAGGGCTTTTTCTACGTCTTTTTATGTTAAAAATGGGCTTAGCTAGTCTAAATATGCGGTTTCTTTTAATTGTAAACCGTTTAAAACATCGCTAGTTTTCATTCTTCGCTTACCAGAAAGCTGTATTTCTAACAATTTTATGTACCCATTAGGTACGGCTACTTTTATAGTTTTTTTATCAAAAACTAATTTTCCGGGGTTTAGGTTATGTGTTTCTTCTATTAATTCTGTAGTGTAAATTTTTAAATCTATTTTACTATGATTATTATATAAAGTAGTCCAAGCTGCAGGGTAAGGACTAAGACCTCTTATTAAGTTGTAGGTTTTTGTGGCATCTGCTGTCCAATCTATTTTACAGGTGTCTTTATGTATCTTGTAAGCTAATTTTAAATTGCTATTTTCTTCTTGCTTTTTTGTAGTTACTTCTTCTTTTTCTATTAACTCTACAGTTTCTATAACAAGTTCTGCTCCTAAATGCATAAGCTTGTCGTGCAATGCGCCTGCATTTTCAGTAGCAGAAATGTTTGTTTTTTTATGTAGAATAGTTTCTCCTGTGTCAATTTTATCATCTATAAAAAAAGTAGTAACACCAGTTTCTGTTTCCCCGTTTATAATAGCCCAATTAATAGGAGCGGCACCGCGGTATTGTGGTAATAAAGAAGCGTGCAAATTAAATGTGCCATATTTAGGCATTTGCCAAACCACTTTAGGTAACATCCTAAATGCAACAACAATTTGTAAGTTAGCCTCAAGAGCTTTTAATTCTTCTATAAAAGCAGGGGCCTTTAGGTTTGTAGGTTGTAAAATAGTAAGGTTGTTTTTCTCTGCATATTGTTTTACTGCAGAAGTGTGTATTTTTCTACCACGCCCAGCTGGCTTGTCTGGAGCTGTAATTACACCAACCACATTGTATTTGTGTTGTATTAAACTATTTAAAATGGTAACGGCAAAGTCTGGCGTTCCCATAAAAACAATACGTAAATTACTCATATTATTGTAGGGTATATTTATTTTCTGTGTTAATATCTATTTTGTTATCTTCTAATAAAAGTTGTAAAGCTTCTAAAACTGTTTCTTGTCTGTAAGGCAATAATTGTATTAATTCTCTAGAACTTAAATTGTTATTTTTTAGTTTATCTATTATTTCTGATGTTATGAGCTCTAAAATACTATTGCTAGTGCTGGGGCCTTTACTAATACACACATCGCACTTGCCGCATTTTTCTTTTTTTTCACCAAAATAGGCTAGTAGTTGTACATTTCTGCAAATTTTATCATTATTAATGTACTGCAGTATAGCATCAATATTATTTATTTTAACCTGTTGTAATTCTTTTACTTTTTTAGAGAATGAATTAATTGTTTGGTCATCTTCTCTAGGAACTAAAAATGTAAGTTCTAAATCGCTATTTTGTGCAGTGTAATTTACAATTTCATCTTTTTGAAGCTTTTCTAATGCTTGAAGAATTGTATTCTCATCAACTGTAATTTTTTTAGCTAGTAAAGAGGTGTTAATTTTAATAGGATACTCAAAAATACCACCATAGGTTCTTAATAACGCTTGTATAATTGGTACAAGTTTGTGGTGGGTACTTAGGTATTGGTTAAGTGTAGGCTTATTAGCTATAAATTGTACAGTGGCTTGTTTATTGTAGTTTTCTACTAATGATATTACGGAGTGTTGATCTAATATTTTTAGTGCATTATAAGTTAGCATTCCTTTTAACTTATATGTATTGCAAAAATTATTAAAGTTTAATTGAAAAGTCTGTTGTGTATCCTCACCATATGATATCTGAAAATAGTTGTTTAACTTATTATATAGGTGTTTTAAAAAAGCAATATTTGGTAAAACACTTAAAAATTGTTGTTTAACCTGGTTTTCATCTTCTTTGTTTAAAAGTAAAATAGCACTAGACTCTTGTTGGTCTCTACCAGCTCTACCAGCTTCTTGGTAATAATTTTCTATACTATCTGGAATTTGGTAGTGTACAACCAAACGAACATCTGGTTTATCTATACCCATACCAAAAGCATTGGTAGCTACTATAATTTTGGTAGTATTATTTAGCCAGTTATTTAGTACTGTTTTTTTATCTTTTTTAGGAACACCACCGTGAAAAAAAGTAGTAGCAAATCCGTTTGTGTTTAGGTAGTTAGATATTTGTTCTGCTAATCTTCTGGTTCTAACATACACAATAGCACTATTATTGGTTTGTGCACAAAGTTGTTTTAATTGGTACATTTTATCCTCTGTCCATAAAACCTTATATGTAATATTATCTCTAGAGAAAGAATCTTTTATAGTTAAAGAGTTTCTAAACTGAAGATTTTCTGTAATATCTAATGCTACTTTTTTAGTAGCTGTAGCAGTTAAAGCAATAACTGGTACAATAGGAAAAATGTCTCTTAGTGTACTACAATTTTGGTATGCAGGCCTAAAATCGTTTCCCCATTGAGAAATACAATGTGCCTCATCAATTGCAATGAGGTTTACATTCATTTGTTGTAAGCGCTCTTTAACCAAGTCTTGTTGTAAACGCTCTGGTGATAAGTACAAAAATTTGTAGTTGCCAAAAACGCAATTATCTAAAAGGTTGTTTACCTCTTCAAAAGAAATACCTCCGGTAAGTGCCAATGCCTTTATGCCTTTATCTTTTAAGCTATTTACTTGGTCTTCAATTAAAGCAATTAAGGGAGATACTACAATGCAAATGCCCTCTTGTAATAGAGCGGGTACTTGGTAGCAAACAGATTTTCCTCCTCCGGTAGGTAATAAAGCTAAAACATCTTTTTGCTCTAAAACAGCAGTAATTATTTTTTGTTGCGAGCCCCTAAAGCTGGCATAGCCCCAGTATTGTTGTAAAATATCTTGCGGACTCTTATGCACTAGCTAATATTTAGAGTTTTTAAAATAAAATTAGTACGCTCTTCTACAGTACCTGTTGGTACAATAATAGGAGTGTAGCCAAAATCTCTATATGTTTTATCTAACAAATTATGCAGCCTTTTAGCTTCTTCAAAATCCTCATACCTTTCATTGTCGTTAGAGTGAATTTCTTCCCAAGGCGGAAATATAAAAACAACATCATATTTTGTATTTGTACAAGCTTGGTTGTAATTATCACCATAAGCAATGTCTGTTCCGTTTAAATAAGCAACAACGTCTGGTACACCACGATCAAGAAAAACAATATCCTTGTTTAGCTCATTGGCATTTTGGTATTGTTTTATGCGCCCTTCTAACAACTTATCACTAAATAATAAAGGATTAGTTAAAAAAAGTTGCGTAATACCTTCTTCTCTGGCAGCTAAGGTAACATCTCTAGATATTTCATGTAAACAAGTATACCCAAGGGCATCTATTTTATTAATAACTGTTGTTTTTCCTGTACTAGGACCGCCTGTAATAACTATCTTTTTTGGTTTCAATATGCAAAATTAATGTTACAAAGATAACTAAAATAGGAACTACACAAAAAGTAGTATAAAATACAGTATTACATTATATTTGTAAAAAATAAAGTATGAACAAGGATAATCCAGAAGAATTTTATGCAAGGTTAAAGGAACAACTAGAGTTAAACAACAGTTGGCCATCTAATTACCTGTATAAATTTATTATTCCTACAGATGTAGAAAAATTTAAGCAAATAGAAGAAGTTTTTAATAATACAGGAGCAGTTATAGAGTCTAAAAAGTCTAAAAACGGTAAATATACAAGCGTTTCTGTAACTGTGAATTTAAAAAATCCGGATGCTGTTATAGCAAAATATAAAGAAGTTGGTAAAATAAAAGGAGTAATATCTTTATAAAACCACCTATAAATGGTGTTTGTTTTATTTATTTTAGTACTTTGCAGAACCTAAGCGTATAACTTCACGTTTAGAATATAAATTAGCATAAATCTTTTTTAGTTTGAATTTAGTAGAAAACTTACAGTATAATACTGAGCGAGACCAGCTCATTATTCCAGAATATGGTCGTCATTTTCAAAAAATGGTAGACTACGCAGTATCTATAGAAGATGCAGAAGAACGCAACAAAGTGGCTAAAGCTATAATTAGCGTTATGGGTAATTTGCAGCCTCACCTTAGAGATGTGCCAGATTTTCAGCATAAGCTTTGGGATCAGTTATTTATAATGTCAGATTTTAAATTAGACGTAGAATCTCCTTTTCCAATAACAACAAAGGAAATGTTGCAAGAGCGTCCAGAACCATTAGAATATCCTCAAAACTTTCCGAAATACAGATTTTACGGTAATAACATTAAGCGTATGATAGATGTTGCTGTAGAATGGGAAAAAGGAGATATGAGAGATGGTTTAGAGTATGCAATTGCTAATCACATGAAAAAGTGCTACCTAAATTGGAATAAAGATGTTGTAGATGATAGTGCTATTTTTAATCATTTATATGAGTTAAGTAATGGCAGAATAGATTTAGCAGCAAAAAATGAAACACTAACAGATAGTGGTCAGTTTTTAAAGAATAGGGTTGCAAAATCTAACACTAGATATACAAACGGAAAAAATAATCAGAGAAATAACAACAACCGAGGTAAAAAACGGTACTAAATAATATAGTCTTTAATGGGGACATTTAAAATTGAAGGCGGTCAACGTCTGCAAGGAGAAATTACTCCGCAAGGAGCAAAAAACGAAGCATTACAAATACTATGTGCGGTATTATTAACACCAGAAGAGGTGCAAATTAATAACATACCAGATATTGTAGATGTAAATAAACTTATAGCTTTATTAGAAGATTTGGGTGTGAAAATCCAGAAAAGAGGTAAAGGATCTTACACCTTTAAGGCAGATGATGTAAATTTAGATTACTTACAGTCAGACCAATTTAAGGAAGATGGTCGTGGTTTACGTGGTTCTATTATGCTTGTTGGGCCGTTATTAGCACGTTTTGGTAAAGGATACATACCAAAGCCAGGCGGAGATAAAATTGGCCGTAGAAGATTAGATACGCATTTTGAAGGTTTTATTAACCTAGGCGCTAAATTTAGATACAATAAAGAAGAGTATTTTTACGGAGTAGAGGCAGATAAGTTAAAAGGTACTTACATGCTTTTAGATGAAGCCTCTGTAACAGGAACAGCAAACATAGTAATGGCAGCTGTTTTAGCAGAAGGAACAACTACAATATACAACGCAGCCTGTGAACCATATTTACAACAGCTATGTAAAATGCTTAACCGTATGGGGGCAAAAATTACAGGTGTAGGCTCTAATTTATTGGTTATTGAAGGTGTAGATGAGCTTGGAGGTACAGAACACAGAATGTTACCAGATATGATTGAAATTGGTAGCTGGATTGGTCTTGCTGCTATGACAAAAAGTGAGCTTACTATTAAAAATGTTAGTTGGGATGATCTTGGGCAAATACCAACTGTATTTAGAAAATTAGGTATTACACTAGAACGTAAAGGTGATGATATTTATATACCAGAGCATAAAGATGGGTATGAAATACAAAATTATATAGATGGTTCTATTTTAACAATTGCAGATGCACCTTGGCCAGGCTTAACACCAGATTTGTTAAGTATTATATTAGTTGTAGCTACACAGGCAAGAGGTGAAGTGTTAATACACCAAAAAATGTTTGAAAGCCGTTTGTTTTTTGTAGATAAATTACTAGATATGGGAGCAAAAGTTATTTTGTGTGATCCGCACAGGGCAACAGTTATTGGTCACGATTTTAAATCTACATTAAAAGCAACAACAATGGTGTCTCCAGATATTAGAGCAGGGGTATCTTTGTTAATTGCTGCATTATCTGCAAAAGGAACCTCTACAATACACAACATAGAACAAATAGACCGAGGTTATGAAAATATAGACGAGCGTTTAAGAGCTATTGGAGCAAAAATTACGCGAGTTTAACTAGTTTGTAACTAACCAAAAATTTGTACTCTGTACAGTTTTTAAAATAGTCCAACCTAATAAGAATGTTAATATAATAATTCTTATTAGGTTGTTGTTTTTTATAGCACGTTTGGCTTTTTCTAAAGAACCAACACCTTTAATTATTATAGCGTGGTTTGCCTCAATAATTACGTAATGTTGTACCCACAATGCACAAATAGTTATAGAGCTAACAATGGTGTATAAGTCTTGTTTGTGTACCAACTGCAAAATTATAGAAGTAAGGTGTATAGGTCCTAAAAGTATAGCAAATAAGTATATTTGGTCTCTCTTATCTCTATACCAATTTACTAATTCTTCTTTAGAGAAATAATTAAATGATGGGTATATAATAATATGGAGTAAACTAAAAACAATTAGCGAACCAAACTCAAACATAAGCCTTATAATATCAATCATTTGGTGGTAATTTAGGGTTGTGGTTAGTTTTTAGTTTACGTACTATCATTTAAAATAGTAAAAAAACAATAAAGGAGCTACTATTTTTAGAGTAGTGTTACTTTTTTTACTTTAAAATACCGAATAAGGACTCTAATTTTTCTTTTCTGTATTCAAAAATTTCTTCTAGTTTGGGTTTTACTAAAAAAGGATGTATTAATTGTCCTAATATTCCAAAAGGTACTTTATAATCTATAATATCCTCCATTTCTATACCACCTTCTACTTCCTTAATAAAATGTTTATGGTGCCATAACGCATAAGGGCCAAATCTTTGCTCGTCTACAAAATACTTATTTTTTACCATATGCGTAATTTCTGTTACCCATTTGGTTTTTATACCTAGTACAGGTGTTACTATGTATTGTATTATTTGTCCTTGATACATTGGCCTATCTGCACCAGATAAAATGAAGAAGCCCATATAATCTGGCGTAATTGTTTTTAAATTTTCTGGTTTAGATAAAAACTCCCAGGCTTGATCTATAGTAATAGGTAATTTTTGTTTTTTATGTAATGTATAGATTTTCATATTTAGTTATAAATTAAAATATATGCATTTAATGATGTAGCTATGCACAACCAAATAATATATGGTAAAATTAATATTGATATATTTTTAACTATAGACTTGTACTTGTAAAACATATAAATTACTAGTAAAGTTAATGCTGTAATTAGTACTAAACCTATACTTATGTAATGTTGATTAAAAAAGGCAAAATTCCATCCAACATTTAAAAACCATTGTATGGCAAATAGTAAAATAAACTTAAAGTTTTTACTCTGTTTGGCTAAAAAACCTAAATAAGCTGCAAAACAAATCATAATGAAGGTCCAGGCAGCACCAAAAACCCATCCTGGAGGCGTCCAAGGAGCTTTATTTAGTTGTAAGTACCAATTAGATTGCGCTCCGTTATCCATTAACAATACACCTAATGCTAAAGCACTAAAATTTAGTATTAAAAATAGAGTAATATATTTAGCTAATTTCATTTTCATTTTTCATTAACAGCGCTATTTTGTCTTGTATAACCTCTGCTTCTGCAAATTTAGCATCACTAGCGCTACGGTTACTAACAGAAAGAGCATGGTATTCTTTCATCAGTTTTTTGTATTGCTCTTGTAATTTTTCTACAGGTGATTTCTTTTTAAATAATCCAAACATATTTATGGTTTTAAATGTTTTGTTATTTTTTTGCTTAAGGGACTTGTAGTAGAGTAGTAGTAGTTTACAAAATTCCCGTCTTCATCAATTAAATATTTCTGAAAATTCCATTTAACAGAAGTATTTGTATTACCGTTAAGCTCTTTTTTAGTAAGCCAGGCATATAATGGGTGTTGGTTACTGCCTTTAACTTCTAATTTTTCAGTCATTAAAAATGTAACACCATAATTTCTCTGGCAAAAAGTTTTAATTTCTTCTTCTGTGCCAGATTCTTGACCGCCAAATTGGTTACAAGGTGCACCAATTATCATTAAATTGTTTTTATAGGTATCATAAAGTTTCTGTAATTCTTCATACTGACCTGTAAAACCACATTTAGAGGCAACGTTTACAAAAAGTATCTTTTTACCTTTGTAATCTTCCAAATTAATAGGTTTTCCTTCTAAACCCATTACTTTAATGTTGTAAATACTAGTGTTGGGTTTTGCTTTATGTTTAGATGAGCATGAAGAAAATATAGTGAGTAATGTTATCATAAGTAATGGTTTCATTTTAGAGTTTAAAATTTACAATTCCACAATCTACTTCCAGTATTTGGCCAGAAATGCTTTGTGTTTTTTCACTAATTAAAAAGCTGGCCATATGTGCAACATCTGTAGGGTCTAAAAAACGCTTTAAAGGATGTCTTTCTTTAATATTTTCAATCATTTTATCATTACGCAATAATTTAGCAGCTAAATCTGTATTAGTTACTGTAGGTGCAATAGCGTTAACACGTATGGTAGGTGCTAATTCTGCTCCTAAAGATTTAACTAAACCTTCTACACCAGATTTTGCGGTAGCAATACTAGCGTGGTATGGCATACCAAGTTTTGTGGCAACGGTACTAAATAGTACTATAGATGGGTTTGTACCATTTTTTAAAATATTTAAATAATGTTTAATGGTTTTTACAGCGCCAATAACATTAATTTCAAAATCTTCCTTAAAGTCATCTATACTTAAACGTCCAATAGGTTTTAAATTAATGCTGCCAGGACAGTAAATAAGGTTGTCTATAGCATCTATTTCTGGTAAATTATCTGTAAGTATATCACAGCTAAAATGTGTTAGGTTTTGGTGCTCTAACTTTGGTGCAGTTCTGCTAATAACAATAACTTTTTGTGTGCTAATAAGCTCTTTAGTAATAGCAAATCCTATTCCTTTGCTACCCCCAACAATAACAGTAGTTTTCATTAGTATTATTTTAAATTAGAGCAAAGGAATACCTGTTGGACAAGTATAGTTTGCCAATTATGTACAAATATTTTAGGGTGTTTTTTGTTAACTACACTATGGTAGTGGCTGCATATTTAGCCTTTTCTCTACTTTACGTTTTATTGCAGTAAGACGTTTCATTAAATCCATAATTTCTTCGTCCTTATTTTCTTTATAAATTGTATTAAGCTCAAGAATAAGGGATTTAGCTTCACGAGAAATTTCAACTCTTTCGCTGTTAGATAATGACTTCATCTTTCTTTTCTCAAACTCTAATGCTTTATCTATAATCTCCATATTGTTAATGTTTTAAATAGTTTTGTATTTCTGTTATTTTTGTGGCGTTGTTAAACTCACCACCATAAAAAGCAGTTACTGTTGTAGAGGTGTCATCTTTTACACCTCTAGATGCTACACATAAATGTTTGGCATCTATAATGACAGCAACGTCTTCTGTATTTAATATTTTTTGGAGCTCCACGCCAATTTGGTTGGTTAAGCGCTCTTGAACTTGTGGTCTTTTAGCGTAGTATTGTACAATTCTGTTTAATTTAGACAAGCCTATTACATTGCCAGAAGATTTGTACGCTACATGTGCTTTGCCAATAATTGGAACAAAATGATGCTCACAATTAGAGTAAAAAGTAATGTTTTTTTCAACAAGTATTTGGTTATATTGGTATTTATTTTCAAATAAAGCAATTTTTGGCTTATTTTTAGGGTTTAAACCACAAAAAATTTCATCAATGTACATTTTTGCAACACGTTTTGGTGTTCCTTGCAAAGAATCGTCTGTTAAATCTAAGCCCATAACGTCCATAATTTGCCCAAAAAGGTTTTCTATTTTTTCCTTTTTTTCTTCATCAGACAATGCAAAAGCATCTGGTCTTAAAGGTGTTTCTAAACCTGTAAACAAGTGATCGTCTCCAATATCTTCTACAGAGATATTGTTAGAAATGCTTGCTAAATTTATTGTATCTATACTCATTATAATATATAATAATTATGGCAATAAACTACTTATTATTAATAAAAAACAGTTTATTTAATATCTTTTACTTATAGTGTTATTGGTAATATGCTTTTGTCTGCTACATTTAAAGCGACCGCTAACGAATGTTCTTAGTTTTGCGTGCTTTGTTTTGCGTCCTTGAACCCGTTTGCGCCACATTTTAAAACTACTTGGTTTCATTTCTGTGCGCATTAATGTAATCACTTCTTTTTCAGACAAGCCAAACTGAAATTTAATAGCATCAAAAGTGGTTCTATCTTCCCACGCCATTTCTATTACACGATCTATTTGTTGTATGCTTAAGCTCATTTTGCCACTAATTTGTTAATCATTCCATTAAAAATAAACATATGAAAAGGGAGTACGCTATACCAGTACAACCTACCAGCTAAACCTCTTGGTCTAAATGTTGCTGTTTGTTTAAGTATGTTTTCTTCAATCTTAAATTCTAACCAAGCCTCTCCAGGTAACTTCATTTCAGCGTACAACAACAATTTTTGTTGTTCTTTATCTGCAAATATTACACGCCAAAAATCAAGAGCATCACCAGCACTTAAATCTGTAGAGCTAGTTCTTCCTCTACGTAAGCCTATGCCGCCAAATAACTTGTCTAAATAGCCTCTAAATTTCCATAAAATAGTACCATAATACCATCCTGTGGGGCCACCTATAGCCCAAATTTTATTAATAGTCTTTGTTTTATTAGTAACCTTACGCTCTTTATAATCTGTAAAACAACCATATTTTGGTACGTTTATATATTTGTGTAAGTTGGCTTTTAGCCTTCCGCTACTTATAATGGAGTCTTTCCAACTAGATAAAATACTATTTTGTTCTATTTTTTCAAAAGCTAATTGTACAGCTTCTTTGTATGTAATTGGTTTTATATTTAAAATGGAATTAATATCACTTGGTTTACCAATAATTTCTACACCCATACTTTTTACCAATGTAGTTGCTAATTTGTACGATGTAGAAGTAACAAAATATAACCAGTAAGACGATAGTTTAGGAGTCATTACAGGTACAGTAATTATACTTCTTTTAAGACCTCTAACCTCTGCAAATTGCAATAGCATTTGTTTGTAAGTTAGTACATCTGGGCCAAAAATGTCTATGCCTTTATTGTATAATTCTTTTTTTACTATTGCTTTAGATAAAAATAGAAGTACATCTCTAACAGCTAATGGTTGTGTTTTAGTATCTAACCATTTAGGAGCAACCATAATGGGTAATTTTTCAACCAAATCTCTAATAATTTCAAAGGAAGAACTACCAGATCCCACAATAATACCAGCTCTAAATGTAGTAAGAGCATATTTGTTAGATGCAAGTGTTTCTTCTACCAACTTTCTAGAAGATAGGTGCATAGATAGTTTTGGGTCGTTGGTAATACCGCTTAAATAAATTACTTGCTGGGTGTTTGTTTCTTCTATATAATTTTTAAAATTAATAGCACATTCTTCTTCTAGAGATTTAAAATTACTTGAGGAATTGGACATAGAGTGAATTAAATAATAAGCTATGTCTATATCTTTTGGTATTGTTGATAGCGTATCTTTTTGTAAAAAGTCAGCTTCAACAACAGTAATTAAAGGTTCGTTTCTATACCATTCTTCTGCTCTTAATTTATCTCTAACAACACATACAACTTTGTGGCCCTCTTCTATTAAAAGGGGCACCAATCTTTTGCCTATATAGCCTGTTGTACCTGTTACTAGTATTTTCATTTGTTATTTTGGTCTTTGGTATTCAAATCTTGTATTTGTTTTTGGTACAGCATAAGTATCTAATCCGTTAATGGCAGCCACATTACCTTTTGCTAAATCTATCAATCCATCTTGTTGCAAAAGATTTTCTTTTACATATAAATTAATAATTTCTCCAATCACTAAAATGGTATCATTAGCAGCAATAGGCAACTCTTCTATAAATTTTAATTGCAATTGTACAGGAGCATCTTTTAAAAATGGAGCAGTGCAATTGTCTTTATATTCGGGTATTAGTTTTGTTTTAGTAAACTCAGATACATCTTCTGGATATTTAGCAGAAGTATGGTGTGCATCTTCTAAAATATCTTGGTGTATGTGGTTTATTGTGTATGTTTTAGTTTCTATTATATTTTTGTAAGTATGCCTAGGTACTGTTGTTGGCCTGCAAATAAAACCTAATAATGCAGGATTAGACCCAAGGTGAATTACTGAACTAAAGACAGCAATATTTTCTTGGCCTTTTACAGATTTTGTGCCAATTAAGTTGGCAGATTTGTAACCTGTAGCACTATTTATTAAATTAATTTTATACAAGTGCTCTAGTTCTTTTATATTGTTTGTACTATGTTTTATCATTTTTTTTAGAGCGATAAATAGTTGTTTATTTTAATGTCTTTAGATTTTAAATCAAACATTAGGTTATAAAGTCCAAAAAATGTTCTGTTTATGTAAATAAAGTGTTTAGAACCTCTGTTTCCGTTCATTTTACGTAGCTCTGTACTTTTGCTATATTTTTCGCCAAGTTCTGCAATTTGGTTAAAGAAAACAGGGTCAGAGAAATCAAACGTTTTATTGTGAAAAGGTTTTGTGAATAAACTTAACATTTCAAAAAAAAGATCAGAGAAAAAAGCAACTTCTTCTTTAGAGTCTTCTTTTTTTAATATTTCTAACTGATGCATTTTTTGTGAAAATAAAACAGGATTGTTTATAATCTCTGGTTTAGCCAGTTCAAAATAAGGAGTGTAAAAATTGCTAGGTACCTCTTTAATACATCCAAAATCTAAAGCAATTAAATTACCCTCTTTAGAAATTAAAAAATTTCCGGGGTGCGGATCTGCATGTACTTTGCGTAGTACGTGCATTTGGTACATATAAAAGTCCCATAGTGCTTGGCCAATTATGTTAGCTTTATTTTGGTTTGTATTATGGGCAGTAAACTCGCTTAAGTGCTCGCCAGTCATCCAATCCATAGTAATAATACGTTCCGATGAAAATTGTTCATAATACTCCGGAAATCTTAAGTTTGGTATATGCTCACAGGCTCTAGCCATTTCTTTACTTTGCTTAATCTCTAACAGGTAATTGGTTTCTTCAATAAGCTTGTTTTCTACTTCTGCAAAATATTTATCTGAGTCTTTTCCTTTTATATTAAACATTTTTATAGCTATAGGTTTAACCATAGCTAAATCTGTAGAAATGCTGTCTGCTACACCAGGGTACTGAATTTTTACGGCTAATTTTTTGCCGTTAGCTTCTGCATAATGTACTTGTCCTATACTGGCTGCGTTTACAGAGTTAACATTAAACGTATCAAAAATTTCATTTGGAGTTTTGCCAAAATATTTTTTAAATGTTTTTTGTACTAAAGGAGCAGACAATGGTGGAACAGAAAATTGCGCTAACGAAAACTTCTCTACGTACGCTTGTGGCAGTATACTTTTTTCCATACTTAACATTTGCGCAACTTTTAAAGCACTCCCTTTAAGCTGTTTTAAACTATCATAAATATCTTCTGCATTGTTTTTATTTAAACGCTCTTTAGCTTCTATTTCAGTTTTTGTTAATTTATCTCCGTAGTATTTTAAGTAATTAACACCAACTTTTGCGCCTGTAGTAACCAACTTGCTAGCACGTTGTATTTTAGATGTAGGTATTGTGTCTATAGTTTTCATAGGCTTACAAGTTCATATTAATTTTTTCTTTATAAATAAACTTTCCTAGATCTATAATACTTTGTAAGGGTTTAGTGTCTAGTAAATCAAACGTGGTATTAACACTTTTTTCAATAAATATATCTGTTTTTTCAAATGAAGATGAAGTATCATCTAACCAAAACTTTATTGTAATTAGCAATTGTATCCAAGCAGATTCATTAAGTGTTTTTTGCTGAATTTTTTCTAATTTTTCTTGCTTAAGATCAATTGTTTCAATTTCTAAATGTGTAATATAATTTGTGAAACTTTCTTTAAGTTTAGACAAAATACCTACATACTTTAATTTGTTCTTATGCTTACTTAAAGCATATACTACATAACTTCTGTTTGCGGTAAGCATCTCAAAAAAAGTATAGTAAAAGCTTAATAATTTTGTTCTGTTATTAAAGTCTAAATATGCTTTATCTGCTTCTAAAGCTTTAATAGTGTAATTGTAAAAAGCGTTAAAAACTTCTTTTTCTAATGTTTCAAAAGAGTTGAAGAAATTATAAAAAATAGCCTCATCAAAATTATTTGACTTAGAAAACTTGTATACAGAAGACGGTTGCTTTTCGTTTTCTAATACATAATTCATATAAAAACTTATAATATCCTCTGCTGTAATCTTCTTTTTCTTTGCCATAATTTTTGTATTTCTAAAACAAAGATACAAAAATGTCTAACTATTTCAGTAAAAGATTAGACAAAATTATTTTTATGTCTGTTTTACTGCTATTTTGAACTCTAAAATGTTAGCTTTTACTTAAAACTATTTATAGTCTTATAAGTTACACGTAGCTTTGCATCTAATTATAAATTAAGTATTTATTAATGAAGGTTAAGTTAACACTGTTGTATATTTCTGCTTTGGCATTAGGCGCTTTTTTTGGTCAATTTACCAGTTCTTTAGTAGGCGTTTTACCAGAAGCTGTTTCAGAGTCATCAGGTTTACTTTATTTTGATGATACTTTAATTTCTCACAACGATTCTGGTAATGCACCAATCTTATATCAACTTAATAAAAAAACATTTAAGGTAGAGAAAGAGATAGAAGTTGTAAATGCTAAAAATATTGATTGGGAAGATTTGGCCCAAGACCAAAATTATATTTATGTGGGTGATTTTGGAAATTATTGGGGAGACAGAGAAGACCTTGTGGTATATAAATTATCTAAAAAAGATATAAGAACATTAAGTAAAGTAACAGCAGAAAAAATTTATTTTAGCTATCCAGATAAAAAAAATAACACGCGTAAAAGCAGTAGTAATTTTGATGCAGAAGCTATGTTTTGTAAAAATAACGAGCTTTATATTTTAACTAAGCAATGGAGAGAGAAGAAAACTAGCGCTTATAAAATTCCTGTAAAACCAGGTAAATATGTGGCAACAAAAGTGGGTGAATACAACACAAAAGGCTTGGTAACGGGTGCAACTTATAATAAACAAGATAACAGCGTACTTTTGGTTGGTTATAATATGTTTATGATGCCGTTTGTGGTTGAAATAGAAAATAGTAGTGCTAATAATTTGTTTGCAGGGACTGTTAAAAAGACACAGTTAGACTTGGGTTTTGTGCAAATGGAAGGGGTAACTACTTATACAGATGGCACTTATTATTTATCTTCTGAGTCTTTTACAAAATTAGGTGCTAGCGCAAGTATTTATAAGTTAAACGCCAATTAGTGTGTTGCTTTTTAAGTAATTTTATGTAATAAAATTTAAGGTTTTGTTAACATTTAAAGGGATAGGTGTGCCTTAATTTTGAAGAAACTTAAAAAACTATAAATCAAATGAAAAAAATTGCATTAGTATTAGTTGCTGTGTTTGCCTTAACAGGAGTACAAGCACAAATTGAAACACCACAACCTAGTCCGTTTACTAAAATAGAACAAAAAGTAGGTTTAACAGATGTTACTTTAGAATACTCTAGACCATCTATGAGAGGAAGAGAAGTTTTTGGTAACCTAGTACCTTTTTCTAAATTGTGGAGAACAGGAGCTAACAAAAACACAACAATTACTTTTAGTAACAACGTTATTATAGGTGGTAAAGAAGTAAAAGCTGGTTCTTATGCGGTGTTTACTAAACCAGGGGAAAGCTCTTGGGAAATTATTTTTTATGCAGATACTAACAATTGGGGAACACCTAAAGCTTGGGACAATGCTAAAGTTGCTGCTACAGTTAAAGCAGATGTTGTAAAAATGCCTATGAAAATTGAAACTTTTACAATGACTTTTGATGATTTAACAGCTAGTTCTGCTGTATTAGGTATTTTATGGGAAGATGTATATGTAGGTGCTAAGTTTGATGTGCCAACAGATAAAACAGTTACTGCTGCAATTACTAAAACAATGAATGGCCCAAGTGCACAAGACTACTATGCTGCTGCTGTTTATTATAAAGAAGCTGGTAAAGATATTAACCAAGCAAAAACTTGGATGGAGAAAGCTATGAGTATGATGGAGAAACCTGCTTTTTACCAATTAAGACAATTGTCTTTAATTTATGCTAAGGCTGGTGATAAGAAAAAAGCCATTGAAACTGCTAAAAAATCTTTAGCTGGTTCTAAAGAAGCTGGTAATGCAGATTACATAAAAATGAACGAAGACTCTTTAAAAGAGTGGGGAGCTAAATAAGCTCTATTATTAAAATAGTAAAAGCCCGTAAAACAATTGTTTTACGGGCTTTTTTGTAGATGAAATTTTATATTATATTTTCATTTCGTTTTCGGTTTTCATCATTCGGTCAAAACCCTCTAACATTATTGCTATAGAAATTACTAAAGCACAGCCAAAGGCATTTAGCCATAGGTAAGACATCCAATCAAAAGCCCAACCAAATATTACAATAACCTGCGTAATAATTGCAGCAACAAATACGGCATTACCTTTTACATATTTAAAAAAGAACGCTAGTAAAAAGATGCCCAACACGTTACCGTAAAAAATAGAACCTATAATGTTAACCAATTGTATTAAATTATCAAACAAGCTAGCTACACAGGCAATTAATATGGCTAAAATACCCCAAATTAGTGTTAGTACTTTAGATGCTTTAACGTAGTGTTCTTCTGTTTCTCCTTGTTTAATACTCCTTTTATAGATATCTAAAGCGCTAATAGTACCCAAAGCATTAAGTTCTGATGCTGTTGAAGACATAGCAGCAGACAATATTACGGCAAGTAAAAGACCTATAATTCCTTGTGGTAAGTAGTTTAATATAAAATGAATAAAAACATAATCTGTATCATTTGTTTCTACAGAATCATCTGCTTGCTTAATTAAATTTTTACCTGCATCTCTACCTAACTTTTCTTGCTCATTTAGGGTTATAATTTCATTTTTAGCTTTCTTTTGCGCCTCAATATTGTTTTGGTCTATTGCTACAGATAATTTATTTTGAGCAACTATTTTTTGCTCTGTTATGTACTTGTGTTCTTCCTGTAAAAGTTTGTAGTCTTCTGCGTGAATAGAGTTTTCTACTTTAGCAGTAGCAGCAGGGTTAAAGTTTAAAGGAGATACGTTGTATTGATAAAACACAAATACCATTACACCAACCAATAAAATAAAAAATTGCATTGGAATTTTTAAAATCCCATTAAAAATTAAACCAAGCTGACTCTCTCTTACTGATTTACCAGATAAATAACGCTGTACCTGACTTTGATCTGTACCAAAATAAGACATAAACAGGAAAAATCCACCAGTTAATCCGCTCCAAACAGTGTACCTACTCTGTGTGTCTAAACTAAAGTCTAAAATATTTAATTTATCACTTGCACTAGCAACCTTTAAGGCTTTGCTAAATGTAATATCGTCTGGTAAATAATCTAAAATAAAATAAAAAGCCACAAACATACCCAGCATAATAATAAACA
>NC_015167.1:1032500-1162500 GCF_000190595.1 Cellulophaga lytica DSM 7489 | reverse complement strand
GGTTTGGAAAACTTAAAAGGAGTAGATATAAACACCAACAGTTTAACTTTTAAGTCTATTAACACTAGAGGTTTTGCCACATTTGCAAATACAAGGTTTATGCAAATGGTAGATCAAATGGATAATTCTGCGCCTGCATTAAATTTTCCTTTAGGAAATTTATTAGGTATGACAGAAACTGACGTTTTAAGTGTGGAGCTTTTGCCAGGTGCTGCTTCTGCTTTATATGGAGCAAATGCTTTTAATGGTATTTTATTTATGAGAAGTAAAAATCCTTTTGATTTTCAGGGTATTAGTGCTTACATAAAAAGAGGTATAACATCTCAAGAAGTATCAGGGGATAATACATATACAGATTTTGGTATAAGAGCTGCTTATAAGTTTAGTGATAAATTTGCAGGTAAAGTGAATTTTGGCTATTTAAATGGTACAGATTGGGGAGCTGATAATGAAACCGATAAATTATTTAGAGGGTTTACTAGAGATGACTTGGATTATGACGGTGTAAACGTTTATGGTGATGAAGTAAGTCAGAATATGTTTAGTGTTGCACAAATACTTACTAAAACAATTGACCCTGAAACAGGAGAAACAATTTTGCCAGCTGGTGCAGAAGCATTGGTGCCTAGTGTAAATGTGAGTAGAACTGGATATAATGAAAAATATTTAACAGATTATAATGCAGAAAGTATAAAAGCAGATTGGGGTTTGTATTACAGGCCTTGGGAGAATGACTTTGAAATTTCTTATGTTGGTAAAGTAGGTTCTGGATCTACAATTTACCAAGGAGCAAACAGATATGCAATTGATGATTTCTTTTTGCAACAACATAAATTAGAAATTAAGAATGATAATTTCTTCTTAAGAGGGTATTTGACAGAAGATAAAGCTGGTGATTCTTATGATATGGTTTTTACAGGAATTAATATTAATAGAGCCTGGAAATCAGATCAACAATGGTTTGGTGAGTATGTTGGTACATATGTGTTAAGTACACTTGGCGGAGCAACGTCAGACCAAGCACATGCAGCAGCAAGAGCTCAAGCAGAATCTGGAAGATATTTACCAGGTACACCAGAGTTTCAAGCAGCATATGAAAGAAGTATAAATGATCCGGATTTAAGTTCTGGTTCTAAGTTTCAAGATAATTCAAAAATTTATCACGCAGATGCAAACTATAATTTTTCTGAAATAATTGAATTTGCAGATATTCAAGTGGGTGGATCTACAAGAACATATGAATTAAATTCTTCTGGTACAATTTATACGGATAATGATGGGCCTATTAGGTATTCTGAATTTGGTGTATATACACAAATACAGAAAAAATTATTAGAAGACCGTTTAAAGTTAACAGGTTCTTTGCGTTATGATAAATCAGAATTGTTTGATGGTTTCTTCTCTCCTAGATTAGCAGCTGGCTATACATTAGGTGAAAATAAAAACCATAATTTAAGAGCCTCTTTTCAAACAGGATTTAGAAATCCAACTACGCAAGATTTATATATTGGTTTAGATGTAGGTAGAGCTATTTTAATTGGAGGAGCTAAAGATAACTTAGAAAGAGATGTTAGAACATACGGTGTTAGTCAAGAGGCGCAAGATAATCTTGGTCAGCCTGCAACTATAGAGAAATCAGGAGATGGTGCTTACAATAATTCTTATTTAGCAAGTTCATTACAGGCTTTTGGAGCTTCAGGAAACCCTGCAGATTTAAAAGTGGCAAACTCTAATTTGGCAAAACCAGAACAAGTAACTTCTTTTGAGTTAGGCTACAGAGGTAAAGTAAGTGATGTAGTTATAGATTTAAGTGGATATTATAATGTTTATAAAGACTTCCTATCTAATGAAACAGTAGTTTCTACGTATTACGGAGAGGCAGGAGATAATAGTTTGTCTGTTTTGGCATTGGCTAACGGAGATTATCAAGCATACCAAACATACACTAATTCTGAAGCAAATGTAAATTCTTATGGAGCTACATTAGGTATAGATACTAAAGTTTTAGGAGGATTTGATTTAGGAGCAAATTATACTTATTCTAAGTTAGATTTTGATCAAGAGGCAAACCCTGATTTTAGAACAAACTTTAACACTCCAGAACATAAGTTTAAAGCTAATTTTGGTAAAACTGATTTATTTGAAAATATTGGTTTTAATGTAGCTTACAGGTGGAGTGATTCTTATTTCTGGGAAGCATCATTTGGAGACGGGCAAGTACCTTCTTTTAGCGTGTTAGATGCTCAGGTTAACTTTACTGTTCCAAGTTTAAAATCTAATTTTAAAGTTGGTGCATCTAACTTATTAGGTGATGAGTATTTTACAGCTTTTGGTACAGGTTATGTAGGATCTCAATACTATGTTTCTTGGACAATTAATAATTTATAAGATTTAAATATGAAAACTAAATATATATGGCTAGTAGCCGCAATGGTAGCATTTTCTTCTTGTAGTGATGATGATGATTCGTCTACAATGACTGAGGAGCAATTACCTGAATTAACAGCAGGATCTGCAGATTTTTCAAACTATATTTCTTTAGGAGCCTCTTTTACTGCTGGTTATACAGATGGAGCACTTTTTAAGGCAACGCAGGAAATGTCTTTCCCAAATATACTTTCTCAAAAATTTGCAAGTGCAGGAGGAAGTACAACATTTAATCAGCCTTTAACTAATGATAATTTTGGTGGATTAGCTTTAAATGGAGATAGAATTGCAGATCCAAGATTGGTTTTTGGAGGTGCAGGACCAGTGCCACTTGAGGCAGCACTTGGGGCACCTGTTACAGTTACAACAGATGTACTATTAAATAATCCAACAGGACCTTTTCAGAATATGGGTGTTCCTGGAGCTAAAAGTTTTCACTTGTTAGCAAACGGTTATGGTAATATTTCTAATTTGTCTGCAGGAGCAGCTAATCCGTATTTTGTTAGAATGACAGGTAGTACGCCAGATGCAAGTATGTTAGAATTAGCAGTTGCACAAAGCCCTACTTTTTTTACGTTATCAGAAATAGGGGGTAATGATGTTTTAGGTTTTGCAGTTTCTGGTGGGTCTGGTGTAGACCGTACAGGAGATCCTAATGCGGCAAATTATGGTCCAAATGATATTACAGATCCAGGTCTTTTTCAAGTGGCATTAACTGGTATGGTAGATGCACTTACGGCTAATGGGGCAAAAGGGGCAGTTGCAAATGTGCCTTACATTACTAGTCTACCTCATTTTACAACTGTACCTTATAATCCGCTTCCAATGGATGAGGCAACGGCTACACAAGTAAATAATGGTTATGCTCAGTACAATGGTGGTTTGCAAACAATGGTTACAATAGGGCAAATAGACGAAGCAGAAGCAGAAGCACGTACAATAAAATTTGTAGCATCTTCAGCTAATGCAGTGGTTATAGAAGATGAAGATTTAACAGATTTGTCAGCATTTGGATTACCAAGTTACAGACACGCAACAGCAGATGATTTGTTAGTATTACCAGCATCATCTTTTATTGGAACACGAGTTAATGATGACCCAACAATGGTAAACGGTGTATCTGTTCCATTAGAAGATAAATGGGTTTTAGTAGCTAGTGAGTTAGCATCAATTAATGCAGCAACAGATGCGTACAATGCTGCTATAGCTTCAGTTGTGTCTGCAAAAGGCTTGGCATTAGTAGATTTAAATTCGGTTCTTTCTCAGGCTTCAGAAACAGGAATTACTTTTGATGATTATACAATGAATACTGATTTAGTTTTTGGAGGTTTAGTTAGTTTAGATGGTATACATTTAACATCTAGAGGCTATGCATTAATGGCTAATAAATTTTTAGAAGCTATTGATGCTACATACGAATCTAATTTTGTAGCGTCTAAAACATTAGCAAAAGCAGCTAATTACCCAACAACGTTTTCTCCTGCATTGCAGTAAAGCGTAAAATTTTATACATTTTAAAAAGCGCCTTATTTTATAAGGCGCTTTTTTGATAAAACCTCTATAAGAATTAAAAGGTTTTAGATAAGTTAAAAAAACAATAAAAAGTAGTTTTTATTTAAATTTGAAAAACTTATCTTTGCACCCTGAAAAACACAGGGTCTGTATTACAGGGTTTTATGTTTTTTAAAAACAAAAAAAATTATATATAAATAAATACTGATAGCAATGTCTAAAGTTACAGGTAAAGTTTCCCAAATTATTGGCCCAGTTATAGATGTGGAGTTCCAAGCAGGGGTAGATCTTCCAAAAATTTATGATTCATTAGAAATTAAAAAAGCAGATGGATCAATTTTGGTTTTGGAAGTACAATCACACATTGGTGAGAACACAGTAAGAACTATATCTATGGATTCTTCTGATGGTTTAAGTCGTGGAGCAGAGGTTAATGCAACAGGAAGCGCTATACAAATGCCAGTTGGAGATGACGTTTACGGACGTTTATTTAACGTAATTGGAGACGCTATTGATGGTCTTGGGAATTTACCAAAATCTGGTAAAGATGGTTTGCCAATACACAGAGAGGCACCAAAATTTGAAGACTTATCTACTTCTACAGAAGTATTATTTACAGGTATTAAAGTAATTGACCTTATTGAGCCTTATGCAAAAGGTGGTAAGATTGGTTTATTTGGAGGTGCCGGAGTAGGTAAAACAGTATTAATTCAGGAATTAATTAACAACATTGCAAAAGGTCACGGTGGACTTTCTGTATTTGCTGGTGTAGGTGAGCGTACTCGTGAGGGTAACGATTTACTACGTGAGATGTTAGAGTCTGGTATTATTAAATACGGAGATGACTTTATGCACTCTATGGAAGAAGGTGGTTGGGATTTATCTAAAGTTGATAAATCTGTAATGAAAGATTCTAAAGCAACCTTTGTATTTGGACAAATGAATGAGCCACCAGGAGCACGTGCACGTGTTGCATTATCTGGTTTAACTATTGCAGAATATTTCCGTGATGGAGCAGGTGAAGGTCAAGGTAAAGATGTACTTTTCTTTGTGGATAACATTTTCCGTTTTACACAAGCTGGTTCTGAGGTATCTGCATTACTTGGTCGTATGCCATCTGCGGTAGGTTACCAACCAACATTAGCAACAGAAATGGGTGCTATGCAAGAGCGTATTACATCAACAAAAAGAGGTTCTATTACATCTGTACAGGCGGTTTACGTACCTGCGGATGATTTAACGGATCCAGCACCGGCAACTACCTTTGCTCACTTAGATGCAACAACGGTATTGTCTCGTAAAATTGCAGAGTTAGGTATTTACCCAGCGGTAGATCCATTAGATTCTACTTCTAGAATCTTAGCTCCAGAAATTTTAGGAAAAGATCACTACTCTTGTGCACAACGTGTAAAAGAGTTGTTACAACGTTATAAAGAATTACAAGATATTATTGCTATCCTTGGTATGGAAGAATTATCTGAGGAAGATAAAATGGCAGTTGGTAGAGCAAGACGTGTACAACGTTTCTTATCTCAGCCTTTCCACGTAGCAGAGCAATTTACAGGTCTTAAAGGTGTTTTAGTAGATATCAAGGATACTATTAAAGGATTTAATATGATTATGGATGGTGAATTAGATCACTTACCAGAATCTGCATTTAACCTTAAAGGTACTATTGAAGAAGCTATAGAAGCAGGAGAAAAAATGCTTGCTGAAGCATAAATAATACATAATATTACGTGTTAGTTAATTGCTTGCACGTAATATTAACTACTTAATACTTTTATAATTATGTATTTAGAAATTGTATCACCAGAAGCTACATTATTTGCAGGAGAAGTTGTTTCTGTAACTGTACCTGGTATAAATGGAGATTTTCAAATGTTATCTAATCACGCACCAATTGTATCATTATTACAGCAAGGTACGGTTAAGATTCAAGGAAATGTATCTATAGATGAAGCTTTTGAGGGTAAATTCTCTAAAGGTTCTAACGGAGAAACTGTTTTGCCAATAAATAGTGGTACTATAGAAATGAAAGATAATAAAGTTATTGTACTAGCGGATTAAGTATAAGTAACTCTACTAAATAAATATAAACGTGAAGCTAAATGCTTCACGTTTTTTTTATGCCTTACTTTTAAATTGTGATTTTTTATACGTTTAAAATCTTATTTGTAAGAAAATATGTTAAATTTTATATATTTAAATGAATTTTCTTACATTTACAAAAACCATATATAGGCTTTTGCTCGTATATCAATAAAAATAAAAGTAGCGTATAACGGCGTAATAATATTTATTTTATTATTGGAGTTAGTATCTGTAATAAAAGTAAAGCGTAAAGTAACCACTTTGCGCTTTTTTATTTTTATACTTTTTTAATTACATTGGTAACAATACCCCAAATTATGAAGTTGTTTTCTTCAGTAATTTGTATAGGTTTATAATTGGGATTTTCTGGTTGTAACCAAACTAAATTATTTTCAACTTTTAATCTTTTTACAGTAAACTCACCATCTAAATAGCAAACAGCAATTTTGTTATGTGCTGGTTCTAAACTTCTATCTATAACTAATAGGTCGTTATCTTCTAGTCCAGCGCCAATCATAGATTCTCCGCTTACTCTTGCAAAAAAAGTAGCTTCAGGATTTTTAATTAGTTCTTTGTCTAGGCTTATTCTGTTTTCTTTAAAATCATCAGCCGGAGACGGAAAGCCCGCAGAAATACCAGTATCCACAAAAATACTAGTGCTTTTTGAGGAAGCATCAACAGAGAAAAAAGTAAGATGTGTTTTATTTATCACGCTTATTTTACTTTTATAATGTCATTAAAACTTGTAGTGTATTTAGGAGATAAGTGTTTTTGCTTCATTTTCCAAGTACGTTCCAAATCTTGATTGGCTATTTTTAGTTTTTGATCGCCATATTTAAAATTTAATTTATCTATAGCTTTCATTAGAGGTTTGTGTTTTGGATTTTCTGAGGTAAACAAATGCAATTGGTGATTGTTTGTAGGGACTAGGCCGGTTACAATAACACCAGCACGCTTGTACTTAACGCCAGGTTTGTATATACGTTCTACAGCTTTTATAGCGGCATTACTAATTGCTAAACTAGAATCTGTTGGGTAAGACATGCTAACATTAAACGTGCCTCTATGTTGCTCTGTATCTTTTTTGTGTTTGTCGCTACCTAATAAAACAACAATCATATGACAGCTAGAATTTTGTTTGCGTAATTTTTCTGCACAACTGGTGGCAAAAGTAGATATGCGCTCTTTTATATTCTCTAAATCAGAGAAAGTATGTTCAAAACTTCTTGTAGTGGCAATAGATTTTTTATTTTCTTTAATTTCTAAATCTAAGGTAGGTATACCTTCTAAATCTTTTTTTAATTTCCACTCTGTTATAGAAAAGTTTTTACGCACCCAATTATCGGGTAAATTAACAAAGTCTAAAGCTGTTTTGCAGTTTTTAATGGCTAAGCGTTTATGTAGTCTTCTTCCAATGCCCCAAACATCTTCAAGCTTTATCCATTTTAAAGCTTTAAGTCGTTTTTCTTCTGTATCAATAACATAAGTACCATTTGTTTGTTTTGGAAACTTACGGGCAATTTTGTTTGCTACTTTGCTAAGCGCTTTTGTTGGGGCAATACCAACACAAGTAGGTATGCCAGTCCATTTTAAAACACGGTCTCTTATTTCTGTTCCATAGGTAGTAAAATTATAATTATCAAAGCCTTTAAACTGAATAAAAGCTTCATCAATACTATATACTTCTACATCTGGAGAAAATTGTTGTAAAATAGTCATAACACGACTACTCATATCTCCGTATAATGAATAATTTGATGAAAAAACCTGAACTTTATTAGCTGTAAAAAAACTTTTATACTTAAATGCAGGTGCTCCCATTGGCAGGCCTAGTAATTTGGCTTCATCGCTTCTAGAGATTACACAGCCATCATTATTGCTTAAAATTGCAATAGGTTTACCTTGTAAGCTTGGGTTAAAAACCCGCTCACAGGAGGCATAAAAATTGTTACAATCTACTAGTGCATACATTGCTACAAAGGTACAAGATTTGCACTTTATATTTATGCGTGCACTAGTAGTATGTGTTAATTATAGATTTATTTTTTTAGATACATTATTTGGTAATGCATCTTTATGCACCATAACGCTTATTGCTTTTAGTCGCATATAAGCTTCACTAAAATACACATAACCATTATGTGTTGTTCTGTTAGGGTCTGTACCCCAACTGTTTTTTACTTTATAGTATTTTGTTCCGTTTTGATCTTTTACTGTACCTGTTATGTGCATTAAATGATCATCTGTAGTTGTAAAGTTTTCAAACTCGTTTTGTCTGTAAGTTTGTGTAATTTTTAGCTCTGGGTAAATGCCTTCTAAAGCTTTTTTGTTGTTTTCGTAATCTGCAGGCACTACAGCAACTCCGTGTTTAGATGAAAAAGTACGTTCGCTAACATCGCAATCTAACTCAACTGTAAAACCGTTTTCTAGAGCATTGTCAATAGTGTGTATCATTTCGTCTAAAGTAACGTTGTACATACTACCGTTACTCCAGTTGTCTGGTATATTTAATATAAACGAACTGTAAAATGGTGCGTGTGTAAATGATGTAATTGTAACATAATCTTCTGGTACAATTTTAGTCATTTTTAAAAATGAAGCAGGTGTGTATTCCTTTCCTTGGTATGTAAAAGATGTTTTATTTGCTCCTAAATACACATCTAAAACGGCATTTACAGCTTTAGACCAGTTTTTGCTTAGTTCACCAGCAGGGTTTTCTGCATATGTTTTTACCATAGCTTCTAGCACTGCAACCAATTCTGCGTGGTTGTGAAAAGTGCTATTTTCTAAAAGTCCGTTATAAGCTTCTTGCGGTACAAGACCATAATTTTTCACAGAATTAATCACGTCATGTGCTAATCCGCCTTCGCTAAACTGAGCTTTGCCTTGTCTCATTACAAAGTTTTCTGCCTTTTTAGGGTATGTATTGCGTACAGTATACATCTCAGACAAATCTATTTTGTTGCCTGTAAGTCGTATAATTTCCGATTCTAAAAATGAAGAAGTAGAAAAACTCCAACAAGTTCCAGTAGCACCTTGGCTAATAACAGGTGTTGTTTCTAAATCTATAACATCTGTAAATTTATATGCTTCTTGTGCGTTTATAGCACCTATGGCAAGCATAAAGCCAAGGCTTAAAAGTAATTTTCGCATAGTGTTCTTAATTCATTAGTGCTTTGTGGTTAGCGTATTTTTTTTATTGATTAAAAGATTTTATGTATTCTATAATCTCTTTACTCTCGTATTTTTTAGCAAAATCTAAAGCAGATTGCTTGTCACTGTTTCTAACTCTAATTTGTACACCTGCTTTAACAAGGTCTTTTGCCATTGCTAACCTGTTGTATTTAGCAGTATACATAAAAGGAGTTTTGTTGTTGCAGGTTTTTTCTACGTTAGCATTTTGTGCTATTAGTTCTGCAAAACAAGATTTAGCGTTAAGTTTTATAGAAAGTGTTAGTAACGTGTATTCAGATTCTTCTAGCTTAAAGCAACTATTAATATTTTTTGATGTTATTTGCTTTTTAAGCTCAGTAACATTGTCAGTCTCTAAAACACTTTTAATGTCGTTGTTTATTTCTTGAGCACTTGCATAAGTAGAAACAACAAGTAGGATTGTAAAAAATAGGGTTTTCATTATTTTGGGTTTATTTAATTTAACTAAGTGTTTATATAAAACGTTAGTGGGTTAAATTTATTCTTTTTCTTTTACATATTCTAAAATATCTGATGGTTGGTTATTTTTTTAATTTGTTATTAGCGTAACAAATACTAATTTCTATTGCTTCTTTTAATAACAATTAAAATCCATCTATTTGTATCTTTGCCAAATGCTACCACAAAAACTTCAGAAAAAACTAGAAGAGCGGCAACAGAATATGTCATTGCGTGTATTACCTATGTATAAGCAGTTGGTAGATTTTTCTTCTAACGACTATTTAGGGTTTTCTGGCAATGCATCAATTTTTAGCGCTACGCACAAATACTTGGTAGATAGTAGTTTTTTGCAAAACGGGGCAACTGGCTCTAGGTTGCTATCGGGTAATCATAATTTATACGATGAGCTAGAGTCTAAATTGGCTTTATTTCACCAATCTAAAGCAGCAATAGTTTACAATTCTGGTTATGATGCTAATATTGGTTTTTTTAGTTGTGTACCGCAGCGTGGAGATTTAGTTTTTTATGACGAGTATATACACGCAAGTATAAGAGACGGTATTGCAATGAGTAATGCCAAGGCATATAAATTTAAGCATAACAATATTGCAGATTTAGAAAATTTAGTAGAAAGGCATACTGCTGCTGTTAAAGATAATAATAGTGCTGTTTACGTAGTTACAGAATCTGTTTTTTCTATGGATGGCGATTCTCCACACTTAAAGGAAATAGCATTATTCTGTAAAAAACACAAGCTTTTTTTTGTGGTAGATGAGGCACACGCTGTTGGTGTTTTTGGCAGTAAAGGAGAGGGCTTGGTGCAACAGCTACAATTAACAGACTTGGTTTTTGCGCACATCATAACTTTTGGTAAAGCTTTAGGTTGCCACGGCGCAGCTATATTAGGTAGTGAAGAGTTAAAGAGTTATTTGGTTAACTTTTCGCGTAGCTTTATATATACAACAGCTTTAGCACCGCATAGTTTAGCTACAATTTTACAGTCGTACTATTTTTTAGAAAGTAAAGAAGGTAAAGTTCAACAGCAACTTTTGCAAAATGCAGTTAAGGTTTTTAAAAGTAGAGTTGAAAGTAGTAAACTAAAGCAGCATTTTATTACTAGTAACTCGGCAATACAATGTTGTTTAATTTCAGGAAATAATAGGGTAAAAAGTATAGCTAAAAAACTTGAAGAGAACGGATTTAATGTAAAGGCAATACTATCTCCAACAGTGCCGCAAGGTCAAGAACGATTGCGTTTTTGTTTGCACGCTTACAATACACCAAAAGAAATAGAAAAAGTAATAACCGTTTTGCATAATTATATAAAAGAATGAGTCAGAAATTTTACAAATTAGCTGCATTTGAGTATTTGGCAGATACAGTTATCATAAAAGGTAAGCTAGAATCAGAGGGTATACAAGTTTTTTTAAAGGATGAAAACACGGTAAACTCAGACCCATTAATTAGCAATGCAATTGGCGGAATTAAACTTTTGGTTTTAGAAGAAGATAAAAATAAAGCATTAGAAATTTATAATGAAATTAGAAGCTATGCTGTAGATGATAACGGAAAACCTTTAGCGTGCCCAAACTGTAAAGCAGAAAAGCTAGAAGGCTATTATTCTAGAAAGGGAATTTTTTACAAATTGTTTCCTTTTTTTGAAAAAAGAAAATTCCGTTGTTTTAACTGCAATATAGTTTCATAAACTACAATACAATGAAAACAAAACAAATATTTGTAACTGGTATATCTACAGAAGTTGGTAAAACAGTGGCTTCTGCAATATTAACAGAGGCGTTAGAGGCAGATTACTGGAAGCCAATACAGGCGGGAGATTTAGATACGTCTGACAGTCACAAAATAGCAGATTTTATTTCTAACTCTAAAACGGTAATACATAAAAATAGTTACGCTTTACAAACACCTATGAGTCCGCATGCAGCGGCAGAAATAGACGGTGTAGTAATAGAGGTAGATAAAATAGTGGCGCCTAAAACAACTAACCACTTGGTTATAGAGGGTGCTGGTGGGTTGTTGGTTCCTTTAAATGATAATGATACCATTTTAGATATTATAGACCCTAGTCACCAAGTTGTAGTGGTGTCTAGACACTATTTAGGCAGTATAAATCATACTTTATTAACGGTAAATTATTTAGAAGAACGTGGTTTTAAAGTTTCTATAATTTTTAGTGGAGAAGAACATAAAACAACAGAAAGTATTATACTATCTAAAACAAATGCAAAACTTATAGGCCGTATAGAAGAAGAGCCATATTTTGATAAAAATGTAATAAAAGAATATGCAGATTTGTTTAGAGATAACCTGTAAAATATAGGTTGGTTTGTATATTTGTCAAAAATTAAAATCTATGCATGTTAACTAAAGCACATGGTATAGATATCTACTAATAAAATAAATGCATAAGTCCTAACACTATTAGGATGGCATACAGCTTATGAACCTTACAGAAAGAGATAAAAAACACTTGTGGCACCCGTTAACGCAACATAAATTACACGATACAATGTTGCCTATTGTAAAAGCAAAAGGGGCAGTGTTAACAGATGATAAAGGAAATGATTATATAGATGGAATATCTTCATGGTATACTTCTGTGTACGGGCATTGTAATGACTATATTTTAGAAAAAGTTGGTGCTCAAATGCAGCAGTTAGACCAGGTTGTGTTTAGTGGTTTTACGCATAAGCCAGCTATAGAGCTGTCTGAAGAATTGATAAAAATACTGCCTAATAATCAGGAAAAATTGTTTTTCTCAGACAACGGTTCTACTTCTACAGAAATAGGAATTAAAATGGCATTGCAGTATCATTTTAATAATGGAGAAAAGCGTAATGTTATGTTGGCTTTTGAAGACGGATTTCACGGAGATACTTTTGGTGCAATGTCTGTGTCTAGTTTATCTGTTTATAATGGTCCTTTTGAAGATTTTTTTATTGATGTAGAACGTATTCCTGTACCTACAGAAGATAATATAGAAGCTATTTTATCTCAGATTGAAGAGTTGGTTAATACTAAAGCTATTGCGGGTTTTGTTTATGAGCCTTTAGTGCAAGGAGCTGCAGCAATGAAAATGCATAATGCAGAAGGTTTAAATAAAATTCTACAGACCTTAAAAAAGCACAATGTACTTTTGGTTGCAGATGAAGTAATGACTAGTTTTGGTAAAACAGGTAAGTATTTTGCGTCAGATTATATAGATGTTAAACCAGATGTTATATGTATGTCAAAGGCGTTAACAGCAGGTTTACTACCAATGGCAGTTACTAGCTGTACGCAGCAAGTTTATGATGCTTTTTATGATGACGATATTTCTAAAGGATTATTTCATGGACATACATATACTGCAAATCCTTTGGCTTGTGCAGCTGCGTTAGCAGGTTTAGAGTTGCTTCAATCTACAGAAATGCAAGATAATATTGCCAGAATTACAGCCTCTCACAAGCAATTTAATGAGGAGGTTAAAAACCACCCTAAAGTTGGTGCTACAAGGCAATTGGGAGTTATTTATGCATTAGATCTTAATATAAAAATGGAGCGCTATGGTAATTTAAGAGATAAATTATTTAAGCATTTTATGGATTCTGGAGTGTTTTTACGTCCGTTAGGAAATACCATTTATATTTTGGCGCCTTTTGTAACTACAGATGAGCAACTTCAAAAAATATACAACTCAATTAAAGAAGCACTAGAAATAGTTTAAGTATGAGTATTTACATTACGGCACTAGCATCTATTTCTCCTTTAGGAACTTCCTTAAATGAGGTTTGGGAGAGTTATAAAAACGATGCGCATTTACTGCAAGAAAAAAATATAGGAAATCAAAAAAGTTGGGTTGCAGCTTTAAGTGATGAAGCTAAACAAGAAATTGAAACTTTAAAAAATTCGGACTTAAAATATAAAAGTTTGGATGATACTGTTTTGTTTGCTATGTACGCGTCACGTAAAGCGTTGGAGCAAGCTGGCTGGACATCTAAAGATAATTTTGGTGTAAATTTTGGTTCGTCTCGTGGTGCAACAGCTCTGTTTGAAAAATATCATAGAGAGTTTTTAGAAAAAGATAAAGCATCAACTTTATCATCACCAACAACTACATTGGGTAATATCTCTTCTTGGGTAGCCCATGATTTACAAACGCAAGGCCCAGAAATATCGCACTCTATTACTTGTTCTACGGCATTACATTCTTTGTTAAATGGTGTTGCTTGGGTAAAAAGCGGAATGGCAAATAAATTTTTAGTAGGTGGTAGTGAGGCTCCTTTAACACCCTTTACCATTGCGCAAATGAAAGCTTTAAAAATTTACGCAAGAGGCGCAGATACGTATCCGTGTAAAGCTTTTGATCTGGCAAAAGATCAAAACACTATGGCTTTGGGAGAAGGTGCCGCGGTAATTGGTATAGAAAACGGAAATAAAGAAAATGCCCTGGCAGAAATTATAGGTGTTGGTTACGCTACAGAAGTTTTAAAACATAATATTTCTATTTCTTCTGACGCAGTATGTTTTCAACGTTCTATGAAAATGGCTTTGGAAGGAATAGACCCAGATGACGTAGATGTTATTGTAATGCATGCACCAGGTACAATTAAAGGAGATTTATCAGAAATTGAAGCAATAAAGAAAATTTTTTGTAACAAAATACCAGCATTAACTACAAATAAGTGGAAGATAGGTCATTCTTTTGGCGCTTCAGGGATGTTAAGTATAGAGCTAGCAATAGCAATGCTACAAAAACAAGAATTTATAAAAGTTCCTTTTGTAGATTATACAGAAATTCCAAAGAGTATAAAAAAGGTGTTAATAAACGCTGTTGGCTTTGGTGGTAATGCTGTAAGTATTTTATTGCAAAAAACTTTTTAAAACTAGCCTTTAGCTAAGTTGCATTTTACTATCTTTCACAAACCAAACTAAATTTATATTTATGGGAGAATGGTATGCAAGCTTAGAGTTGTTTCCAAAAGTGTACTGGAGTATTGCCTTAATTGGCTCTGTGGTAATGATTGTTTTTTTGTTGCTAACCTTAATTGGTGGTGATGTAGATGGTGTAGACGGTGATGTAGATGCAGAAGTAGAAGGTGATTCTGGAATTGGATTTCAATTTTTATCTATTAAAAACTTATCAGGATTTTTTGCCATTTTTGGATGGACAGGCATTGCTTGTATAGAAGCAGGCTTTTCTAATGTACTAACTATACTAATTTCTGTTATTTGTGGTTTGTTAATGATGCTGTCTATGGCTGCATTATTTTATTACCTAAGTAAATTGCAAAGTAGCGGAACACTACGCTTAAAAAATGCTTTAGGTCAAGTTGGTGAAGTGTACCTAACTATAGGGGCAAACAGAAGCTTTATGGGTAAAGTAAGTATAACAGTGCAAGGATCTTTGCGCGAGCTAGAAGCACTTACAGATGAAACTGTGAATCTTACACAGGGTAATGTTGTTAAAGTAGAAGGCATTACAGATAACGGAATTTTAATTGTTAAATTATTAAATAAATAACCATATGATTTTAGTACCCCTACAGTTGGGCGGTAATGCCAGTTTAATTGGTATTGCAGTAGCCATTTTATTCTTTTTTATAATTATAATCTCGTTTATACGTAGATACAAACGATGTCCTTCAGACAGGATTTTAGTTGTATACGGTAAAGTCGGCGGCGGAAATTCAGCCAAATGTATACACGGTGGAGCGGCTTTTATTTGGCCAGTTGTACAAGATTATGAATTTTTAGATTTAACACCTATTTCTATAGAGGTTAATCTAGTAAATGCATTAAGTAAGCAAAATATACGTGTAAATGTACCATCTAGATTTACAATTGGTATATCTACAGAGCCTGGAGTTATGCAAAATGCAGCCGAGCGTTTATTAGGGTTAGGTCAAAGTCAAATTCAAGATTTAGCTCAGGAAATTATTTTTGGTCAATTACGTTTAGTAGTTGCTTCTATGGATATAGAAGAAATTAATAATGATAGAGATAAGTTTTTAACTAACATATCTCAGAGTGTAGAAACAGAGTTAAAGAAAGTAGGTCTAAAGCTTATTAACGTAAATATTACAGATATTGTTGATGAGTCTGGATATATTGAAGCTTTAGGTAAAGAGGCAGCTGCACACGCAATTAACGCAGCACGTAAATCTGTTGCAGAAAAAACAAGAGATGGTTCTATTGGCGAGGCTAATGCTTTACAAGATGAGCGTACGCAGGTGGCAGCAGCAAATGCACAAGCTGTAGAAGGTGAAAACATTGCAAAAATTAATGTTGCAAATTCAGATTCTTTACGTCGTCAAAGAGAAGCGGAAGCAGAACGTACTGCAATTGCATCAGAAAAAGTACAATCTGCAAAAGCATTAGAGGAATCTTACGCAGCAGAAAAAGATGCTGAACTTGCAAGAGCAGAACGTGTACGTAGCTCGCAAATGGCAGATATAGTTGTACCTGCAGAAATAGATAAGAAAAAAGTAGAGATAGATGCAGAAGCAGATGCAGAGCGTACAAGACGTTTAGCAAAAGGTGAAGCAGATGCAATCTTATTTAAAGCACAAGCAGAAGCACAAGGTATTTTAGAGGTTTTAACTAAGCAAGCACAAGGTTTAGATGAAATTGTAAAAGCAGCTGGCGATAACCCTAAAGATGCTGTACTTTTATTAGTGGCAGATAAATTACCAGAATTGGTTAAAACACAGGCCGAAGCTATTAAAAATATTAAAATTGATAAGGTTACCGTTTGGGATTCTGGAGCAAAAACAGCAGATGGTAAAGGTTCTACTGCTAACTTTATTTCTGGTATGTACAAATCTGTACCACCACTACAAGAAATGTTTAATATGGCTGGTATGCAGTTACCAGAATATTTAAAAGGTAAGGATGTAGAGACTGTTGATGTTAAGGAAGAATCTTCTGATAAGGACGACAGTAAATAGTTAAATTTTTAAATAAATTGAATAAAAATGAACCATTAGAGTATATCTTTTGGTTCATTTTTTTATTTAAAAAACCTTTATTGGGATTTAATTGGTAAATAGGCTATTTTTGACAACTGATTTAAAATAATCGTATGAGCGAAGTAAGACACAACTGGAGCAAGCAAGAAATTTTAGATATATATAATAAACCGTTAATGGATTTGCTTTACGAAGCAGCTACAATTCATAGACAAGAACATGATCCTAACACTGTACAAGTATCTACTTTGTTATCTATAAAAACAGGTGGTTGTCCTGAAGATTGTGGATATTGCCCACAAGCGGCTAGGTATCATACAGATGTTGAAGGCAATGATTTAATGTCGGTACAACAAGTAAAAGCACAAGCTTTACGTGCAAAATCTTCTGGAAGTTCTAGAGTTTGTATGGGGGCAGCTTGGCGTAATGTTAAAGACGGACCAGAATTTGACCAAGTACTAGAAATGGTGCGTACTATAAACAAACTAGATATGGAGGTTTGTTGTACACTTGGTATGATTACAGAAAACCAAGCACAAAGACTAGCAGAAGCTGGTTTGTATGCATATAACCATAACTTAGATACCTCAGAAGATTACTATAAAGATGTAATTTCTACTCGTGCTTTTGAAGATAGATTAGATACTATTGAAAATGTACGTAAAACTAACGTTACTGTGTGTAGTGGAGGTATTATAGGTATGGGCGAGGCTTTAGAAGACAGAGCAGGTATGCTAGTTGCACTATCTACTTTAAGTCCACAACCAGAATCAGTGCCAATTAATGCGTTAGTAGCAGTGGAAGGTACGCCAATGGAGGATATAGAGCCAGTATCAATTTGGGATATGGTACGTATGGTAGCAACTACGCGTATTGTTATGCCAAATACTCAAGTAAGGTTATCTGCAGGTCGTACACAAATGAGTAGAGAAGGACAAGCAATGTGTTTCTTTGCTGGAGCAAATTCAATTTTTGCTGGAGATAAATTATTAACTACTCCTAATCCAGATGTAAATGAGGATATGGAAATGTTTAAAATGTTAGGCTTAAATCCACAAAAACCATTTACTAAAGTTTCTCAACCAAAAACAGTAGAGGCTCAGGATTCTGAGTATCAAAATTTAGGTGAAAAGCCAAAATGGACTAGACCAGGTCACAAGATAGAACGTAATGAAGCTGCTAAAGAAAAAGCAAAGCTTTCTAAGTAATAAGTTGCAATAAGTAACTCTTTTATACAGCCGCTATTTAATTTGTAATTAGATAGCGGTTTATTAATTAATATAGCTTTTTAAGTAATTTTAAGAGTTATTTAAATCGTATTTTTTATTTTTACCGACTGTTTAATTTATCCAAATTTGCACTTACAAGATATTCCAAGGGTAAAAAATATTACCAAAGAAGACTTTTTAAAGCACTTTTTAAAGCCTCAAAAACCTGTTGTTATTGAGCGTTTTATAGAAGAGTGGCCTGCTTATTCTAAATGGAATTTGGAGTATATGAAGTCTGTGGCAGGCGATAAAATAGTGCCTTTGTATGATGACAGACCTGTAGATTATAAAGATGGTTTTAATGAGCCGCACGCTAAAATGAAAATGGCAGATTATATAGATTTGCTTAAAAAAGAGCCTACTAAATTTAGAATATTTTTATGGAATATTTTAAAAGAAGTACCACAGTTGCAAAGAGATTTTACATATCCAGATTTTGGGTTGCGACTAATGAAAAGTCTTCCTATGTTATTTTTTGGTGGTAAAGATTCACATACATTTATGCATTATGATATTGATTTGGCTAATATTTTTCATTTTCATTTTGAAGGGGATAAACAAATTATTCTTTTTAACCAATCTCAAAACAAATATCTATATAAAGTACCACATTCTTTAATTACAAATGAAAGGATAGATTTTTCTAACCCAGACTACAGCAAATGGCCTGCTTTAAAGCAAGCTAAAGGGTATAAAACAACTTTGCAGCACGGAGAAGTGTTGTATATGCCAGAAGGGTATTGGCATTATATGAAGTATCTTACTCCGGGTTTTTCTATGAGTTTACGTGCAATAGCGCGTAACCCTAAAAATTTAAGTAAAGCCTTATATAATGTATTTATTATGCGTAATTATGATAATGTAATGCGTAGAATAAAAGGACAAAAGTGGATAGATTGGAAAAACAAAAAATCTATATCTAATACCAATAAACAGTTGTAATAATTTATTTTTTTGGTGTAAGTTCTTGCACTTTTTCATACACTAAATGACTTTCCCAACCTCTATAGAGTAAGTAATCTGCTATTTTTTTACGTTTTTTATATATGTTAGTTTCTTTAACTTCATTAGCTCTTTTGCTGGCAAGCTCATTTAATGTTTGTATGTATTGGTCTTCATCTATTTCTTTTAGGGCTGTTTTAATGTTGTAAATAGATATGTCTCTAAACTTAAGTTCGTTTACAATTCTATTTTTACCCCATTTTTTTATATTAAATTTTCCGCGAGCAAAACTTTGAGCAAAACGTTCTTCATTTAAATAGTTTTCTTTAATCAAATGAGTAATTATTAGATCTCTAGCATCTGCAATCATTCCCATATCTTTTAGTTTTTTGGTAACTTCCTTATGGCAGCGTTCTTGGTAAGCACAATATTGCTCTAGCTTATGGGTGGCTTCTTTAATGGTGTAAGAGGGTTGTAAACTCATATTACAAATGTACGTAAACAAAAAAAGCGACCCCATTGCTGAGGTCGCTTTTTACTTTTTTATATAGGTCTTTTGGTTTTTTAAAGATCTATATAATAAACCGTTTTTTAAGTAAAGGTATATTCTAATATATGGTTTTACCTTTTTTGTTTTTAAAGCGATATTCTAGATACGTGTATGCGTCTCTAGGTTGCACTTTAACCCATTTTTTGTATTCCATAAACCACTTGAAACGAATGGATTGTAATCCTTTTGTAAGATATGCTGCAATAAACGGGTGTATGTGTAGAATAACATCGTTGTCTTTTGCAGGGCCGTTTAGTAGTTTTTCTAAATCGGATTTAATCTTGTCTATTAAAACTATAGGAGCTTCTACCTCTGCGCCATTTAAGCCGCTAGGATTTTTCTCCATTGTTTTAATGTTTCTTTCTGGTCTTACTCTTTGTCTTGTTATTTGAATAAGTCCAAATTTACTTGGCGGTAAAATTTTATGTTTAGCTCTGTCATCTTTCATTTCATCACGTAGATGATCAAAAAGTTTTTTTCTGTGATCTGGCTTACCCATATCTATAAAATCTACAACAATAATACCTCCCATATCACGTAAGCGTAATTGTCTGGCTATTTCTGTAGCAGAAATCATATTTACCTCTAATGCTGTGTCTTCTTGGTTTTTTGCCTTATTAGATCTGTTGCCACTGTTAACATCTATAACGTGTAGGGCTTCAGTATGTTCTATTATTAAATAGGCGCCTTTACTCATAGAGGCTGTTCTACCAAATGAAGTTTTAATTTGTCTTTCTATCCCAAATTTTTCAAAAATAGGTACAGAAGACTCATATAATTTTACAATAGATTCTTTCTTTGGCGCAATTTCTTGCACATAATCTTTTATTTCATTGTAAAGCGTTGTATCGTCAACATGTATTCCTGTAAAGGTGTCGTTAAATACGTCTCTAAGTATAGATGAGGCTCTGTTTAGCTCCACTAGTACTTTAGATGGGTGAGGTGCTTTATACAATTTTTTACACATTACTGTCCATTTGGTCAGTAAGTTTTCTAGATCCTTGTCTAGCTCTGCAACTTTTTTGCCTTCGGCAACGGTTCTTATAATAACGCCAAACCCTTTTGGTTTAATGCTTCTTACAAGTCTTTTTAACCTCTCTTTTTCTTCTTTACTTTCTATTTTTTGAGAAACAGAAACTCTATCAGAAAATGGCACCATAACCACATAACGCCCTGCTAATGAAAGCTCAGAGCTAATTCTTGGTCCTTTGGTAGAGATAGGTTCTTTTACAATTTGTACTAATAAGGATTGATTAGATTTTATAACATCATTAATGCTACCATCTTTATCAATATCTTTTTCAAAAGGAAAATCTTTTAAAGAAAAATCTTTTAATTTTCCTGTGCTTGCTCCTTTTACGAATTTCAGCATAGAAGATAACTGCGGACCCAAGTCATGATAGTGCAAAAATGCATCTTTTTCATAACCAACATCTACAAATGCAGCGTTAAGACCAGTAACAGGTTTTCTAATTTTGGCAAGAAATATATCGCCAACAGAAAAATTATTATTGTCTTCTTCTTTGTGAAGTTCTATTAGTTTTCCGTCCTTAGTTAAGGCAAAATCGACAGCGTTAGAACCAGATCTTACGATTAATTCTTTATTCACCTGAATCAATTTTTATTTAACTCTACTTAATAAATTAAGAGTGTTAAATGGATTAAACAATAGTTGTGCGGGCAGTATTACCCGCTGAAATTCTTTCGTTAGAATTTCTATGTCAATGAACGTTTTTAAAACGAAAAAGTAGTTGTTAACAACTACTTTTTCTTGTGTCGGTTAGCTCTTCTACGCTTCTTGCGCTTGTGAGTAGCTACCTTATGTCTTTTTCTTTTCTTACCACTAGGCATAAAATCTACTTTTTAATTAATATTATATTTTATTTTACTTGTACGTTACTCTTAACACCTTCAACAAAAACCTTTGCAGGCTTAAATGCAGGGATGTTATGAGCTGGTATTTTAATGGTAGTATTTTTAGAAATATTCCTACCAGTTTTTTCTGCTCTTGTTTTAATAATAAAACTACCAAAACCTCTTAGGTAAACATTATCTCCATTTTCTAATGAAGTTTTAACCTCTTCCATAAAAGTTTCAACAGTAGCCTGTACATCTCCTTTTTCAATACCCAGTTTATCTGAGATTTTCGATACGATATCTGCTTTCGTCATTGTCAGTATATATTATGTCCTTGTTTTTTCGGGTTGCAAATATATAAATTAAATTTATTCTTTTACGTTAATAGACTTAATTTTAAGTATATAAACCTGTACTTTTGTTTATTATTATTTATTTGATGACTTTTTCCCAAAAAATTCTTGATTGGTACACCCTAAATAAACGCTCTTTACCGTGGAGAAACACTGTAAACCCTTATAAAATATGGCTTTCAGAAATTATGCTCCAACAAACAAGAGTTGCTCAAGGTACGTCTTATTATTTAAGTTTTGAAAAACATTTTCCTACAATTTTTGATTTAGCAAACGCTTCGGAAGAAAAAGTTTTAAAATTATGGCAAGGTTTAGGGTATTATTCTAGGGCAAGAAACCTTCATTTTACCGCAAAACACATCGTAAATAATTTAAACGGAGAGTTTCCTAATACATATAAGGAGTTGGTAAAACTTAAAGGAGTAGGAGATTACACAGCAAGTGCTATTGCATCTATTTCTTTTAATGAGCAACAAGCTGTTGTAGATGGTAATGTGTATAGGGTTTTAGCAAGGTATTATGGTGTAGACTTACCTATTAATAGTACAGAGGGTGTTAAATACTTTAAAAAATTAGCTACAGAAGTAATGCATACTTCTAATATTAGAGATTATAACCAGGGTATAATGGAGTTTGGAGCATTGCAATGTTCGCCTAAAAAGCCAAATTGCAATACGTGTCCTTTAAGTAGCAGCTGTGTGGCGTTAGAAAAAAACTTGGTTAGTACATTGCCCATCAAGCTAAAAAAAACAAAGATTAAAAAACGTAATTTTAATTATTTGGTTGTTGTAGATGCTGTTGGTAACACAATGTTACAACAACGAAAAGGTAAAGGTATTTGGCAAAATTTATATGAGTTTCCTTTGTTGGAAGATGAGGTTAATGAAACCAATATAAAGGAGCTTTATGCTAAAGTATTACCAAAAGTAGAGGTTGAAAGTTTTACCTTATATAATAAGGATGCAATTGTGCATAAATTATCGCATCAACATTTATATACTCATTTTTGGATACTCCATACAAATGCTATTTTGGAAGACGGAATCGCTTTTTCTGAACTTAAAAAATATCCTGTACCTGTTTTAATAGCAGACTACATAAAAACATTGTAAATTTTTGTATTTTTGATTTTAATATAACAAAATTATGAGTGGTACGTTAAACAAAGTAATGCTAATTGGGCATTTAGGAGATGCAGTAAAAATGCACTATTTTGAAGGAGGAAATTGTATAGGAAGATTTCCTATAGCAACAAATGAAACCTACACAAATAAACAAACAGGTGAGCGTGTTACAAATACAGATTGGCACAATGTTGTAGTGCGTAATAAAGCTGCAGAAATTTGCGAAAAATATTTAAGCAAAGGAGATAAAATATATGTAGAGGGTAGACTTAAAAATAGACAGTGGCAGGCAGAAGATGGTACTACACGTTATGCAACAGAAGTACACGTGCAAGATTTTACATTTTTGTCTACAAAACAAGAAAGTATGAATAATGCGCAGAATAACCCAGCGCAGCCCGCACAACAGCAACAAAAACAGCAAGCAGCACAACAACAACAAAATGTGGCTGCACAACAAAATAACGCAGCTCCTAGTGAGCCAGAAGAAGATGATGATTTACCTTTTTAATACAACTAAAATTTAATTATTGGATCCTGACCCCCTTATTTTACTGTTAAATGCAATTGTTTTTGATGGCGCTTTAATAACCAAGTTGTTGGTGCTAATTGTACTATTGCTATTGTCTGCCTTAATTTCTGGAGCAGAGGTGGCGTTTTTTGGCTTGTCTGCAACAGATATTAATACTATAGGTGAAGCAAAAACCACAAAAGGAGAATCTGTAATTAAATTATTGCACAAGCCTAAAAAATTATTAGCAACTATACTCATAGCAAATAATGCTATAAATATTGGAATAGTGCTTTTATTTAGTGCTATTGGAGATGTTATTTTTTCAAGCATTACCTATAAAATTTTAGACCTAATATCTGTTAGGTTTTTACTAGAAGTGGTTTTGGCTACTTTTCTAATTTTAATGTTTGGGGAAATTATGCCAAAGGTTTATGCTAATAGAAATAGAGTGCAGTTTGCACATTTTATGGCATTTCCATTACGTTTTTTAGATGTTATTTTTACCCCTTTAAGTTCGCCAATGCGTTCTGTAACGTTGTATTTGCACAATAAATTAGGGAAACAAAAATCTAGTTTAAGTGTAGATCATTTGTCGCAGGCATTAGAAATGACTTCTGAAGATGATACAACCAAAGAAGAACAAAAAATATTAGAAGGTATAGTATCTTTTGGTAATACAGATACAAAACAAGTAATGAGGCCAAGGATAGATATTTTTGCTTTAGATGCAGAGCTTAAATTTTTAGAGGTTGTAGAGGAAATAAAGCAAAAAGGATATTCTAGGATTCCTGTTTATGAAGAAAACGTAGACAATGTAAAAGGCGTACTTTATGTAAAAGATTTATTGCCTTATATAGACCGTAAAGCATTTAATTGGGTTACTCTTTTAAGAGAACCTTATTTTGTTCCAGAAAATAAAAAGTTAGATGATTTGCTAAAGGAATTTCAAGAAAAGAAAAACCATTTGGCAGTTGTTGTAGATGAGTATGGTGGTACATCTGGTATTGTTACTTTAGAAGATATTATTGAAGAAATTGTAGGAGATATTAGTGATGAGTTTGATGATGAAGATTTGGTTTTTTCTAAAATAGATGATTTAACTTTTGTGTTTGATGGAAAAACTACATTAAAGGAGTTTTACCGTGTTGCACGTATCACTGAAGATGAAGATGATTTTGAAGAGCAAAAAGGAGAATCTGAAACAATAGCTGGCTTTGTGTTAGAAATAGCAGGAAGTTTTCCTAAAAGAGGAGAAAAAGTATTGTTTAAAAATTACCAATTTGTGGTAGAGAGTTTAGATAAAAAAAGATTGAAACAAATAAAAGTAATGCTGCCTAATGATGCGTAAATATATTTTTTTAGTAATAGTTTTTAGTGTTTTACTGGCCAGTTGTAATGAAGAGGTTTTGCCAAAGCCAAAGGCTATGTTGCGTTTAGAGTATCCAGACAGTACTGCAGTAAACTTTGGTACATCTAAATATTTGTTTAATTACAATGCACTAGCTCGGGTTAAAAAAACAAATGAAAGTGCGGTTACTATAGAGTATCCAAAAATGAACGCAGCAATTTTTTTAAGTTATAAGCCTGTAGAAGGCAACTTAAACCAGTTGTTGTCTGATGCTCAAAAATTATCTTATGAGCATGCAGCTAAAGCAGATAATATTTTAGAGCAGCCTTTTGTTAATTCAGAAGCTAAGGTTTACGGTATGTTTTATGATGTAAAAGGAGATGCGGCATCACAATCTCAGTTTTATGTAACAGATAGTACAGAGCATTTTTTAACGGGGTCACTTTATTTTTCTGTGAAACCTAATTACGATTCTATTTTACCTGCGGCCGTTTATTTACAGGAAGATATTAGAAAAATTATGGAAACATTGCGTTGGAAAAACTAGGTTGTTTTTGTTAAATACTAATATTAAAAAAGCCAATATCTATTAATAGATATTGGCTTTTTTAATATTGTTATATGGGATTTTTTTTATTCTGCTGTGTGCATATTTTCAACAGTGTAAATATCTCCAGAAGCTGCAGATGTTACGGTTTTAGTTAAATCTTCTGTAGAAACAGAATTAGTGTCGTACTCTACAATAGCCAACTCTTTATCAAAAGAAACAGTGGCAGATTTTACACCTTCCATTTTAGCTAATTTTTTTTCAATTGTAGCGGCGCATCCAATTTGGCATGTCATTCCTTTAATAGTAAATTCGGCTTTACTAAACTCAGCATTATCAGCAAATACTTTTGTTTGTTCTTTAGCAACCGTATTGTTAACTGTAACCACTTCTGGCTCTTGCTTGTTTTCTTTGCAAGAAGCTAGTAGTGTTAAAGAGCCAACAAGAACTAGGCTAATATTTTTTATAAGTTTCATATTAATAGGTGTTATAGTAGGTTGCAAAAGTACTAATTTTTAATTTTTTAGTTCTTAAAATTGAAGTAGTTAATCTAAATAAAATCATAAAAAAAGCTGCCTAAAATATTTTTAGGCAGCTTTTTAAATTTGGTGTTTTTTGTTTACTACTTGAAATCTTCAGCAGTAACACCTTCGTTAACTTTTATTTCAGTTACGTTAAAGTCAAACTTTTGTGGTCCCATTGCTTGTTTCCATACAAAAGGAAATTGTATTCCAGAAACTTCTTTGTAATCTGTGTAACTAATAGTAGCGCTACCTTGTGGGGTTGTTGTAATATCTGCAATTTTTAATCCCGTTTTGGTATTGTAAGCAGCAGACTTGGTGTCGGTAAACTTAATTACATAGGCTTTAGTTCCGTCAAAATCTTCTATGCCAGTTAATGTTGCGCCTCCATTTAAGAAATTAAGTTCAGGAAAAGGAGCAGATTCTGCTTTAATGGCAGACAGTTGAGCTTCTTGCATATCCATTTTACGACCTTGAACAATCATAAATCCACTATCGCCATCTAATACTTGTTTGCTTACGGAGTTGCCCATCATGCTAACATTTTGCATAAATTGGTTGCTAGTAGTTTTTTTCATTTCTAGCAGTAACTCTTGTCCTTGTACTGTTGCTTTAGCTTGTATGTAGCTAGATGTAACGCTTTCTAATTTGGCTTTACCACCAATTGCAGCTACATAATCTGCTAATACTTTGTTTGCATCTACACCTTCAGGAATAGCAATATCATATTTAGGCTTTTCAACAGCGTTGCCATATCTATCATAATATTTAACGGGTACAGATTGGCCTTTAAAAGTAACTTTTTCTAGGTTTTCTAAAACGTCACTTCCTTTACCAGTAACAACTATACGTGCGTTAGAAGATTTAAAGTATTTTTTAGCAGCGTTCTCTACATCTGCAATAGTTATAGCGTTAACTTTCTCTAAATAAGTTTTGTAGTAGTCTTTGTCTAGACCTTCAGTTTCTATATTAAGGGCATAGTTGGCTATTGTGCTAGGTTTTTCTAAAGCCATAATAAAGTTACCTATGTAAGCTGCTTTAGCTGCGCTTAACTCTTTTTCAGAAACTGGAGTAGACGCTATTTTATCAATTTCAGATAAAATTTGTACTACAGCACTATCAGTAACGGCATTACGTACACTTGCGTAAGCTCTAAATCTAGATACAGAATTTTTATCATTTCCAATACTAGAGTAAGATCCGTAAGTATAAGCTTTATCTTCTCTAAGATTTAAAAATAATCTTGCAGATCCGCCACCACCTAATATACGGTTTGCCATCAAGGCAGCAAGGTAATCAGGATCACTCTTTTTAAGATTTACTAAGTTTTCTACAGCTATCTCAGACTGTACAGCATTAGGAGCGTCTATAAAATTAATTTGTGTGTATTGTACATCTTTAGGTGTAGCTAAAGAAAAAGAAGGAGGAGTTGCTTTTGTCCAGGCAACAAAGTTTTCTTTTACTAATTTTTTAGCCTCTTTGTATTCTACATCACCAATTATAACCATATATGCATTGGCGGGTACAAAATAGTCGTTATAAAACTGCTTTACATCTTGCAAAGAAATATTATTAATTGTCTCTTCTGTTACTTGCTCTCCATACGGGTGTTTTTGTCCGTAAGCTAAAGTACTTTGTACTTTACTAGCAATATTAGATACATTTTTTTCATCTGCTTTTAGGCCGGTTAAAATCTTTTCTTTTTCCTTGTCAAATTCTTCTTGTGTAAAGTTTGGATTAATACTAGCATCTGCTAATAACTCTACAATTCTAGGGAAATATTTAGATAATGCAAATGCAGAAGCACTTTCAGATCCAAAAGCCATACTTGCGCCCATAAAGTCTAACTCCTCATTAAAATCATCTTTAGAGATAGATGTAGATCCGTTGCCTAATAAGCTAGATACAAAAGAACTAACACCAGCTTTGTTACCTTCTGCAACAGGTGGGTTGTCTATAATTAATTGTATAGATACTCTTGGTAATTTATGGTTTTCAACTACTAAAACTTTTAATCCGTTTTTAAGTTCAAAACGTTGTGGTTCAGATAAATTTATTTCTGGTAGTGGACCAGCCTCTGGCATTTTACTACGGTCTACTTGTGCTTGTAGGTTAAAAGCTATTAATGCTATAACCAATAAAGAATATATTTTTTTCATTTTCTTAGTTTTCAGGTTTTGCAACAGGTAAATATTCTAATTCTACGCGTTGGTTAGGCTTAAGGTATTTGTTGGCTACAGTTTTAATGTCTTCTCTTGTAATAGCTTTGTAAATTTCTATTTCAGTATTAATTAAATTTGTGTTGCCGTATAACATATAGTTTCTTGCTAAAGAGTTAGCAATACCTTCTACGCCGCTGTTAGAGTTAACAAAGTTATTTTCAAACTTGTTTTGTAGTTTTTGGTAATCTTTCTCAGAAATTAATTCGGTTTGTAATTTTGCAATTTCTTTATCAAACTCAACAATTAAATCATTTAAAGAGGTTTTTCCTAAAGGTAGAGCACCTATTATGTAAGAGCCATAATCTTCTTGAGAATTGTTAAAAGCAAAAACTTGTAACGCCATTTTTTTGTCATCTACCAAGCTCTTGTATAGTTTAGAGCTTTTTCCGCTAGTTAGGTATGTAGATATCATATCTAATACATATGCATCTTTTTCTGTATTAGCAGGAGTTCTGTATGCAGTAAAGATTGCAGGAATTTGTATGTTTGGATCGTTGTAAGTAGCCTTAATAGTCTTTGTAATAGGCTCCTCTGTATACTTATTCCTTTTTATTTCTTTACCTCTTGGAATAGGTCCAAAATAATCTTGAATCATTTTTTTAGTACTAGCAACTTCAAAATCACCTGCTACTACTAAAACAGCATTGTTAGGGACGTAGTAAATTTTATTAAAATCTTTAAAATCTTCTAATGTAGCGTTGGCTAAGTGCTCTAAAGATCCAATAGTTTGCCATTTGTAAGGGTGATTTTTAAATAGGTTTATGCCAATTTGCTCTCGGAATTTACCGTATGGAGAATTGTCTACACGCATACGTTTTTCTTCTTGTACAACTTCTTTTTGTGTATCTACCCCTATTTGGTTAATAACTGGGTGCATTAGTCTTTCAGACTCTAGCCATAGGCCTAACTCTAATTTGTTAGAAGGAAAAACCTCGTAGTAGTATGTACGGTCTTGTGTTGTATTGGCGTTATTGGTTCCTCCGTTAGATGAAACAATTTCAAACCATTTACCTCGTTCAATGTTTTTTGTTCCTTCAAAAAGTAAATGTTCAAAAAAGTGAGCAAATCCTGTTTTTTCTGGGTTTTCATCTTTAGCTCCTACGTGGTACATTACAGATGTTGTTACTATAGGGGCAGTGTTGTCTTGATGCAAAATAACGTGCATGCCGTTATCAAGATCATATTCTTCAAAAGCAACCTGTTGTGCTTGCATTGTTAATGCGGCACAAAATAGGCTTGCCGATAGGAATAAATTTCTTTTCATTTTTAATAGTGTTTTTATTTAGTTATTTCATAAGTCTAAAATTACTTGATTTGTTACAGATTTTACTTAAAAAAAATAAAATAATTAAGAAAATACTCTCAAAACATTATATTAAAGCCTTCAATTAAGAATTAAAAACAGCTAAAAAACATAGTGAATATATAGGGGTTAAATCAACTTGTCTTTTTTTTGTAAAATAGCTTGTAAGTTAAGGAATTAGCAGTATATTTGCATCCGCTTATTTAGGTAGGCAAGTTCATTAAATTAAACATAATTAATTAATACACAAGCTATGTATGCAATTGTAGAGATAGCAGGGCAGCAATTTAAAGTTGCAAAAGATCAAAAAGTGTATGTTCACCGTTTACAAACAGAAGAAGGTCAAAAGGTAACTTTTGATAACGTTCTTTTGTTAGAGAATGGAAAGGACATTACTATTGGCGCCCCAGCTATAGACGGAGCCGCTGTTGAGGCAAAAGTCGTAAAGCACCTTAAAGGTGACAAAGTTATCGTCTTTAAAAAGAAAAGACGTAAAGGGTATAAAGTGAAAAATGGTCACCGTCAGTATTTAACGGAGATTGTTATTGAAAACATTTTAGCCTCTGGAGCAAAAAAAGCTGCTCCAAAAAAAGAAGCTGCTCCTAAAAAAGCAGAAGCTAAAAAAGCTGCACCAAAGAAAGCTGCAAAAGCAGACGACTTAAAGAAGGTTGAAGGAATTGGACCTAAAATTGCAGAAACATTAGCTGCGGCAGGAATATCAACTTTTGCTGAATTAGCAAAAACTGATGCTGCTAAAATTTCTGAAATCATCGCTGACGTTCGTGGTAACCACGTAACTGATACATGGCCTGCACAAGCTAAATTAGCTGCTGAAGGTAAGTGGGATGAGTTAAAGAAATGGCAAGATGAATTAGACGGTGGTAAAGCATAATTGCATTATCATTTAAGTATAACAAAATAAAACCTAGAAATTATGGCACATAAGAAAGGTGTTGGTAGTTCGAAAAACGGTAGAGAATCAGAATCGAAACGTTTAGGAGTTAAAATTTTTGGTGGTCAAGCGGCTATTGCAGGAAACATTCTTGTAAGACAGCGTGGTACTAAACATAATCCAGGAGATAATGTTTATGCAGGTAAAGACCATACTTTACACGCCAAAGTAGATGGTATTGTAAAGTTTCAGAAAAAAGCAGGCGGTAAGTCTTTTGTTTCTGTAGAGCCTTTTGAGGCTTAAGAAACTAGCTTAAAATTCTATAATTAGCTCTTCCTTTTACAAGGAAGGGCTTTTTGTGTTTTGTTATTTACATAAAAATAACAACCAATTAATAATTAAGAAATTTAGAAAAAATACCTTTCTGGTTTGTTTAATTATTATGAAACTTCTTTTTTCTTCTGTTGTTATATTCTTTTTTGTTTGTCAGGTAAAAGCACAAGTTGTTTCTGCGGAGTTTGTAAAGTTAGATAGTTTAGGAGGTGCTTTTAAAGAACTAAATAAAAGTTTAAAAAAAGCAAAGGAAACAAATAACAGTTATGGTATAGCATTAGCACACTACAAATTAGCTATATTTTGTAAAAATAATAATGCTTATACAGAAGCTTTACATCAAAATAATGAAGCTCTGGTATTGCTACAAAGTAAAAAAGATACATTAGTTGTAAATGTTTTAAACCAAATAGGAGCTTTACATTTAGAACTTAAAAATTACAATTACGCTAAGGATTATTTTGCAAAAGCAATTACACAGGCAACTACTTTAAAAGATTCTTTAGCGCTTGCTTTTTCAACCTCAAATTTAGGTAGTTGTTTTGAAAAGCAACATAAGTATGCAGAGGCTTTAAATTATCAAAATAAGAGTCTTAAACTGTACAAGCAACTAAATAACAGTAGCGGTTTGGCTATTGTAAATGAAAATATTGGTAGTATTTATGAGGATTTAGAAGACTACAAACTTGCCAAATATTTTTTTGAAAAAGCATTAGCTTATGCAAAAAATAGTAAGGAAGCTAGGCTAGCCAACATATATAATAATTTAGGCGATGTTTATAGAAAAACAGATAATTTAACTAAGGGATTAGAGTTTACAACAAAATCCTTAGAGTCTGCCATAAAAACTAATAGTAGTGCAGATGTTGCAAGCGCATATAAAGACTTGTCTAAAAATTATAATTTACAGGGAGATTATAAAAAAGCCCATAGCTATTTACAGTTGTTTGTTGTGCTAGATACTAAAAATAGTAAACAGCAAAATACAAATCAGGCTAGTGCGCTACAGCATATCTACAATTCTAAAGAAAAGGAATCGCAAATAGCATACTTGTTGCAAGTAAATAAGGTTAATAGAGCGCAAAATATAATATTGGTTATACTGGTTGTAACAGTGTTGGCTTTAAGTTTAATTTGGTTTATGTATGTTCAGAAAAAAAGAAGACACTCTCGTAAAGAGCAAGATTATGAACAGCAATTATTAAAAGCAAAATTAGATAAAAAGCAAGCAGAAGAGAAAACATTGCAAAAAGAGGTGTATATAAAAACAGCTGCTTTATCTAGATATAGTTTGCATTTGTCTCAAAAAAATAAAATGCTGTCTAACTTATCTCTAACATTAAAAAATAGTCTTCAGCGTTCTAATATAGATTTAAAGCGCAAGTTAAAAACACTTATAAAAGAGATTGATTTTAATTTGTCTCAAGAAAAAGAATGGGATGAGTTTATGTTGTTTTTTAAAGAAATTCACCCAAGTTTTATAACTAAAATTAGTGCGGCTGCACATTGTAAATTATCTCCTGCAGAGTTAAGGCTCTGTATTTTGCTAAAGCTGAATTTATCTTCTAAAGAAATTGCATCAATATTAAGGTTAACACCAGATAGTGTACGAGTGTCTAGATACAGATTAAGAAAAAAATTACCTATTAATGCCAAAGAGGAATTAGGTGCTTATTTAACCACTTTTTAGTGTGTATAGGTGCAAATATTTTTTTTGAGTTATGGGTGTGTAAATTAATCCTTATTGTTGCCTTGTTGTTTCCTTACTATTCTTGTCTTGTTGCCTTTTTGTTTCCATTAAAAAAATGTGCTATGTGTTTGATAAACATATTTTTGGAGAACAAATAAACAACTAAAATAAAAATGAAAAACTATTTAAAAACTAAGATTTTATTTCTAATTGTTGCTCTGTGTAGCGCAGCTACAATGGCACAAAATGGAAATGTTTCGGGAACAATTTCTGATGAAAACGGAATTTATGTTCCTGGTGCATCTGTAATGATTACGTCTTTAAAAAAAGGAGCTGTAACAGATTTTGACGGACACTTTTCTTTGGTAGACATTCCTGTTGGTACCTATGAGCTAAAAATTACATATTTGGGTTATGCAGACAGCAAGCAAAGTGTTACGATAAGTGCTAATAATACAACAGCAGTTTCTATCTACTTACAACCAAAAAGTGTAGAGTTAGATGGTGTAGAAGTTATGGGTTATGGTTTAGGTAGCCAGGCCAAAGCATTAAATACACAAAAAAATAATTTAAACATTACTAATGTAGTATCTACAGATCAGATTGGGAAATTTCCTGACGCAAATATAGGAGATGCTGTAAAGCGTATTTCTGGTATTACAATGCAGGTAGACCAAGGTGAGGCACGTAACATTATAATTCGTGGCTTGTCTCCACAATTAAACTCTGTTACATTAAACGGTAGTCGTATTCCATCTGCAGAAGGAGATAATAGAAATGTTCAAATGGATTTAATACCTGCAGATATGATACAAACCATTGAAGTAAGTAAAGCAATTACACCAGATATGGATGCAGATGCACTTGGTGGTTCTGTAAATTTAATTACTAGAACATCTCCACAAGGTTTTAGGTTATCTGCAACTGCAGGATCGGGGTTAAATTTTATTACAGATAAAGCAATAATTAATGGTTCTTTCTTGGTTGGTGACCGTGGTAAAGATGGTAAGTTTGGTTATATGTTATCTGCATCTTATAATAACAGCGATTTTGGTTCGGACAATGTAGAAGCAGATTGGACAGATGAGTTTGAGTATTACACAGGCGTAGATGATGTAGAAGGAGAACCTATTTTAAACCAAGTAGATGTAGATCCTTACACCAAAGAATTTCAGCAAAGAGAATATCTTGTGCAGCGTATAAGACGTAGTTTTTCGGCTAATATGGACTATAAGTTTGATGTTAATAACACTGTGTTTCTTAAAACTATTTACAACTGGAGAGATGATAGAGAAAATAGATTTAGGTTGTCTTCAGAAATTTTAGATGCAGAAGATATACAACTTCAAGACTTTACAGTAACTAATGGTATGCTTACTCGTTTTCCTGCAGAAGTTGCACGCGAAACTAAAGGAGGTATTAATAACAGTAGAAATAAAAACAGACGTTTAGAGGATCAGCGCATGCAAAACTATTCACTTGGTGGCAAGCATTTGTGGGGAGATTTAAAAGTAGATTGGTTAACTTCTTTTGCAAAAGCATCTGAAGAAAGGTTAAATGAGAGGTATTTGGTTTATGCCACAGAATATTCAGTATTAAATGATAATTCTAATACTAAATTCCCATTAATGACTGCAGAAAATGTAAATGATGCAGCACTTGATAATTTTGAATATGATGAAATTACAGAAGAAAATCAATTTACAAAAGAAGAAGATTTTAATGCATTTGTTAATTTTCAATTGCCTTCAAATATCTTTGGACAAGGAGATGGCGCTGTAAAGTTTGGAGCTAGAGCTCGTTTAAAAACAAAGTTAAGAGATAACAATTTTTTTGAGTTTGATTTAGAAGATGCATACCCTACATTAAGTACTACAAGAACTAATAATTTGTCTGATGCAGATTTTTTAGCAGGGAGTAAATACAAAATAGGATATTTTACAAGTCAAGATTGGTTAGGAGATTTAAATTTAGTAGATGGTGAGTCAGTCCCAGATGAGTTTTTAAGAGAAAATTATAACGTAGATGAAAATGTATTTGCTGGTTATGTAATGACAAATCAAAAATTATCTAAAAAATTAGATGTTTTGGTGGGTCTTCGTTTAGAGAGTACTAAAATTACGGCAACAGGAAACCGAATTGCTGATGAAGAAAATTTAGAAGGAGAAATTACAGAAGAAAGCTCATATACAAATGTTATGCCTGGTGTGCATTTTAAATATGCAATATCTAATGCTACAATACTACGTTTTGCCTGGACAAATACTTTGGCAAGACCTAATTATGCAGATTTAGTACCGTCTGTAGATGTTATTTCTGGTGATGAGGCAATTGTACTTGGTAACCCTAAATTAGATGCAACTACAGCTATGAATTTTGATGTAATGGCAGAACATTACTTTGCTAATGTTGGGTTGCTTTCTGGAGGTGTTTTTTACAAAGACATAGATAATTTTATTTACACTTTTGTTGGTGAAACTATAGATGATACTTACGGAGCAGATACAAGTGGGTTTGATGTTTATCAACCACTAAACGGTGAAGGGGCAAGTATTTTTGGAGCAGAATTTGCTTTTCAGCGTCAGTTAGATTTTTTACCTGGCTTTGCTAAAGATTTAAGTGTTTATTTAAATTATACTTACATATCTTCTTCTGCAGATGGTATTATAAATGAAGATGGTGATGAACGAGAAAATGTAGATTTGCCTAATACAACACCTAACACTTTTAATGCTTCTTTGGCGTATAATACCAAACGCTTTTCTGCAAGGTTGTCTTCTAATTTTTCAGATAGTTATATTGATGAGTTGGGCGGTAATGAGTTTGAAGATAGGTATTATGACAAACAATTTTTTCTAGATTTTAATGCAACATATAAAGTAAATAGCAATTTAAGTATTTATGCAGATTTAAATAACATTACAGATCAACCATTACGTTATTTTCAAGGAGTTAAAAACAGAACACAACAGGTAGAGTACTATGGTCAAAGGTTAACTTTTGGTTTAAAGTATGATTTGTTTAAAAAATAAATACCTAAAAATGAATAAATACATAAACTATATAGGGGTAATGGTTGTTGTGCTTGCATTTGCGTGTAAAGAAAATAGTTTGCCTGCAATAGCTCCAAATGTTATCACAGAAAAAACTAAGAATGATACAGACGACCCTGCTATTTGGGTGAACCCTAAAAATGCAGAAAAAAGTATTGTTTTTGGAACAGATAAAGAAACTGATGGCGGAGTGTATGCTTTTGACTTAAATGGGAAAATAATTAAGAATAAAAGTATTACCGGAGTAAAAAGACCAAACAATGTAGATGTGGCTTATAATTTTAAAATAAACGATTCTACCTTTACAGATGTTTTGGTTTTTACAGAACGAGAAAAACAACAAATTAGGATGTTTTCTGTGCCAGATATGATGCCTTTGGATAACGGTGGATTTTCAGTTTTTAAAAATGAAAAAAAATTAGAATACACACTTCCAATGGGTGTAGGCTTGTATACCTCTTCTGTAGATAATACATTGTATGCTATTGTAGGCCGTAAAAACGGCCCTAAAGATGGCTATTTACATCAGTATAAATTAAGTACAGACACAACTGGTGTTGTGCAGTCTACTTTGGTACGTAAGTTTGGTGTTTTTAGCGGGAAAAAGGAAATAGAAGCAATAGCTGTAGATAGTGAACTGGGTTATGTTTATTATTCTGATGAGCAACACGGTATACGCAAGTATTATGCAGAGCCAACAAAAGGTGATAAAGAAATTAGCTGTTTTGGAGGCGAGTTGTTTTTATCAGATATAGAAGGTATTGCAATTGCAAAGCAAGCTAAAGGAAAGGGTTACATAATAGTATCTGATCAGCAAAAAGGGCAGTTTAATATTTTTTCTAGAGATACAAATAAGTTTGTAAAAGCTGTTAACTTGTCTACAACAGAAACTGATGGTTGTGAGGTTGTAACAGTGCCTCTAAATAATGTATTTAAAAACGGATTGTTTGTTGCAATGAACGATGCTAAAGACTTTTATTTTTATGATTTAGCTAAACTGGGGCTATAAAAAGTAATACGTAGTTATAATAAAACCAAAAAAGGGATAACATTTTATGTTATCCCTTTTGTTATTGTAATGTGGTTATACTACCATTTCTGATTTCTAAAATTTTTAAGCTTTGCAAACTCTACTGTGTTGCCTAAATATTGTTCTAAATCGTACTTAGGTATAGGTAAAATGCTTTCTAGTAAAGAGGTGTCCCATTCATATGGTTTAGACGTTAAGTACGGGTTTAAGTGCACGCCAATAGTCTCGTAATAAAATTGTTCTAATTTAGATTCGAAGCCTGCTGCTTTAGTAATAATATCTTGTGTAATATTGTACGAGGTAAAATCTACCGTATCTAAAATTTTAGAAATACCTTTTGTTATGTTGGTAGCTTTGTTGTGTACAATATTTAGTTGTTGTACATCGGTATCAAAAACCTTAACAATAACTTTGGCAGCATAATCTGTTGGTATAATGTTTAACCCACTATCTGCATTTGCAGTAATTCTTATATGCTCCTTTGATGGGGTGTTGTAAAAGAATTTTGCAAATAGGTAAAACACCATATATTTAGAAATAAAAAAACTTGGATTGTCTATAGCGTTACCTCCTAGTACACTAGGTCTTAGTATTTGTAGTGGTATGCTATTTTCCTTACTCTTTTGAGTTAAAAACTTTTCAGAAGCGTGTTTAGATGCTTCATAAAAGTTACGGTAAGTTCCGCCTTCAATCTCTATATAATCATCGCCAATAATGCCGCCTAAATCACCAATAGAAAAAGCAGTGCTTATGTAAATAAACTTTTTTAAATAAGGTAAATATGCATTGTAAATAGACTTGGTGAAATTAAAATTTTCTTCAAAAATTTCATCTTTATTAACAGGGTCTACAGATAAGTTAACATAGCCAGCAGAATGTATAAAGTAATACTGCTTGTTAGTTTCTAAAAAAGATTTTGGCTCCAAAATATTATCAGCATTAATAACCTTTATTTTAGAGGTAATTGCATCTAAATTATCTTTCATAAACTGCGGAGCATATTCGCTTTTTAGCATATTTATAACTCTTTCAAGTGGGGCAGTTAAGCCTTTTTTACGAACCAAAAGATACACTGTATTAATTTGGCTGTATTTAGTTTCAAAAAGAGTGTGCAGCACTTTAGAGCCTAATGTACCCGTTGCTCCTGTTAAGATAATGTTCATTTATAAAGTTGTATAAGTGAGGTTGGTGTATAAAAAAAGCTCTTTTCCAAATAGGTTTATATATGAGGAAAAGAGCTGAGTTATTTTATAATGCTAAAAGAATTAGTATCTGTAATGCTCTGGCTTGTATGGGCCCTCTACAGTTACCCCAATATAACTAGCTTGGTCTTCTTTTAATTCAGTAAGCTCAACGCCAATTTTAGCTAAGTGTAATTTAGCTACTTTTTCGTCTAGAGCTTTTGGTAGCATATAAACATCATTTTTGTAAGCATCAGCATTTGTCCAAAGTTCTATTTGTGCAAGTGTTTGGTTGGTAAAAGAGTTGCTCATTACAAAACTAGGGTGTCCTGTGGCGCAACCTAAGTTTACCAAACGACCTTCGGCTAAAAGAATAATATCTTTCCCGTTAATAGTGTATTTATCAACCTGTGGCTTAATAGTGTTTTTGGTATTACCGTGTTTCTCATTTAACCATCCTACTTGGATTTCGTTATCAAAGTGACCAATATTACAAACTATGGTTTTGTCTTTCATGGCTTCAAAATGCTCAGCACGTACAATATCTTTGTTACCGGTAGTTGTAATAATAATATCAGCATTACCAACAACAGTTTCTAATCTTTTTACTTCAAAACCGTCCATTGCAGCTTGTAATGCACAAATAGGATCTATTTCTGTAACAGTTACTATAGAACCAGCACCTTTAAAAGAAGCAGCAGTACCTTTACCAACATCACCATAACCACAAACCACAACACGTTTACCGGCTAACATAACATCTGTAGCTCTACGTATAGCATCTACTGCAGACTCTTTACAACCGTATTTGTTGTCAAATTTAGATTTGGTAACAGAATCGTTTACGTTAATAGCTGGCATTGGTAAAGTTCCGTTTTTTACACGCTCGTAAAGTCTGTGAACACCAGTTGTAGTTTCTTCAGATAAACCATTAATACCTTCTGCAAGTTCTGGGTATTTATCTAAAACCATATTGGTTAAATCTCCACCATCATCTAAAATCATGTTTAATGGCTTTCTTTCCTCGCCAAAAAATAAGGTTTGCTCTATACACCAGTCAAACTCTTCTTCTGTCATATCTTTCCAAGCATAAACAGCTGTTCCTGTTGCAGCAATTGCAGCTGCAGCCTGGTCTTGTGTAGAAAAAATGTTACATGAACTCCATGTAACCTCTGCGCCTAAAGCTTGTAAAGTTTCTATTAAAACAGCAGTTTGTATAGTCATATGCAAACAACCAGCAATTCTAGCACCTTTAAGAGGCTGAGAATCTTTGTACTCCTCTCTTAAAGACATTAAACCTGGCATTTCTGCTTCAGCTAATTCAATTTCTTTTCTTCCCCAATCTGCTAGAGAAATATCTTTTACCTTATTTGGTACGTAAGCAACTGTATTTGAGCTCATTTTTTCTTTTTTTCGTATTTTTAATAAAAAGAAACACTTTGGCGTAGCGTTTTAAATAGTTAAATTCGCTTACCAATACTATTTCATTTGCCTTAAGCAGTGCAAAGATACTAATATCTTAAATAATGCTATGCCTCTTTACAAAACTATAACAGTAAACAATACCACAAAACTCTACATTTGGAAAATAGAAGAGCCAGAGGCAGAATTAGCTAAGCCAATTGCACTTACAGATCATTGCCAAAACAGATTAAACGGAATGAAATCTGATATGCACAGAAAAGGGTTTTTAAGTATAAGGCATTTGCTTAAACAAGCTGGTTATACAGATTTTGATTTAAGGTATGATGAGGTGGGGAAACCACACTTAAAAGATGGTAATTTTATATCTATAACACACTCACATCACTTTACAGGAATTATTGTTAGCAAGACAGATGAGGTTGGAGTTGATATAGAAATGCAGCGAGATAAAATTTTAAAAATTGCACATAAATTTACTCCAATTGAAGAGTACAAAACCATAGCAAATGTATCTGCATTAACCCAAAAACTAACTATAGTTTGGGGAGCAAAAGAATCGTTATATAAAATTTATGCGCAAAAAGGATTAAGTTTTTTGCATCACATAAATGTTAAAGATTTTACGTTTGCAGATGAGCAAACAACAGCAGAGATATTATACCAAGGAGCATCTTCATTTTATAAGGTTGCATTTTTAGAGTTTGAGGGTTTTACTTGTGTTTATGCATTAAAAACAACATAGACTTACTAATTTATTACTAATAATTTTACAATGAATATTTCTGTAGAACTTACATTTTCGCCACTTCAGGATACTTTTGAGGAGCACATAATTAATTTTATTAAAAAACTAAGAGCATCTGGATTAACAATTTTAGAGAACCCGCTAAGTACCCAAGTTTATGGAGATTATGATGAGGTAATGCGTGTTTTAAACTCAGAAATTAAAGAAGCATTTAAGTTAATGGACAAAGGGCTGCTTTTTATGAAAATTGTAAAATCTGACAGAAGCGATTATGAGCCACATTTTTGATTGGATTTTTGCGCAATACAATGGCGTACCAACACATTTAATAGTTTTAGAATCTATTGGTGTTTTATTTGGGTTGCTAAGTGTTATTTACTCTAAAAGAGAAAACATATTGGTTTTTCCTACAGGTATTATTAGCACCGCTATTTTTGTATATATTTTATTGGTATATGGCCTTTTAGGTGATATGATGATAAATGCCTACTATTTTTCTATGAGTATTTATGGTTGGTACGTTTGGACCAGAAAAGTAGATGCAAATCATTTTATACCAATAACTACAACAACGGTTAAAGATAAAATGTGGTCTGCAATTTTATTTACAATTACTATTGCATTTGTAACGCTTGTTTACTTGTTTTTTGATAAATTTAATAGTTGGACCGCTTATGTAGATACATTTACCACAGCAATTTTCTTTGTAGGTATGTGGTTAATGGCAAAAAAGAAGATTGAAAATTGGATATATTGGATTATAGGAGATGTTATTTCTGTTCCGCTATATTTGTATAAAGGACTTGTTTTTACAGCGTTACAATATTTTGTATTTACAGGAGTAGCAATTTTAGGATATTTAGCATGGAAGAAAAGTATAGGCAAGAGCCCACAAACATTGTTAAAGTAGTTTTGTTTGGGCCAGAGTCTACTGGTAAAACAACGCTGTCAGAACAATTAGCTAGGCATTACCACTCTGTTTGGGTGCCAGAATATGCTAGGGAGTATTTGCAAGACAAATGGAACAACGAGCGTAAAACCTGTGAACCTAAAGATCTTTTGCCAATTGCTGAAGGTCAAATGAAATTAGAGAATAAATTAGCAAAAAAGGCTACAGATGTACTTATTTGTGATACAGATTTGCTAGAGACTAAAGTGTACTCAGAGGCTTATTACATTGGAACTTGTGATCCTGTTTTAGAAAAATATGCCTTAGAAAACACATACGATTTATACTTTTTAACCTATGTAGACGTTCCTTGGGAGGCAGATGATTTAAGAGATAAGCCACAAGAACGTCAAGAAATGTTTAATTTTTTTAAACAAACATTGCTTAAGTATAATAGGAATTTTATTACTTTAAGGGGCGGTAAAGCAGAAAGACTAGCTACAGCAGTAGCAGCAATAGACAAAATACTAGAAAATAGATGAATTTTACAGATATAGATTTAAAGCAATTTGCAGCAAAAGGAATTACTAACGAAAAGGTTTTAGCTCAAATAGAAACCTTTAAAGAGGGGATACCTTTTGTAAATTTATCTAAAGCAGCCGTTGTAGGTGATGGTATCTTAAAATTTACAGATGAAGAGCAGGAAGAGCTTATTTCTTTGTTTGAAAAAGAACGTTCAGAAAAAGAATTGCTAAAATTTACTCCTGCCTCTGGTGCAGCAACACGTATGTTTAAGGCTTTATTTGCTTTTTTAGAAGTATATAACCCTAAAAAACAAACATTACAAGAGTATATAAATACATCAGAAGATAATGCTATTAAGACTTTTACAGAAGGATTAAAAAACTTCCCTTTTTATAAAGATGTAAAATCGCGTATAGGTAATAATTTTTCGTCTACAGGAGAAGAAGTGTATGCTTTTGTGGAAGAATTATTAGTAGAAAATAAATTAAATTATGGCTTTTACCCCAAAGGATTATTGCCTTTTCATGCATACAAAAACGGTATTGTAACTCCGTTTTATGAACATTTAAAAGAGGCTGCATTGTACGCAACAACTGCTAAAAAGGCCAAGCTGCATTTTACAATTTCAGAACAGCATAAAAAAATGTTTTTAGAAAAGGAAGCGCAAGTATTAGATGTGGTTACAAAAGAAACAGGTGTTAGTTTTGAGGTAGATTATTCATTTCAGAAAGTAGAAACAGACACCATTGCTGTAGATATAGATAACATTCCTTTTAGATTAAAAAACGGAAGCTTATTGTTTAGGCCAGGAGGTCATGGGGCACTTATTGAAAATTTAAACGATAAAAAAGCAGATGTTATTTTTATAAAAAACATAGATAATATTATTGTAGAAGAACATTTAGAAACAATAGCTAACAGCAAAAAAATGCTAGCAGGGTTTTTATTAAAAGTTCAGAATAAAGCGTTTAAATATGCTTCAATTTTAGACAATAATGATGTTGATGACGATTTAATAAATGAAATTAGATTGTTTTTAAAGGAGGAATTAAATGTCAGATTTAAAAATGGATTTATTCACTTAGGAAAAGAAGATCAAATAGCACTTTTAAAAAATCATATAAACAGGCCAATTAGAGTTTGTGGTATGGTAAAAAACCTTGGAGATCCAGGTGGTGGGCCATTTTGGATTAAAGATTATCAAGAAAATGTTTCACTTCAAATAGTAGAGTCGGCACAAATTAATACGTCTAATTACAATCAGGCTAAAATATTGCAAAATGCAACTCATTTTAACCCAGTAGATTTAGTTTGTGGTGTTAAAAATTACAAAGGAGAAAAATATAATTTGTTAGACTTTGTAAATGAAAAGCAAGGTTTTATAACAGAAAAAACAAAAGAAGGAAGGCCTGTTAAGGCTTTAGAATTGCCTGGTCTTTGGAACGGAGCAATGGCATATTGGAACACTATTTTTGTAGAGGTGCCAAGTATTACTTTTAACCCAGTAAAAACAGTAAACGATTTGCTTAAATCTGCTCACCAACCGTTGTAATTACACGTGTTGGTCTAGCAGAATAGGGTTTCCGTCAGGGTCTACAATAACTAAGTTTGCAGGTCCTGTAGTGTTTTCATCTGCTTTTGAGCTAAGCTCAAGTCCAGAGGCAATTAATTGCTTTTGTATGTCTCTAATATCATCATAATTTTTAAGTGTATTTGCATTTTGGTCCCAACCAGGATTAAATGTTAGCATATTTTTATCAAACATTCCTTCAAACAAACCAATAATGGTGTTTTCGTTTTTAAGTATTAGATACTTTTTATCAATTTCACCAGCAAAAACACTAAAACCTAATTTTTCGTAAAAAGCTTTAGATGTTTTTATGTCTTTTACGCTTAAACTTATAGAAAATGCTCCTAATTTCATAATGTACATTTAGTTGTTATAGTTAATAAAATTAACTTTTTTTTATGAATACTAGAAAGTGTGCCCTACATTTGCTGCCATCTCAAAGGGGTGCTTATTAGTTTAGGCTGAGATTATACCCAACGAACCTGAGCGGGTAATGCTGCTAAGGGAAGTAATAGCAACGCAGTACAGAAGTGTTAGCTAGGTTAAAAGGCAATTAATAAATGGAGCTTGCCACTCAAAAAAAATCTATACAATTTAACAAAAATAACAGCCCCTTTTATTTGTAATACTATTACGAATGAAAACAAACTGTTTTAAATTAAGTGCTACTACTCACAAAAATAGCAGCAATAAAAGACAAGTATACTTAAAAACTTTAGGCACAACTTTAGCTGTTTTTGGATTAGCTTTTACAAGCGCGGCACAAGAAAAAGAAATAGACACCTTAGAAGGTAAAAAGGTAGTTTTAGATGAGGTTTTAGTTTCTGGAGTACGTGTAACAACTCAATCTCCTGTAACATTCTCTAACTTAACCAAAGAGCAATTTAAATCTCGTAATTTAGGTCAGGATATTCCTATATTAATGAACTTTTTACCTGCTGTAGTAACCACTTCAGATGCTGGTGCTGGTGTTGGTTATACGGGTATTAGAGTGCGTGGTACAGATGCTACGCGTGTAAATGTTACTATAAATGGTATACCTTATAACGACTCTGAGTCTCACGGTACTTTTTGGGTTAATATGCCAGACTTTGCTTCTTCTACAGAGAATTTGCAATTGCAACGAGGTGTTGGTACATCTACTAACGGTTCTGGTGCTTTTGGTGCCAGTTTAAACATTTTAACAGATGCTGTTTCTGCAGATGCATACGGGCAAGTATCTACATCTATTGGTAGTTTTAATACGTTAAAAAACAATATTAAATTTAGTACAGGTTTATTAAATAATCACGTAGAAATTTCTGGTAGGTTGTCTAGAATTGCTTCAGATGGTTATGTAGACAGGGCTTCGTCTAACTTAGATTCTTACTTTTTGCAAGCTGCTTATGTAGATGATAATACTTTAATAAAGGCATTACTTTTTGGAGGTCATGAGGTCACGTACCAATCTTGGGATGGTATTGATGCAGAAACATTAAAAGAAAACAGAACATACAACCCGGTTGGTGCTTACAAAGATGAAAATGGTGTTACTCAGTTTTATGCTAACGAAAATGATGATTACAAGCAAGATCATTTTCAATTATTGTGGAACGAGCAAATTTCTGATACTTGGTCTACTAACCTGGCTGTACACTATACAAAAGGTCGTGGTTTTTTTGAGCAATACAAAGAAGATGAAGATCCTGCAGATTATAATGGTATTGTAGCTGGTTTTAACGGAACAGATGTTACAGATTTAATTAGAAGAAGGTGGTTAGATAATGATTTTTATGGGACTACTTTTTCTGCTAACTATAAAGAAAACGGAGTAAACTTTATTATAGGTGGTGGCTATAATAAATATAAAGGAGACCATTTTGGAGAAGTAATTTGGGCACAGCAATTTACAGCTAATAGTAGTTATGAAGACCGTTATTATGATGATAACTCTACTAAAACCGACTTTAATATCTACACTAAATTAAATTATAATGTAGATGAGAAATGGAGCCTTTTTGGAGATGTACAATTCAGAAGAGTTGGTTATAAGGCTAACGGAGAAGATACAGGTTTGGTAAATGATAGGTTTAATTTTATAAATCCAAAAGCTGGGGTAACTTTTAACTTAAATAAAAATAATAATTTTTATGCTTCTTATGCTGTGGCAAACAGAGAGCCTAACAGAAATGATTATGAAAGCGGTAGTCCTAAGCCAGAAAAATTAAATGATTATGAGTTAGGTTGGCGCTATGTAACTTCTGCCGTACAAGTAAACACAAACTTATACTATATGGGTTATAAAGATCAACTGGTTGTTACGGGTGAGTTAAATGATGTAGGAGCTCCGCTTAGAGAAAATGTTGGAGATAGTTACCGTTTTGGTTTAGAAGTAGATGCAAATATTGTTTTTAATGATCAGCTCTCTACCAGACCAAACATTGCCGTAAGTAGTAATAAAAATAAAGATTTTTTCACAGATAGAGATGGAGATATACAAGACTTAGGAGATACAAATATTGCGTATTCGCCAAACGTTGTTGCCGGAAATATTTTTACTTATGCGCCAAAAGAGAACATAAAATTATCTTTTTTATCTAAATTTGTAGGCGAACAATACTTAAGTAACACAGATACAGAAGACTCTAAATTAGATAGCTATTTTGTAAACGATTTTAATGTGGCTTACGAGATAAAATTTAATAAAATATTTAAGTCAGTTGTCTTAACCGGATTAGTAAATAATGTTTTTAATGAAAAATATGTATCTAACGGATATACATATTTAAATAGTTGGGACACTCCTGGCACTACTTTTGAAGTACAAGGTTATTACCCACAAGCAGGAACAAACTTTTTAGTGGGTGCAACATTTAATTTTTAAGATTTGAACACTAACCATGTTTACAAAGGGTGGGCCTTATTTTAGGTTTGCCCTTTTTTTAATTTCTAACAGTAACTATATTACCGTTTATAGATGAGCTGTAAAAAAGCATGTCATGATATCTATTGTCATCATCTGGCCTATTTAAAAATTGACCCGTAAATAAATTGTATTTATAGTCTTCGCATGGGCAAGTAACATTTTGCTTATCATCATCTAAAATCATAGTAGAGCAAGAGCTAGGCTCGTGGTTTGGGCAGCTAGCTTCAAAAGCCATAAAACTATCAAACCCTGTATTTATAACAAAAATACCTTTAGTGCCAACACCTTGACTGCCAACGTAAACGGCATTTCCAGTGTTTTTTAAGGCACTATATGATGGTAAGTTTAGGTTTAAATCTATTCTAAAACTAATCTCTTGTAGGTAAGGATTTCTGTTAGTTCTGCCGCTATCACAAGAAAGTAATAGAAAAACGGCTAAAAGTGTAAAAAGTGTTTTCATAATATGTTTTCTTAGTACTAATACAACAGCAAATGTGAACAAAAATTATGTATATTTGTATAAAATCCTCTAGAAATAAGAGGATTTTCTTATTTATAAAATGATCATGTTATGAGTAACGTATCTTATTATACCGCAGAAGGTTTAAAAAAGTTAAAAGACGAGCTTAATCAGCTTAAAGACATAGAGCGCCCAAAAGCGTCACAAGCTATTGCAGAGGCTAGGGATAAAGGAGATTTATCTGAGAATGCAGAGTACGATGCAGCCAAAGAAGCACAAGGTTTATTAGAGCTTAAAATTTCTAAGTTAGAAGAAATTGTTGCTGGAGCCAGAATTATTGATGAGTCTCAGTTAGATACATCTAAGGTACTAGTTTTATCTACGGTTAAACTAAAAAACCAGTCTAACGGTATGGAAATGAAATATACCTTAGTTGCAGAAAGTGAAGCCGATTTAAAAACAGGGAAAATATCTGTAAACTCTCCAATAGGTAAAGGTTTGCTAGGTAAAAGTGTTGGTGACGAAGCAGAAATTGCTGTGCCTAACGGAAAAATTAAACTTACAATTTTAGAAATAACTAGAGCATAATGGCATCTATTTTCAGTAAAATAATTAATGGCGAAATACCTTGTTATAAGGTGGCAGAAGATGCTAACTATTTTGCTTTTTTAGATATTAGCCCTAACGCAAAAGGGCATACGCTTTGTGTGCCCAAAAAAGAGGTAGATAAAATTCTAGATTTAGACGAAGAAACTTATATGGGGTTAATGGCTTTTTCAAGAAAAGTGGGCAAAGCTATTGAAGCTGTTATTCCTTGCAACCGTGTAGGTATGTCTGTTATTGGTTTAGAAGTGCCACATGTGCACGTGCATTTAATACCTCTAAATTCTATGGCAGATGCTTCATTTAAAAAGAAAGAGGAAGTTACTACAGAAGAGTTTACGGCTTTAGCAGCAAAAATAGCAGCTAAAATTCAATAATTTTTTGGGTAAAAATGTAAACTGCTATACCAACTATGGCAATTAGTACAAGCATAATTATATAAAATAAAGATGTAAATTTTACACTTGTTTTGTGCGGTATAGCTAACTTTTGGTAGTAGTTAAAAGAGCGCTCTATGTCATCTGTCCAGTTTACAGGGTATATTGTGCAGTGGCATCTTAGGCATTTTATATCATTACTTACCTCACTGGTAGTTTTGTGTATAAATTTGCCAAATTTTTGCTTTTGATAAAAAGTAACCATAAGCTCGTTATGAAAACATTCTGGACAGTTATTTTTTATGTTAGCCTCTTTTAGTACTACTAATTTCTCCTTAGACATAGTTAAATTTTTGTTTTTAACGAAATCTGCATTACAGTGCCATCTTTACTCGAAGATAACACTTTTACTTTACCGTTATGGTATTCTTCTACAATTCTTTTAACTAAAGACAGCCCTAAACCCCAGCCACGACGCTTAGATGTGTGCCCTGGATTAAAAATAGAAGCATAGTTTCCTTTAGGTATTCCATGGCCAGTATCAGACACTAAAATGTTTACAAAGCTTCCTGCAGGGATAATTTCTATGGCAATATGTCCTTTACCTCGCATAGCATCAATACCATTTTTAACTAAGTTTTCAATGGTCCAGTTGTACAAGGGTTTGTTAAGCATAACTGGCAGTTCATCTACTTTACTATCAAAAGAAAACTGAATTAATTTAGAGCTTCTTCGTTTTAAATAATCAAAAGCACTTTTAGTTTCGGCAACAATATCTTTTTCTTCAAGCTTAGGTAAAGACCCAATGTTAGAAAACCTGTCTGTAATAGTTTGTAGCCTACAAATATCTTTTTCAATTTCTACAGATATTTCTGGATTTATGTTTTCATCTTTTAACAACTCATTCCACCCCAAAAGAGAGGTAAGCGGAGTGCCAATTTGGTGTGCCGTTTCTTTAGCCATACCAGCCCAAAGTTTACTTTGTTCAGATGCTTTATTGGTTTTAAAGAAAAAGAAAATTACAGCACCAAATAAAAATATAATTAGTAATAGCGCTAAAGGGTAATATTTTAAATTATTTAAAACTTCAGAATTACCATAATAAAGGGTAGCAATTAGTTCTCCTTTATGGGTCATTAAAATAGGTGTATTTTCTTTTTTAAAATCCTCTATCTTTTGTTTTATAAAAGCAGTGTCTTTCTTTTTGTTGCCTTCTATGTTTTTTGCGTTAAAAGTGCCGCTTTTGTTCACCAAAATCATTGGTGTAGAGGTATTGTTTTGAAAAATCTTTAAATGTAAATCTCCTAAATCTTCCGTTTGTGAAGAGTTACGGAACTCGGTTTGGGCTGTGGCCCATATTTCCATTTTGTGTCTTTCTTCTTTCTTAAATTGCTCAAAAAAACTATTTGTATTCCATAAAATAAGGCTCACAATAAAGAAAGCGCCAACCATTAAGGAAATGTTTATAGTTTTGTTTTTTGGATTAAAATTCATTGTTCCAATTCTTGGGTTTAAAGATAACGTAATTTAATGCACATTTGGTATTTCTATCTTGCCATCTTGTTTTAAATAGCGGACAAATTATGTACCTTTGCATTCTATGAAAAAAACAATTTCTATAGTACCAAACGAGGTTACAACGGCTAAATTGCACGGATATTTTTTAGGTGCTGTTGGCCCTAGACCTATTGCATTTGCTAGCACAGTAGATAAAGATGGTAACCCTAACTTATCTCCTTTTAGTTTTTTTAATGTATTTAGTGCAAACCCGCCAATACTAATTTTTTCTCCTGCTAGGCGTGTTAGAAATAATACAACAAAACACACCTTAGAAAATGTATTAGAGACTAAGGAAGTTGTGGTAAATATTGTAAATTATGCAATAGTACAGCAAATGTCTTTGTCTAGTACAGAGTATGCAGAAGGGGTAAATGAGTTTAAAAAGGCTGGTTTAACAATGTTAAAGTCTGATGTGGTCACCCCTTTTAGGGTAGCAGAATCTCCAGTGCAATTTGAGTGCAAAGTTACAAAAGTAGAGGCTTTAGGTGATGAAGGTGGTGCCGGTAATTTGGTGTTTTGCGAAGTTGTTAAGGTGCACGTAGATTCTTCAGTTTTAGATGAAAACGGAAGTATAGACCAACATAAAATAGATTTGGTTGCCCGTATGGGAGGTAATTGGTATAGCAGAGCTAAAGAAGGTATGTTTGAGGTTCCAAAACCGTTATCTACCTTAGGAATAGGTATAGATAGTTTGCCAGACAAAATAAAAAACAGTAAGTTGTTATCTGGTAATGATTTAGGGTTGTTAGGTAATATAGAAGTTTTACCAACAGCCAAAAGTGTACAACAATTTGTTAATGAAAATGAAGATGCACAAGCAACACTAGCAACTAATGATAGTGTACAGCTGCAATTAAAGGCTAAAGAATATATTTTTAATAACAACCCATTGGGAGCATTAAAATTATTGTTAGCAGGTATAGATATAATAGAATAAGAACTCAATTAATAAACACGCATAAGAAACTAATTTAAGATGGAAGTACAAGGAAAAGTAAAAATGGTTGGGGAAACTCAGACTTTTGGAAGTAACGGATTTAGAAAAAGAGAAATAGTTGTTACAACAGAGGAGCAGTATCCACAGCATATAATGGTAGAGTTTGTTCAGGATAAATGCGATTTGTTAAACGGTTATAGTGTTGGGCAACCAGTAAAAATTAGCATAAACCTTAGAGGTAGAGAATGGGTTAACCCACAAGGAGAAACTAAGTACTTTAACTCTATACAGGGTTGGAGAATAGAAAACTTACAACAAGCTGCTCCAAGCGGAGATGCAGGAATACCACCAGCTGCGCCAGCACAAGCTTTTGAACCTGCTGATAATTTAAATGAAGAAGATCACGATGATTTGCCTTTCTAGGTTAAATGGTGAATCCAATATATTATTTAACAGATAAGTTAGAGTTTCCTCCAGTACATACAGCTAATGAAGAAGGTTTGTTAGCGGCTGGAGGAGATTTATCTGTAGAACGATTACAACTTGCCTATAAAAGCGGAATTTTTCCTTGGTTTGATGATGATAGATTGCCACTTTGGTGGAGTCCAGACCCAAGAATGGTATTGTTTCCGCAAGAATTAAAAGTTTCTAAAAGTATGCGTAAGCTTTTACGCGATGAAACTTTTACTGTCACAAAAAATAAAAATTTTGAAGAAGTAATTCACCGTTGTGCTACTGTACCAAGAGATGGGCAGCCAGGCACGTGGATTACCCAAAATATGCAAAACGCATATATAGAATTGCATAAAAAAGGCTTTGCACACTCTTACGAGGTTTGGTTAGATAGCCAATTGGTGGGTGGTTTGTATGGCATAGATTTAGGTACTGTGTTTTGTGGAGAAAGTATGTTTAGTGATGTTAGCAACGCATCTAAATACGGTTTTATAACAATGGTACAAGAAATGCAAGCTAACAATTACAAACTTATAGATTGCCAAGTCTATACACAGCACCTAGAGAGTTTAGGCGCCAGAGAAATAGATAGGGGTTATTTTATGGAGTTTATTGAGTAGTTGTGCGTATTTGGTAAACAGTCAAAAATTCGATAATATTGTTTACATTAGTTATACCTAAAAATAGAACTAAAAAATGGCGAATAAATATCTAAGCTTTATATCTGATGAACATCTTTTAAGTTGTATTGAAAATCTTCATAGATCATACTTAAAGGCAAAAGTCAATGTAACTAAAAAGAAGTTTTATAAAAACAAAATAGATACGATTAAACTTACTTTTGATGCTAAATTCAATGATTTAGATGAAGAAACTCTTATTAAGACAGAAATAAATCGTCAAATTGATAAGTCTATAAATAACTCAATTGGAACTTTTCACGAACAGATTTTGGGAGGAATCACAGGTTTTGAAATTGGGAACCTAAGCGGTTTTGACATTAAAGCAACTGACGATACTTTATTTGCTGACATAAAAAATAAGCACAACACAATGAATAGTAGTTCTGCTGAAAGTTTATTTCAAAAATTAGCAAAATATGCAGATACTTATAAAAAAGCGAATTGCTACTGGGTTCAGATTTTAGCAAAAAACAGTTTTAATGAAAAGTGGTTTAGCGAAATTAATGGAAAAGAATACAGTCATAGCAGAGTTTATAAAATATCAGGAGACCAGTTTTATAAATTACTTTCAGGTAAAGAAAATGCTCTTTTCGAATTATATCAAGTTTTACCTCAAGCTATATCAGATTATTTGAGTAAGCAAGAAAATGAAAAAACTCAAAGTAATTCTGCTCTTGAAGAAATCACTGAAAGTTCAGAAAAATCAAAAAGAAGTATTTTAGACGAAATTACCTTTGAAAATTATAGCTATTATTTAGGTTTTGACAAACTCAAATAATATTCATTTAAAAACTTAATAACTGAATATCCAATTTCTTGTCCTAAATTACAGGGAACGGCATTTCCTATTTGTTTGTATTGCTGAGATACAGAACCCATAAATTTCCATTCATCTGGAAAGGTTTGTATTCTTGCATATTCTCTTACTGTAAACGGTCGCGTTTCTTCCGGGTGACACCTTTCTGTTTGTTTTTGAGCTGGACTACAAGTAAGAGTTAAACTTGGTTCGTCCCATCCAATTCTTCGAGCAATACCAGTTTTTCCTCCTCCTAAATAAAAACTCTTTCCCATATACTCTTTTTGAATATCTAAAGGTAAGTTCCTCCAATACCCTTTTTGAGGAATTAAATCCAATACAGCCTTTTTATGTTCTGGATATTTTGAACCTTCTGATTTGGGTACGTTACAATTATATAACTCTCCTTTTTTAAGAGCATCTATTAAGTTGTAAATTTTATTATGTGGTTTAGGATATTCATATTTTATATCAATATCTTTTCGTACTCCTACTAAAATTACTCTTTCTCTTTTTTGAGGAACTTTATAATTAATTGCTTTCAAAACTTTTACAGGAACAACATTATAACCGATTTCATCTAAAATAGAAATCATTCCTTCAATTGTCTTTCCTTTTTCGTGAGATAATAAACCCTTAACATTTTCACCAATACAAATTAATGGATTGACTTCTTTAACTGCTCTAGCAAATTCGTAAAAAAGAGTTCCTCTTGCGTCTTGAAGTCCTAATTTTTTCCCAGCATAACTAAATGCTTGACACGGAAAACCACCAGTAACAATATCAACTTGATTATTGTATTCCGAAAAATTAAAAGACTTAATGTCTCCTTCTAGAACATTCCAATGAGGTCTATTCTCTCTTAAAGTTTGACAAGCCCATTTATCAATTTCATTTAAAGCGACACATTTAATCCCTGCCTTTTCTAAACCAACAGCTAAACCTCCAGCTCCTGCAAATAATTCTAAAACCTTAAACTCTTTTATTGGAGTAACAGAATTATCTATCGTATCTTCGTAGTCGATAGATAATTGTTCTAAAAGAGAATTGACTTGTTCTTTTTTATAAATTCTATATTGACTAATAGGCTCTCTAACAGCTGAAAACTTTCCATCTCTATCCCAACGCCTCAATGTTTCTTTGCTTTTTCCTAGAATTTCAGAAACCTCATTTAAAGAATAATAATCTTTAGTAACCATATTAAACAACCTTATACATTGGTTACAAAAATAAGACAAAAGTTAGAATAAAAAAAGCCTGCTAACAATCTATGAAAAATATAGGGTAGGTTAAAGGTATTTATAGCTATTGCGGTTTAGAGATTAAACAACATTTATTCTTTGGTCAAGCAGATAGAGCAAATGCTGAAATTATTGAACAGTGGGTAAAAGATATCGAATCAATATTTTAAAAATTGACGAAATATTATCTATAAGCGAATCCCGATGTTCTGGGATTCGCTTTTTTTATTTGTTTAATGAGCTAGTCATCTAGTACAACTTATTAAAAAAACATTACCTACTTTAAACTACTTGCTGTATGTGGGTTACTTAACAACTCTTTAAAAACTGCCCAACGTTTTTCTGGTTGGTCTACAGTACCTCCTTTAGCTTTTACATAGTCTGCAACTAGGTCTTTACCTAAATTATAATTTATAACATAGCTACGGTACTGGTCTATAAAACGTGTGCGTTGTAATGCTCTATCTGGTGCGTAAAACAAATATTTTTCTAGCCATTTGGCAGCTTCTTCTCTAGAGATTTCTCCGTTTAAATATTGCCTTGCAGCTTCATTACCTGCGTAATTTAGCTTGCCTATTAATCCTAGAATTTTATAGTATTTATCGGCCTTGCTAGCATCTAAACCTGCAATAGGGAAAAGTACTTCTTTTTCAAAAGCAACACGCTCATCTCCTGGGAAAGCTACGTCTATACCATAGTTTGCACTACCTTCTGCTATTAAAGATTGCGGAGAAAATAATGGATATACCGAAAATTCTTTCCATCCTTTAGCATCAACTAAATTTTGTTCTAATAGCGCATTAAATACGTGGTGACCAGGGTAACCTTCGTGGCAAGCTAAGTCTATTGCGCGTTGTATAAAAATTGGAAAATCGGTATTTATCTGTATTAAACTTTTGCTTTTTCCTTGGTAGTAATTGTAACCAGACCAGCTTTTATCATTTACATATTCTAACACAAAATCTTCATTCTGCGGTAATTTAAAATGGTGATTAGTTCTTTTTCTTGCTTCTGTAATAGCAACTCTAAAAACAGTATCTAGCTTATCTTTTGGTATTATAAATTGTTTTTCAAAAGCAGCATATCTTGTTGCCAAATCTTCATCGCCAGGTAGCTCTTCTTCAAGTGCGGCAATAAGTTTGTTAAAGTGCTCTTCTGTAAAATGCGGTGGTTCTGCATCATATAAAAGTTTAGCTTCTTCATCAAAACTATAGGTTTTACCTGCTAGCATTTCTAACTTGGTTTTTACAGCAGTTAGTTGCTTTTTAAACATTGTATGTCTTGCTTTTTCAATGCTAGAAAAAGCAGTTGTATCTACCAAATGAGCGTTTTCTATTAATGTGTTGGCTCTGGCTATAAAATCTGAAGCTGGTATAGTATCTAATTTAGCTGAGGTTGGTTTCCATTCTTCTGGGCCATAATAAGCATCAACAAAATCACTATTATATTGTCCTACTTCTAAAACCAGTTTTACGTAATCTTCTGCTAAAGCATTCATTTTAGGCTTTTCTGGTGGTTTACTACAAGATCCTAATGCTATTACAGCAAATAAGGCTGCTATTTTATTCTTCATAAATGTTATTCTTTAGTGGTAATGTTTAAAAGACTCTCATTAAACAAATTAAAAATACGTGTATATTCATTTGTCCAGCTACTAGGCTCTACAAAACCGTGACGCTCTACAGGATAAACAGCCATTTCCCAGTTCTTTTTTTCTAACTCTATTAAACGCTGAGATAAACGTACCATATCTTGAAAATGCACATTATCATCTACCATACCGTGTAGAATTAATAAATCTCCTTTTAAGCCATCTGCATAATAAATAGGAGAGCTTTTTCTGTAAGCAATGCTATCTGTAACCGGAGTATTTAAAATACGTGCAGTATAACCGTGGTTGTAAGCAGCCCAATCACCTACAGAACGTATTGCAGCACCAGCTTTAAAAGTGTCTGGAGCATTAAACATTCCCATTAATGTTATAAATCCGCCATAAGAACCGCCATAAATTCCGACTTTATCTTTGTCTATACCATATTTATCTACTAATAATTTTGCGCCATCTACTTGGTCCGATAAATCTTTACCACCCATATGGCGGTAAATCCCGGTTCGCCACTTGCTGCCATAACCAGCACTACCTCTATAATCTATGTCTAACACAGTATACCCATTATCTACCAATATGTTATGAAACATATACTCTCTGTAGTAAGAGCTCCACCATTTGTGAGCATTTTGTAAATAGCCAGCTCCGTGTACAAAAATTACAGCAGCTTTGTTTTTTGTTGCTGTTTTAGGTTGATATAACCTTGCGTATACCTCGGCTCCGTCCTCAGCTTTAAAGGTAATAACCTCAGGATCTTTCCAGGTGTATTTTTTAAAACTGTCTGTAAGTGAATTTGTAATTTGTTTTGGAGCTGTTTTAGATCTGTTTTTTATTGGGTTAGGTTGTATGTATAACTCTGTTGGTTTGTTGCTGTACGAATGTAAAATAGCCATTTGGCGCTCATCTGGAGATAAAGTAACCTCGTTATTACCAACCATTGTGGTTAACTGAGTTAATTTACCACCTTTTAAAGGCATTGTATAAAACTGTCTGTCTCCAGGATGATTTTTATTAGCTGTAAAATACCAACGTTTTTTGTCTGTAGAAATGGTTGGTTCATAAATTTCAAAATTACCAGAGGTAAGTGCTTTTGTTTTTTTAGTTAACACATTAGTGGTGTACAAATGAGAATAACCTGTTTTTTCAGACTGGAACCAAATACTATTGTCATCTGGTAACCAACCTAAATTACCCCAACCAATTCCTGGGCCGGCAATCCAAGCTTTATCGTGTTGGTGGTCTAAATTGGTAACGGTACCATCAGCAAGATTTAAAAGAACTATCCAACGGTCTTTATAATCGTTAGAGCTAATATCTAAAACGGCTTTTTTACCATCTGCACTCCAAATAGGACCAACTATGTAGCCAATTCTGTTGTCGTTTTTATATGTTTTGTTTGGGTAGTCTTTAGTGTACTCTGGCACATAATCTAAACCTTCTAAATTATTTAAAGATACAGGGTATGTTTTTTTGTTTTTAATATCATAAATATGAAGCTCATAGCTGCTTGGCTTGTCACCAACCTTAGAGCGTGTATTTTCATTTTCTACATAGCCAGATTCTGTTACAAAATGCGGCATAGTAGTACGCTTGTTACTTGCATAAGTGGCAGCAATGTAGGTTACATAACTACCATCTGTACTAATACTTTGGCTGCTAATAGACTTACCTTTTGTGTATATAGAAAATAGCTCTTTTTCTTTGTAGCGTTCCATTGCTTTTTTGCGAGCGTCTTCTTTGGCTTTGCGTTCTCTTAAAACATCAAAAAGAGCAAGTTGGTCATTACGTAACCATTCATCTTTATCGCTTAAGTGTTTTTCTTTATCTTTTTTATCTGTAAAATTTGTGATTTGTGCAGTTGCACCAGTTTTTATATTCCAAGTATAAATATTTTGTCCTTTTTGATATGCAATTTTACTGTCGTTTTCTATAAATTTTGCATTTCTTTCGCGGTCTGTAGTTTGGGTAACCTGTATGGTTTTATTGGTAGTAATATCTGTATAAAAAATATCACCACGTTTTATATATACATTTTTTGTTCGTTTAGAATTAAAAGTTGGGGTAGAAGGTAGGTTGTATTCGGTTTCAAAATCTACTTTACTAATATTGCCATTAGTGCTGTTGTAAACGTAAAGAGAGTCGCTATATGCATTTTCTGTATTCCAGTTAAAATAAATGCTTTTACTGTCTTGAGACCATTTAGCACTAGAAGGTAAGTGGCCAATAAAGTCACTACCCTGCATAATTTGTTTAATGCTTAAAACCGATTTGTTATTTTCTTGAGCGTAGATTGATAGTGAGCAAAGCAGAATGCTTATGCTAAAAAGGAACTTTTTTTTCATTTTCTTTTGGTTCTTTCTGATGATTTTTGGCTAAGTCAGTGTCAGTATTTTGTTTAATGCACTAAAGTTAGCATTATTTCCAATTCTATAGTAATATATTCCAAGTATCTGTTTGGTCTGTAAACGAGTGGCTGTAGAATGTAAAACTTAATTTAATTAAGAATAAAATAGCTAAAATGGATTATCAACTAAAAAAAAGGTATAAAAAAAGGCTGGTAAATAACCAGCCTTTAAAATATGTAATCTTAAAATTTAATTTACAACCAATACAAAATAGTTCTTTTTGCCACGTTGTAATAATACAAATTTGTTGTTAATTAAGTCTTTGCTAGTAATAACGTAATCTTCTTTTACTTTTTCTTTGTTTACAGAAATAGAATTTTGTTTTAGCTCTCTACGCGCAGCACCGTTAGAGTCTAAAAACTGAGTTTTAGCAGCTAAGGCACCAATCATATCTAAACCTTCTTCAATATCTGTTTTAGTTACTTCTGCTTGTGGTACACCTTCAAAAATATCTAAAAAAGTTTTTTCGTCTAAGGTTTTTAAATCATCAGAAGTAGATTTTCCAAATAAAATATTACTTGCTTTTATTGCGTTATCTAAATCTTGTTTAGAGTGTACACTAATTGTAATTTCTTCTGCTAATTTTTTCTGTAAAGCACGCATATGTGGCGCTTCTTTATGCTCTGCAATTAATGCATCAATTTCTTCTTTAGTTAAAAAAGTAAAGATTTTTATAAATTTTTCAGCATCCTCATCAGATGTGTTTAGCCAGTATTGGTAAAACTTGTAAGGAGAAGTACGTTCTGCATCTAACCAAATGTTACCACCTTCAGTTTTTCCAAACTTAGTACCATCTGCTTTTGTAATTAATGGGCAGGTAAGTGCATAGCCTTTACCGCCACCAATTCTACGTATCATTTCTGTGCCAGTAGTAATATTTCCCCATTGGTCACTGCCACCCATTTGTAAGGTACAGTTGTGTTCTTTAAACAAGTGGAAAAAATCATACCCTTGCACTAATTGGTATGTAAACTCTGTAAAAGACATTCCTTCTTTGGCTTCAGAAGTTAAACGTTTTTTTACAGAATCTTTAGCCATCATGTAGTTAACGGTAATATGTTTACCAACATCACGAATAAATTCTAGAAATGAAAATTCTTTCATCCAATCGTAATTATTAACTAAAACAGCAGCATTTTCTTCGTCACTTTTAAAATCTAAAAAGCGAGATAGCTGGTCTTTTATAGCATTTTGGTTGTGTCTAAGTGTTTTTTCATCTAGCAAATTACGTTCTGCAGATTTTCCAGACGGATCACCAATCATACCTGTAGCTCCACCAATTAACGCATATGGTTTGTGACCTGCTAGTTGAAAATGACGTAGCATCATTACACTAACCAAATGGCCAATATGTAAAGAGTCTGCTGTTGGGTCTATACCCACATAAGCAGCACGCATTTGTTCTAGTAAGTGTTCCTCTGTTTCGGGCATAACATCATGTATCATACCCCTCCATTTTAATTCTGCGACAAAATTAGAAGCCATTGTGTTTTATGTTTTGTAATAGTAGATGCAAATATAAAAGAAATAGAGAGCTTTGGCAGTAGTCTACAGTAAATTAAATTGCTAAATTTGAACTATGATATTGGTAACAGGAGGCACAGGATTAGTAGGCGCGCATCTTTTATTGCAGCTGCTTAAAACAGAGGATGCAGTAAAGGCTATACATAGGCCAAGCAGTAACTTGGAGCAGGTAAAAAAAGTATTTTCTTATTATGTAGACAATGCAGATGAGTTATTTGCAAAAATTAATTGGGTTGTTGCAGATGTTACAGATATACCTTCTTTAGAAGATGCATTTATTAACGTTACGCACGTTTACCATTGCGCAGCTTTAATTTCTTTTGACCCTAATGATTATTTTAAATTAAGACACGTAAATACAAAAGGCACTGCCAATATTGTAAATATTTGTTTGGCTAATAATGTGCAAAAGTTAACTTACGTAAGTTCTATTGCTACTTTGGGTAAAAATGAAGCAACACCAATTGTTACTGAAGAAACAGAATGGAATGATGCAGATGTAAATGTTTATGCACTTACAAAATATGCAGCAGAAATGGAAGTTTGGCGAGGTACACAAGAAGGTTTAGATGCTGTTATTGTTAACCCAGGTGTTATTTTAGGGCCTGGATATTGGGACTCTGGAAGTGGACAATTTTTTAGTAAAATAGCAAATGGTTTAAAATACTACCCACCAAGTGGTAGCGGATTTGTAGGTGTTGCAGATGTTGCAGATATGTGTATTAAGCTAATGAAATCTGACTTAAAAAACGAACGCTATATTGCTGTAACCAAAAATGCTACGTTTAAAGAGGTTTTAGATAAAATAGCAAAAGAAATTAACAAGCCAAAACCAACTAAGGCTTTAAAAATATGGCAGTTAAATATTTTGTATAAGTTAGACTGGTTGGTGCATTTATTTACCAGAAGAGGTCGTAAGCTGTCTAAAATGCAAGTACACGGCTTAAAAAGTCAAGATATGTACCAAAACGCAAAAATTAAAGAAGCTATAAACTTTAAGTTTACAGATTTAGATACCGTTATTAAAACTACTTCTTCCCTGCTTTTACAGGAGCAACTTTAAGTTTTTCTGGATTCTTTTTTCTGCTAGCAGCAATACTATCTGCTTTTAATTCTCTTTTGCGGTCTAATTGAGTTCTTATGGTGTCTAATTTACGCTGTATTTCTTTATAAAAACCTTCATAAACAACAGGGTTAGCAGCATAATAAATATCGCTATCTGCAAACTGTGTACTATCTATATTGTATTTTTTATAGATATATGGCATTGTTTTTACATTGTTTTCTACCAATACATTGGAGTTGGTATTTTTTGCAGCTGTAATAAGTGCTAAATCATACAAAATATCTACCATTTCCTCTTCACTAATAAGATTATCTGGTTTTTTAATAGCACTCTCTGCACAAGAAGCAACTGTAGCAATCACTAAAAGTAACGTTAAAAACTTTTTCATCTTTTATATGTGTTAATGGTGTAACGCTAATTCTTTAATTACCTGTTAAAGGTTAATCTATGTGCATTTTTTTGTTCAGAGACCACGCCGTTTTCATATGCTAAATGTCCATTAACAAAGGTATGAGAAATTTTAGATTTAAATGTGTAGTCTTCAAACGGAGACCAACCACATTTGTATAAAATGTTAGACTTGCTTACTTGCCAAGGACTATTGGTGTCTACAATAACTAAATCTGCAAAGTACCCTTCTTTAATATATCCTCTTTTTTCAATTTGAAATAAAATAGCAGGGTTATGACACATTTTTTCTACCATACGCTCTATGGTAATAGTACCATCTAAAACTTTCTCTAGCATAGCTGGTAAAACGTGTTGTACTAACGGTCCTCCAGATGGTGCTTTTGTGTAAACGTTATCTTTTTCTTCAAAAGTATGTGGTGCATGGTCTGTTGCAATAACATCAATACGGTCATCTAAAAGAGCGTCCCACAGCATAGACCTGTCTTCTGCAGTTTTAACAGCAGGATTCCATTTTATAAGTGTTCCTTTTTCTTTGTAATCTTCATCAGAAAACCACAAGTGATGAACACAAACCTCTGCTGTAATTTTTTTGTCTTTTAAAGGAATATCGTTTCTAAAAAGACTTGTTTCTTTTCCTGTAGATAAATGAAAAACGTGTAGTCTGGCACCCGTTTTTTCTGCCAGAGCAATAGCCTTAGAGGAAGACAAATAACACGCCTCTGTACTTCTAATAATTGGGTGATATTCTATAGGAATGTTGTCTCCGTACTTTTCTTTATACGTAGCCATATTTTTGCGAATAGTAGTTTCGTCTTCGCAATGAGCCGATATAACCATTTCTGTATTGCTAAATATTTTTTCAATAACCTCTTCGTTATCTACCAACATATTTCCGGTAGAAGAACCTAAAAATAGTTTAACACCAGAACAAGCGTTTTTATCTAGTTTTTTTAATTCCTCTAAATTGTCATTAGTACCACCAAACAAAAACGAATAGTTAGCGTAAGAGCTCTCTTTTGCCACAGCAAATTTTTCTTCTAACTTTTCTATTGTTGTTGTCTGCGGATTTGTATTTGGTTGCTCCATAAAAGTAGTAACACCACCTGCAACAGCAGCTTTACTTTCTGTAGCAATATTTCCTTTGTGCGTAAGTCCTGGTTCTCTAAAATGTACTTGGTCATCTATAATGCCAGGTAATACGTAATTGCCTTTAGCGTCTATAACCGTAGCATTAGCATCACTAATAGAACTACTTATTTTTTCTATATAATTACCGTTTAAAAGAATATCACAATTGGTAATTGTGCCTTCATTTACAACCTTAGCGTTTTTTATTAGTGTCTTTTTCATTTTAAAATTTGTTTTTTTGAAACAAGCTTATGTATTTCATTTTTATTACTCCAAAAACAGCTTCGCCAATAATTGAAGAACTCATCTTAGATTTTCCGCGTACTCTATCTGTAAAAACAATAGGTACTTCTTGTATTTTAAAGCCTTTTAAATGTGCTCTAAATTTCATTTCTATTTGAAAAGCGTACCCTATAAAACGGACCGTATCTAAACTTAGGTTTTCTAATACTTTTCTTTTATAACAAATAAAGCCAGCGGTTGGGTCATCTACACACATACCAGTTATCATTTTTACATAAAATGATGCGCCATAAGAAAGCAATATTCTAAACAAAGGCCAATTTACAACATTAATACCTTTTACATACCTAGAGCCAATGGCTAAGTCTGCACCAGCAATACAAGCATTGTAAAGGTTCATTAAATCTTTTGGAGAATGAGAAAAATCTGCATCCATTTCAAAAATATAGTCGTATTTATGAGCAATTGCCCATTTAAAACCGTGTATGTATGCGGTTCCTAAACCTGCTTTTTCTTTACGTACTTCTAAAAACAGTTTGTGTTTAAATTGTGCCTGTAGTTCTATTACTTTTTGTGAAGTACCGTCTGGCGAGTTATCATCTACAATAAGAATATGAAATTCTTTTTTTAATGCAAAAACGGCATTAATAATAGCCTCTATATTTTCTATCTCATTAAAAGTAGGAATTATAACTAAGCTATCTGTCATTCTTTTTTTTAGTATTGAATGCACAAAAGTACTATTTAAATTTTAGTGGTAAAACCCAAAGTGCGTTTTATGATTTATTTACAATAGTATTGCGTCTTTTTTAAGTTTTAACACGTATTAATTAATAAAGTTGGTCTAAGTATTAATTTGTAGTTTTGTGCCAATTATACTTATACAAAAAGAAAAATGGAATCTATAACAAGGGTTTTTAATAATGTAGATTGGGTTACCGCGATATTTGTGGTTAGTCTTTTTGTGTTGGTTTTAAGCAAAACTTTTTTTTACCATAAGTTTATAAATTTTGTAGCGCTACCATTTAATAACAAATACATTTTTTTACATAGTAAAAAACATATTTTATTTAACTGGTTTAATGTTTTATGGAGCGTTTTTTTATGGTTAAATGTAGCTTTGTTTGTTTATTATTTGCTTAGTATTTTTAAAATAGGAGGTACGCTTACTCCTATAAATTACCTTTATATTTTTGCAATTATTAGTTTATTTGTTGTAGTAAAATTAGTATTACAATTTATTAATAGTTTTATTTTTAACGCCGAAACAGCAATAGTTCATATAGTTTTTAATAAAGTTTCTTATCAAAATTACAGCGGATTAGTGTTGTTTGTCGCTAATATTTTTCTTACATATATTACACCATATTCTGAGCTAGTTGCTTATTTGGCGCTGGTTTTGTTTATCGTTGTACTGTGCATTGGTTGGGTTAATCTGCTAAGAATTCATCGAAATTTCATTACAGTTAATTTTTTCTATTTTATTTTGTACCTTTGCGCACTCGAAATTTCACCTTTTGTGATAATAGGTAGTTACCTAAAATATTGATGTCTATGAAGATAAAAACGATTTTGGTTTCTCAACCAGAACCTAAAATGGAGAACTCTCCCTATTCAAGACTTATTGAAAAGGAGAAGTTAAAAGTAGATTTTAGACCGTTTATACATGTAGAGGGAGTTGATGCTAAAACAGTGCGTCAGCAAAAAATTGATTTAAATAACTTTACAGCAATAGTGCTAACGAGTAGAAATTCTGTAGATCACTTTTTTAGAATAGCAGAAGAAATGCGTTTTAAAGTGCCAGATTCTATGAAGTACTTTTGCCAGTCTGAGGCTGTGGCTTACTATCTTCAGAAATATGTAGTTTACCGTAAACGTAAAATATATGTTGGTAAAAGAATGTTTGCAGATTTAGCCCCGTTGTTAAAAAAGTATAAAACAGAAAAATTTCTTTTACCTTCTTCAGATGTATTAAAGCCAATTGTTCCTGAAACATTGGATGGTCTTGGTTTGGATTGGAAGAGAGCTATTTTTTACAAAACAGTAATTAGTGATTTGTCTGACTTAAGAGATGTGTATTATGATATACTTGTTTTCTTTAGTCCGTCTGGAATTGAATCTTTATTAAAGAATTTTCCTGACTTTGAACAGAATGATACTAAAATAGCTGTTTACGGAAATACAACAGTTAATGCTGCTACAGATGCTGGTTTACGTATAGATATACTTGCGCCAACACCAGAAACGCCATCTATGACAATGGCTTTACAGAAGTACATTACTACTGCAAATAAAAAATAAAAACAATACGTTATACGCAAAAGCCTCATTTTTTAATGAGGCTTTTTTTATTGCAATTTATACAATACTAAAATGTTATTTTTTTAAACTATGTAAAAAAGATCTCATTTTTGGTATAATTTTATCTGCATCTTCTTCTAGAGCAAAGTGACCGGTATTGTAGATATTGTAATCTATATTTTTTACATCTTTTTTAAATGCTTCTGCTCCACTTTCAGGAAAGAATGCGTCATTTTTACCCCAAACAATTAATAATGGAGGTTGGTTGTCTCTTAAATATTGTTGCCATTTAGGGTATAGTTTTATATTATTTTGATAATCATAAAACAAATCTAAATTTACAGTATGCGCATTTTGTCTAGATAATCTAAGGTAGTCTAAATGCCAAGTATCTGGATTTATATTTTCTGAATTTCTGGTGCCGTGCGTGTATTGCCATTCTAAACCTTCTAAGGAAAATGATGGTAGTAATGCATTTTCTGTAGTTTCATTTCTGTTAGCCCAAAACTCTTTTGTAGTTTTCCAAGCTTCACCTAAACCTTCTTCATAAGCATTACCATTTTGGTTAATTATGGCGGTTATTCTATCTGGGTTTGCTGTTGCTATTCTAAATCCTATAGGTGCGCCATAATCTTGTATCATAATAGCGTAACTTGTTATAGATTTTTGCTCTAAAAATGAATTTATTGTTTTAGCAATATTGTCAAAAGTATACTCATATTCTTTTTGTGAAGGAAAATCACTATTTCCAAAACCAGGATAGTCTGGAGCTATTAAATAGTACTCATTTGATAGCTGGTTTAATACTTTTCTGTATTGATGAGAAGAAGACGGAAACCCGTGTAATAGTACTATTGTTGGGTTGTTACTGTCTCCTGCTTCTCTATAAGCAATTTTTACACCATTTACATTTTCCGTTTTGTATTTTACATTATTCATTTTTTTATTTTTTATAGTTTCTACATTTTTTTTACTGCTTGTTGTTTCTGTTTTATCCTTGCAGGCAGTTATTAACATTAATAATAACAAGGGCACTAGTTGTAATTTTCTCATTTTATATTATTCTTTCGTTTTTATTTATTTGCAAATCATTAATACTTGCATAGCGTTTTTGCATTAATCCGTTTTCGTCAAATTCCCAATTTTCATTTCCGTAAGCTCTGTACCATTGTCCATTATTACTTTGATACTCGTAAATAAACCTAACGGCAATTTTATTTTCATTAAAGCTCCAGAGCTCTTTTTTTAATTTATAGTTATGCTCTTTTATCCATTTGTTTTTTAAAAACTCTTGCACCTCTTTTCTACCATTAATAAAACTGGTTCTATTACGCCATTCTGTATTAAGGGTATATGCCATAGATACTTTAATGGGGTCTTTACTGTTCCAAGCATCTTCTGCTAATTGTACCTTTTGTATGGCTGTTTCTTGGGTAAAGGGAGGTAATGGGTATTTTTTCATAATTATTTATTTAAATTACCGAACATTCGGTAAAATATTAATTTAATTTTTTTTATCTTTTTAAGTAACTATTTTCTATGTTTTGCATTGTGTTTTCAAAAACTGACAAATCACCTAAGCCCTTTGTTACAATTAGGCAACCTTGTATTTGTATTAGTACTTGCATAGCTTTTTTTTCAGCTTCTTCTGATGTAAAGCTTAGGGCAATACCTATTTCTTTAAAAGCAGACAACCACTGTGTCATCCCTTTATTTATTTGCGCTTCAAACAACTCTATACCAGCTTGCATAGATAGTGCTCTAAATATACAAATGGCATCTCCACCATCATACAATTCACGTATGGCCAATAATCCTTTTTTTAAACGGACTGTAGGTGTTAAGTTGGTGTCTAAAAGCGTATGAAAAATATTGGTGTTAATCCACTCTTCTAAATGTACTAAAACAGCGTCTGCCATCTCTTGTTTGCCGTTAGGAAACCTATGGTAAAGACTTGCTTTTTTTAAACCAGTAGCATCAGATAATTCTTTTAAACTAGCACCTTCATATCCTCTAGATCTAAAAATTTTAGTTAAGCCGTTTAATATTTCTTTGTCTAATACTTTTTGTGGTCTCATAGGGCAAATGTAATATATTTTTTTAATTACCGAACGATTGGTAAAATATTTAACATAATTTTAAATATTATCATTGTATTTTTTTGTCTTTCTATTAATGTACTGTCACAAATGTTAAGAACTAAAATTAATTTTATTGGTACAATACATACCTTGGAGGCTTTAATCCGTTTAAGCGCATATAAACTAGCATTTGAGCTCTATGGTGCGTAATATGATCTGTGAGTAGTAATAAAATTTGTCTTTTGGTTCTGTTGGCTCCAAAATAGTCAAGTCTTTCATCTAGCTTTTTTGTATCAAATTCAGAAATAAAAGCACTAGTAACGTCAAAAGTATTGCTAATTGTGGCAATCATTTCTTCTTTAGATTTGTTACCTATTTTAAGCTCTGTATCTGTTTCCCAATTTCTAGCATCTCTACCACCCATTAAAGATTGGCTATGCCAATCCATAGCCCAAGCAATGTGCATTAAATGCTCTGCAAAACTCATAGACTCTGGTGTTGGTTTAAAAGTATATTTATCGTTAGGCATAGTTTCTGCAACAAGAATTAAATACTTTTTAGAAGTTTCTAAACGTTCTAAATATTCTTTTATAAAAGTCTTGTTGGTTTGTGCAAATAAAGGTTTTACAAAACAAGAAATTAGAAGAACAAGAGTGAGAGTTTTTCTCATATTATATAGTTTTTTGATATGCAACAAGTTACTAAATTAATCGGTGTCTGTATATGCTAATATCCAAATTGTTCTTGTTTCCATACAAACTATCAAATACGTATAATCTATAATAAAATCTATAAACCACGTATTCCACGCAGTGCTAGAGGTGTAATACCTAACATAATCATAACTGTATTTTTCATAAAACAACTGCGAGCAAAATAACCGTGCTTTTTCTTTAATTTGCTTAGGTTCTTTTTTGTATTGAGAGCCGTATGCGCCTCCATGAAATAGTAACGCAGCAAGTTCTCCATCAATTACAAAACCATCTTTAGTATCAAAATTTGGTTCTTTATCAATTTTAAAAGCCCTTTTTTCAGAATTATTTTCATTATTAAAGGTTTTAAGAACTTTATCAGAAAGTAAAAAATTATTATAAAAGTCAATTTCGTCTAATCTTCCGCGAGAGCAAAACCAATCAAATATTTCATTTTCATGAAACTTAAATCCCTTAAAATAAATATCGCCGCCAAGGTTAGCTTTTACTAAATTTATAAACTCAAATTCTTCGTCAATAACATCAAAAACCAACTCTTGCCACATTTTCTGTATTTGGCTTTCATTAGGCAAATTTATTGTCCAGTTAACTGTAATTGGTTTCATTTTAAATAAGTAAGATATTTACTTAAAACAATAATAGCTATAATCTAACAAATTTATATAGCTAAACTTGGTAAAGTATAGTTTGTTGTTTTCTACAGATGGATTTATTTCTTCTATTAGAACCTCACACCTATTAAATAGGCTTTGTTTAGCTAAAGTATTTCCGTCTAAATTTTGTAGTTCTATGTAGGCTAATTTATGACCGTCTTGACTAGAAAAACCAAAGTGACTAAAGTTGTTTTGTACATAAATAACCACCTGTAAGTCTTTACCTTTTATTATTTCTGTTTTGTAATATGTATAATTTGGTTTTAGAAGAAACCAAATTACTACAACCGTAATTAAAATTGAAAGTAATATATGTATAGTTTTTGATTTCATTTTAACATTATGACTTTCTGTTTTATCCAGGCAATAAAAATCGTTTTAATTCCTTACTATGCATTCTAATAATCTCCTTTTCAATATACTTTAGAAGCTCAGGGCATTCCCTATCAAAATCTTCAGAAACTACTTTTTTTAATTGGTTGTTAAATTTAACCGCAACCGTTAAGTGGCTATTGCAAGTTGTGTTGCTAGCGTAGAAGTTTTTAAGTTTAAAAAAATCATCATTAAGAATCTTTTTTACAAAATTATTTCTGGTCTGTACGCTAATGATTTTTTTAGAAATTTGATTGTAATTACTGTTATCTACTCCTATATTTTCTTTAGATGGATAAAAAGTGATTAAAGTGTCTTTAAGTACAAACTTATCATAATGAAAAGCGCCACGTTCTACTGTAATTTCTATGCTAGATGAATCTATTTTAGATTTTTGCTCTAACGCTGCATCAATATTACCATTGCTTTGGTCAGTATTTTTTTTGCTAGATAAGTTACAAGCAAAAAAGCAAAATGGTAGTATGTAAAAAAGTAATTTAAACGATTTCATTTTTAACAGTTTATGCAATTTTTTAAGTGTGTTACTTTTTTATCCAGCCAACAGCGTAGGATCCATTTTGTTTAATAAAAACCAAAAGCCAATTTTTTTCTTGGTTTACAACTATTGCAGACTCATTTTCTACAATTCCTATTCTATTTCCAGTTTTTTCTTCAGCTGTACAAGGATCTTTTTTTGTAACATCATCTACTACTGGTGTACTTCTTAAAATTCCGGATACTGTTTTAGCATATAATTTGTTTGATGCTGTAATAGTTGTTTTGTCATGAAATGATATTGTACTTTCCTTAACAGCAGATGTATTGTTAATAGTTACTTTAATTAAGTTAGAATAATACTCACAACAGCAACTGGGATTGTAACTATTTATTTCTGTACCATTTGTAGTACTTGTTATTGATAGTATTTTACCAGGAGCATCATATACTAACTGAAATCCTTTTTTACTATTTAAAAATATTGCTGTTTGATGATATGGTTGACACGTTCCTGAAAATATGAGGTCTTTTAAGCCATCATTATTTAGGTCTTGCACGTGCCGATTGTTTTTTGTGCCATTAGTGTTGCAATAATATGTTGGTATTGGTATTTTAGAAATACCTGTAGAGTCTACCTTAAAATTAGCAGTAGCTTTTAATAAACCAATTCTAGTTTTAATGTCACTAAAATCTTGACTAAATAAACTTAGAGACGTTAATAAAAATACAATTCTAATTACACATTTCATAAAACTAAAATTATTAAAAGTAGTTAATAGGTAGTAGTACTTTGGTTTAATTGATGATAGTTTTATAAGTCTATCTCATACAATTTTGGAAACTTAGGGTAATAAGATAGCCATTGTATTGTAATTGTTCTTCCTTCAAATGATTTATAAATTCCTATTACAGTTAAATTTTTACCATTTACTGTTTTTTCTTCTATACTGTAGGCTAACTGTTCTTTGTCTTCTATTATTTTTTTAATCAATTCATTTTTAGAATTAACTATATAATTTTCAACCTCAAGATAAAGCTTATCTAAATAATCTTGCGTGTAGTTATTTGTATAAGTGTATTTTATTTCTTTTTTATAAGCCTCTCTAAAGTCAGCAATTTTACCATTTTTAATTTTTTTAGTAGTAACAATAAAATCAGCTAGTTGTTTTCTGTCACCGTCACCAGCAATATAAACAACACCAGTTTCCCATTCAATTTCAATACTGTCTCCTTTTAAATAGCTGCGACCTTCTTCGGTATTAATAAAGCCGTAGAAAGATTTTCCTTTTGAGGCTCCTATAACAGGATAATCAAAATTGTCGTTATAATGAAGAAAATTAAACGTATCCTTTTGTTTTGGCTGGGATAAAAAACCACTAAAAACATAGCCGGTAAGCTCTTTGTTATTATCAGCCTTACCAGATACTTTGTACCATTGTCCTTTTATTTTTTTTCCGTCGTCAGTTACTTCAAAAAATAGGTCTGTTTTATGTAATACCGCTACTTTTTCGGCATAATTAAATTTTCCTATTTTTTTAGCGTCCAAACTAGAATTTTCCCTAACGTTTAAGCCACTCTTGGCAGTAACAAACAAATTGTTTTGAGCACAAAGAGGTATAATTTGGATAAAAATTATAAAAATTAATGCAATTTTTTTCATATTTATTCTTCTATTAATTCCCCTTTGTAGTTGTACTTTACTCTACCATAATTAAAGCTGTAAATTCTTTTTTTGTTTTCGTCTTCTTTTAAAAAGTCAAAATCATCTTCTTTAGTGTCTACTAATACTTTTCCATTTGTATCAATAAGCTTATAAGTACCATTTAATTCTACCGCAGTAATACCATCTTCAAAGTCTTTAGCATCAGTATATTTAAAAGGAATAACTAATTTGCCCTTACTATTAATAAACCCTATTTTAGAGTTGGTGTTACTAACCATAATTCTGTCATCAGCTAAGTTATTATATATTTTATGTATGCCAGGTAGTAGGGTGGCGTTAGCATTTTCATCTAATAGGTAGTATTTGTTGTCATAAGTAATCCCAAATAACAAATTGCCAACTTCTTTAACTTGCCAGTATAATTTAGATCCTATTGGTTTGTTATCTTGTGTAACAAGCGTATAATTATCACTTTCTTGTTCTGGTAGTATACCAACAAGGCCGTTACTAAAAGCCTCTACACTGTAAACTAAAAGCGTGTCTAATTTTTCTTCAGCTTTATTTAAGTGATAAAAGTGATTGTAATCTTCATAAAAATTACCTCCTATATTTTCTAAACCTCCAACCCCTTGTATTGTTATTTTTGGTTCTCCATTACTGTCTATAAATACAATTGCATTCTCTGTTTGCATCGCAACTAGTGCATCATTTTCTTTAATTGGTTGGTAGTTGTATGCTGTAAATGTTGTTTCCTCGGTTTTTGTATTTTTTTTAAAAAATAACTTTACGCTTTTTACAGTACCATAGTAGTAATATTGCTTATGAAAAATACCATCATTATCGTTAAAAAAATCTATACTAGATAGGTTGTCTTTTAAATACTCTTGTAATTCTGCAGTATCTTTAAAATCATCATCATTTAATTTTTTTTGTAGTTTTTTAAAGTACCCTAACATTTCTGTAAGTATATCTTCTTGTTCGTCAGGAGCTACACCGTTGTTAGAGTAGCCGCTGCGGTCTAAGACTTTACCTTCTTCATTATGGCCTTGTACTTTTATAGGAGAAGCAATTGTATCACTCAATGTAAAATAAATATAATTGCCTTCTGCTTTTACAAAGTTAATTTCTCCGCCTTTATATTGTACTGTTGGGTTGTCTGATGAAATTTCAACTACATCATAATCTTTAATATAATCTACTTTAAATGTAATATCTACGCTGTCAATAGCTTTAGCTTTTCCCCATTTTTCAGTAAAATGAAAATCTAACCCATAATCTTCAATACTATCTGTACGAACCTCGCCATTATGGTAATATATTTTTTTAGGGGTGAATGTTTGTGTAACACCTTGGCCAAGCTTTATAGGGTTTTTATTATCATTATTAGTACCTACAAATTGCAAATCACTTTTATAATCGCTATACGTTTGTGAAAACGTCACATTTTTAAACTGATTAAGAGCTTTGTGTACCCCTGTAGTATCTACTTTAAAAGGTTCTTCATACTTTTCGTCTTCTTTGTCAATTGTTTTAATATCATTAGAAAAAGAGCCACTAAATAATTTAGCCATAGACTCAAATTGTTTAATATTGGAGTTTACTTCTTCTTTAATTTCCTCTAAGGGTTTATTGTCTAAAGCAGATATAAACTCATTTAACTCGGTATTGTTTTTTGGTTGAGTTTTGTTACAACTAACAATAGCTAAAAGTGCCGTAATTATATATAGTATTTTTTTCATTATCGTATTATTTTTAGCTCGTTAGTACCTTTAGGTTGGTATAAAAAATGATTAAAGGCATCATCGTAATTTTTGCCGGTTAAAATGATCATATCAGATTTGTCTTTAGCGTAAGTATAAATTAATTTACCACCAGCATTAAATTCAATATCAAAATCCTTTGCTAACGTGTACTTATACGTATTTAGTAACATAGTTAAGTAGGCTTCCCACTTGGTACGTGCGGTTTCAAAATTAGTATCAAAATCTAGCTGTTGCGTTTCAAAATCTTTTTGATAAAACAAGTCGTTAATAGCTTGCTCATCATTTGCTAAAATGGCATTTCCTAATTTGGTGTATAATGCAATTACTTTTTCTTTTAAATCCTTGCTGTTTCTTAAATCTGTACCATTTGTCCAAGCTTCTGGGTAGTATGGTAATGTGGAGTTAAAGTCTATTTTAAGGTTTACTGGAATATTATTTCTAATACTTGTTTTTTCTATACTTTTAACAACTTCATTTGTACTGTTATCTATAATTTGTATTGAAAAACTAGGATCTTCATAATATGTATTTGGTTCTTTTTTTATGGTTTTATCTTCTGTTTTAGCAGTTAATTTTATTGAAGAATTTGGACCAGTAATGTAGTTGTTTAAATTAAAAGTATCTGAGTCTGTATCTGTGGCAATACTAACATCATTTATACTAATATCAAAAACACTGTTGTACGACTTAATATTTAGTACGTATTTAGGCGCTGTGTCAAAAACTTTAACCTTACTGTGTATTTTTGCTAAGGGTATGGTGTATATAGGGTTGTATGTAATAGTTAACTTGCCATAATCTTTATTACCAAAAGCAGCTAAATGTTTGCCATTTACAAAATTAACTTCTAGTTTTTTAGTTTCAATTTCATCTTTCCATTCAAATTCAACATCATCACTATAGCTGTTAGTTTGGTTTGTTAACCCTTTTTCGGCTTCCAAAACTTCAAGTATTTTCTTTCCAGAAAAATTAACAGTGTCAGTTGTAAGTAAAGTGTAACTGTTTGTGATTAAGGCACTTTTTATAGGAACATCTGCGTAGTGCATCCCTTTTAAGGTAAGGTCTATAAAGCTAGATGTGCTATCTATATTTTCTTCTTTGTTTTCTAATATCATTTTAGCAATTAACGCCTTTGTTTGTGAGCTAGATTTAACTTCTGCAAAGTCATATCTAGGAGTAGCAACACTATCACAAGAAACAAGTGTTGTATAAATTGATAAAACTAGAACTGTTATTATGTTTTTCATTACGTGTATTTTTTTATTGGAATAATGTTACTACCAGTTCATCAAATTCTGTAAATAAGCCATCTTCGGTATTAACTCTTAGCATTAGGCTTTTGTTATCCGTTTTCCACTCGTAATAAGCAGAACTACTACTTTGGTTAGTATTAGGATTACCATACAATTCTGTTAGTTTAGTTTTAAGTTTGTTGAAATTAGATATTTCATCAAAAAAATGCATAGTTATTCTTTTGCCTTCATAGCTCGTATTTATTTTTACTTTATCTACAAAAACTCCATAAAAACGTAAAAAACGTTCATCACTAAATTTAATTTCACCATATTCTTCAGTAAACGGTAAGCCTTTAAGATGAGCTTTTATATCAGTTTCTAAAGTAATATCCTCTATATTCTTTACAAGTCCTTTATAGTCTACTTGTGCGTGTCCAAATAGGCTAACAAGCAGCAGAAGTACGGTTAGTTTTTTCATAATTATATCTGTTAATTTTTTTCTTTTGTAAGCTAATTTTAATCAGTGTTATTTTTAAGAGAAAAAGCCTAAAGACTTTTTTACTCAGCTACTTTTGGTAAAAATGATAAGTCTACTACATACTTTTTAGGATTATCGCGGTCTATTAAAACATTTATTTTTTCTGTTTTAATAAAGTCTGTAGGGTCAAACCAAATATTATCACTAGTAAAAATATGAAGTTCAGATGTTTTAGGGTTTAACCATTGTGATACCACAACAAAAGGGTTTTTACCATTAACAGCAATAGAAGTATTTAAAGTTACATTCTGAAAATCTGACTCTACTTTAGTACCGTGTAGTTTTAGGTGGTTGTGCATTTTCTTTTTCTTAATGCCAGATATTATAATACCAAAACCAATTAATGCAAAAACTAAACCCATACCGCCAAGTATAGTGCTTAAACCCCAAAGAGAGAAAAATCCTTTTATTTTAGCTTTGTTGGGGGCATCTGGACTGTAAATTACATCTACTTTTTCATTAACACTGTAACTAGGAGGGTTGCTGCTTACAGTAGACGTAAACTGAAACTGTTCTCCATTTTTATCTGTAAATTCTACTACAGGTTTGTATGTTATAGAATTGTCTGAAGAACTACTAGAACTAGACTCTAGCATTTGTATTACTATGCCTTGTGTTTCTGTAGCATTTTGTAAAAAACTGTTGGTACTTTGGAACGCAAAAAATGCTCCTAAAAGCATACCAATACCTATTATTGTAAATACATACTTAACAATGTTTATTGCTTTCATTTTTTGTGGTTTAGTTATTTATTACTGTTTAGTTGCAGCAAGTGTTATTGCAACAACAAATTGCTGCTAACTAAAGCAAACTTAGTACTTAATATGAGTGCTTTACTATGTAAATATATATTCGTGTGGGTTTAGTATATATTTGATAAAGTGGAAAGTATTGTCAGCTGGCTGTGTAGCTTTTAGTGTGCAACACAAGTCTTAGTTCTGTATTTTTTAATTGTATTTAACAGTGCTAATATAGGTCCAGATGATAAATAAAAATTGTAATGGAACTCTAAACCATAAATAACTAATACCATTTCCATCAAATGTTCCTTTTTGATAGTTTACCTTGTTTAAAGAAGCGTAAATATTAGCAGGCAACATTAACAAAAGAAAAATAATTAATATCCATCCAGAAATATATTTATATCGGGGAATAAGAAGGCTTATGGCCAGTATAACTTCAAATACTCCTGTTAAATAAACAAATGTTTCTTTATAGGGAATATATTTGGGTATCATTAAAGACATTCCTTTGGTAAATGCAAAATGCCCAAGAGCAGTAAATAGTAACATTACAGACATTGCTATGTTAGCTGATAATGCAAAATCATATTTATTATATATAATTTTTATAACCAACAAAATTATTGTAAAACTAGATAAAAGTACAATTAAAGGCTTCATATTTTTTGCATTTTCTTCAAACACAAAGATCAGAAAAGAGCTAATAAAAATACTGAACTTAAGTTAAGTAATACGTTTTCTTATTCTACATTTAAAATCATCGTAAAATAAACTCATTAACAACACAATTGCTGGAAAAAATAAAGTATTAAGTTTAAACTCCATTTTAGAGTACAAAAAGCCGCCAAATATACCACCTAAAAAGAAAAAGGAAATAATATAAATATGTAGTTTAATAGTTTCTTTTATTCTGATGCGGATATGATTTAGAAAAAAACAATTGAGACAATTCAATTCCTAAATCGGTGAATAAGCCTGTAAGGTGAGTAGTTCTTACAACAGCGTTAGAAATTTTAGTTACAAATGAGTTTTGAAGTCCCATTGCAAAAAACAAACCCTCTTGTATTTGGGTAAATTATGTGTTACAAAGTTTACTTAAATCTATTAATTAAGTGCTCTATGTTCCCTTTCCATTTAGGGGCAAAGTAGTTCATATTTCAAATAATCAAATTTAATTGTATTTTAAAAATCAAGATTTGAAAAATGTTTTCGTACCTGTTATTATTTCATCGATAAAATCATATGCAGTATCGTCATCAAATACTCCATAGCCCCAAGCTGCCATATTCTGTTTTTAGTGTAGTTAAATTTTTTACAATGTATAAAAAAATATGTTCTCTATTGTTTTAATCCCACCACAAAAAAAGTTGTTTTTCATCCCTAATTATTCTTTCAAGTTCACTTAATTCCCCAACTCCTTGGTCTACAGAATCCGGACAAAAATCATAAACTTCTGCAGCAAAGGCAGCATCATTAATGTTATTATTAAAAGTTAAAGCAACCCAATCATAATCGGCTCCTAATATTTCAATGCCATAATTCTTGTCCCAAACCTTAAGTTTTTCTATAACATCATTGTTATCTATATCAAAGTTAATTCCATCTGTTTTCTGAACTCTAAGAATATCAAATTTGTCTGTAGATTTAATTACAGATACAGTTGAAGGACTTTGATATCCGCTTTCTGATAAAAACAGTTGATACCCTTTGCTTTTTAATATTGCTTTATTTTCTAGTATAATTTGGTACGCTCTATTTTCTGATATTTTAAATGAAATTCCGTTTAACTGTTCAATTCCAGTTTTGCTTTCTGTTCCATTTTTGTTTATAACATAACCAGGTTCAGATATTTCAAACCGAAAAAAATCTTCAGTAGTTGCTTTTTTCAAATCAATAAAAACCTCTTTGTTAAACCCTATATTTTTAAACAATAATAGCTCAGGTTCAGAAAAAACTGTTGAATTTTGTTTGCAACCAATCAAGGAGAATACGAGTAATGCGTATATAAATTGTTTCATAATTTTATAAATACTGCTTTGTAATGGTATAAAAGTGGTAAGGCCCTATAAATTAAAGCTATTATTGATGCTTTTGTTTTTGCAATTAGCAATTACTAAAAGTAACTTAATATACGCTATTTTAATTTGTACTTGGGTTAAAATTAATACACAAATTAAATGTTTTTAGTATCTCTAATCTTATCAATCCAATTTATTATGTGTTCTGGCGGTATGTCATAACCAACAGCTTTTTTTCCGCTCCAATTTATGCCTACTAGTTGTTTATGAGATTTTAATATTTTTAACCAGTAATTGTAAAACGTATTTAAATCTAGCTCTACGGGCTCAAAACCTTTATAAGCCTTAACTGTTTTAATAATTATTTCTGCTCTAGATTTGCTAGACCAAAATGGCATAGCTCTAATACCGTCTCTGTTTTTTGGCGCAGGAAAACCTCCGCTATCTTTTATAGTCCATACTTTTTTAGATGACTCAACATCTCTATAAAATATTGCGGCTTGTGATGCAGATTGTGACATATTTAATTTTTTAGGGTACTTTAAGGAGAAACGGAATGAAACTTTAACGATTAATGACTATTATGTGGCCGAAAATCAGTTCTTATTTTTCTATCCACCATTCAATTCCATTTTTAAATTCATTTTTAACAAAATCGTAAGCAACAAAGAACCCAGATTGTAGTGATGGATGCTCACTTTGCAGGAGTTCCCTTTCCTGGTTTTTCATTCTCCAGTGTGCATCAAGTCTTTTTAGTTTTTTGAGTTCTAAAATTGGTTTGTAATTTTTGTCTCTTATTGATGCACAGGACATATCAAGTTCAATTAATTCATTTAAGTTTGTAAAAGGTTCAAGACTATGTAGTATTAAATTTTTTGGAGCAAATGTGTCCCCGCCAAGCTCCAAGGATTTTAACCATTTCATTTTTCCAATTAATTCATAATTAGCAACTTTAAAAGACGCGAGAATTGAAAGACTCTCTAATGATTTTAATTCAATTAATGGTGAAACATCTTCTAGTCTTGAAAAATTACTTAGATACAAGGCTTTCAGTTTCGTTAATTTTTTAATTGATCCGATGTCTGTAACGGTAGAAGACCAAATGTTTAAAACTTCTAAATTCTTCATTTTGCATATAACATCAAAGTAGTCTTGGTCTACTTTATGTCTAAGGTTTAGTCTTTTTATATGGCTAAGTTGCGGTAGTTTTTCTTTCCATTGTTCATCAATTTCCTTTCTTCTTTTTAAAGAAGTGCCTGAAGGAAAATCAATAGCCAAAGTGGAGATAAAAATGTTGTTTGTTTCCAAGATTTTATCTCCGTACTCCTTAAAAGTTTGCTCTTCATCCAATTCCGCTATGATAGGATAATAGGTGTCAGCTATCTGGTCTTTTCCAACAATTAGTGCCTTCATTTAAAGTTTTCTGTAATTGAGTTCAACGTTGATGTATATGATTAGTTGCGTGTTTTAGCAACTAATTTAGTAAACAAAAACGAACGCGAGAAAATTCCGAAGGAATTTCCCAAGTAAGCACTTGCCAAAGCAATTAATTATACAGGTGTTGTACCCAGTTTTTAATATTTAGAAATTCTATATTCATCATCTAATTCGATGCAGATGTAATTCCCTCTGAATTTTCCTCCATCTTTGATTTTCTTAAAGGTCAAATTCTTAAAATATCCAGTGTTAAAATTGCGAGTAGATTCCACTTCTCCAATTTCAGTTGAGTGAAAAGGATAGTTATATTCTTTATTTTTTGTCAATCTATTGATATGTTATTTTTGAATAATCTTATTTGGCATTTAGTTTTCTAATTTTAGTTTCCGATTCAATTGCCAATTCATTAGTAAAATATTCCACATCGCAAAAAAGTCAGAACCTTTAAAGGCAGGAATAACGAACTGTTCAGAATTCAGATTAGTGATAGTCAGTTCATCCCATTCAGCTTTTTTCACTTGTTCTCTTGTTACTTTTTCATTTTCGCTAATTTCAACTAACGATTGAGGTCGCATTTCTTTAATATCACTTATCAGCAGACTTTCAAAGTTGTTATATTCTCCCCAAACTATTTTCCGAGTTCCAAAAACAGTCCATTTGTCATTTGTGGGTTGAGTGAAAACTAAAACAGGAATTCCAATATTTTGAGATTTAAATAATTCCGAGTAGAATTTTTGGTTTTCAGATGGCAAACTTTCGAATAAGAACGAATGTTGGGTTGGAAGGCTGTGTTTTCCAGCTTTCCACTTTAATCTTTTCGCTATATATTCATCTGTTTTCTGCATTTCTCAAATTGGGTACAACGGTCTTGTGTATAATTTCGTTGTGTGTTTAAGCACTAAAGTTAGCAAATAAACCACAGATAGAAAGTCCGCTAGTCCCGACGCTTCGGGATTCGTAAGTAAGCTTGCACTAGCAATTAATTTTATGCGGTGCTGTAAGTCGTTTTATTCTTTTCTATTTATCAAATTCAAAACTTCGTCTGCAACAAACTTTCCACTATTAGCAAAAGAAGCAGTTATCAATCTGTTTTCAGAATCTACAATTTCATAATTTATTTTTCTTTCGTGATTATACACTTTTAAGTTTGCACCTCTTTTTTTTAATTCGGTTTCCATATCATAAGGTAACAACTTTCCATAATCTGATTGTTTCATTATATTTTTTTCATTCCACGTAGGAAAACTTGTCATTGTTTTGTTTTTTACCAGATATTCACCTGATTTTAATTTCACATCGATAAGTGTAGCAGTTCCGTGGCCTATTGTTCCAATAATTCCTCCATTATCATATATTTCTGATATCACTCTAAGAATATCTACATCTTTATGCGTATCCCAAAATTGTCCATATCCGCCAGGAATAATTATACCTAAATATTCTTTTGGATTAATTTCGGTTGGTTTTAAACTATTCTTTGTCTTATTTTGGAATAATTCACTTTTGATAACTGCTTTTACTAAACTGGTTGTGTCTCCGCTGTGGTATATTGGAATTTCACCACCTTTAGGTGATACAATATCAATTTCAAGATTTTTTTCAGAGAATTTATTGAAAGGAATTGCCAATTCAATTAAATAAGTTCCATTTGGTTCATTTTTCATTTCATTAACGTTGGTTGTAATGAAAAGTACTTTGGTTTTTTCATTACTTTTATTACAAGAAATGATCAAAAAAGACAATAGTAATATTGTAAAAATCTTATTCATAGTTCTATTTTTATCAAATGGCTTACAACGGTTTTGTGTATGGTTAGTTGCGTGTTTAAGCAACTAATTTAGTAAACAAAAACGAACGCGAGAAAATTCCGAAGGAATTTTCCAAGTAAGCAATCCCCAAAGCAATTAATTATACACGGTGTTGGCATTAGTTTTTTATTGCGCTATATACATTGGGATTGTGTTTTTCCATATAAAATTCAGGTTTAGGTATTTCTGTAAACCCAAATTTTTTATAAAGCCACTCGGCTGTATCCGTTAATAAAATCCAACGTCTTAATCCTTGAAGGTTTGGATGCTCCATTATTTCATTTATCAACCACTTACTTAACCCTTTTCCTCTGTACTCTTTTAAAATATATACATCTCCTAAATATGCAATAGTTGAAAAGTCTGAAATTATACGAGCAAATCCTATTTGTTTGTTTTTGTAGTACAGCCCAAAATTTAAAGAGTTTTCAATTGATGTTTTCAAAGTATTTAAAGGAATTCCGTTAGCCCAATCAGTTTGGTTAGCTAGGAATTTGTGGATGCTCAAAACATCTAATTTATTCTTGTCAGTTGAAATGGTATAATCATTTCTATGTGTTTCTCTAACTTTCAATTTGGTTTGTCTTAATTAATGCCAACGGTTTGGCAATGGTTAATACGTGGTTTAAGCTCCTAATTTAGCAAATAAAAATCTCATAAGATTATACATAATGGTTGTGATTTGCTATTAATTTTTAGGTTCTGAGTAATGTGGTTGGTTTAAATATTTGTATGACGTAAATAATAAAAAAGCGGAATACCTAAAAATAGATATTCCGCTTTTATTGTTATTAATTTTTAATCTAAAAATAAATAGCCTTTTGCAAGCACTATTTTTTAACAAATAAAGAACGTTTTTTAGAAGTTGTACCTGTAATTTCTATAACATATGTTCCAGGTAAAATTTCAGAAATATTTAATTTTAACAACGCACTATTATCTTGTTTGTCAATTAATAGTTTTCCTTGTAAATCATAAATTTTAACGGATACTAGTTTTTCATCTTCAGCGCTCACAAAAATAGTTTCGTCTAAAGCAGGATTAGGGTAAAGCTTAAAATTAATACTAGAATCATCAGTAATTTTACTTATTTGGTTACTAGGCGTAACATTACAAATAGGAGCAGTAGCGTCATTACTAAAGTATATCGTAAAATTATTAGTTTTAGATACCATCACAAAATTACCGTTATCTGATGTTACCCAGTAATCACCATCAAAATTAGGAATTAAGCTATTGCTAATAGATATTTCTGGATTTGCATTTTTAAACTGAAAGGTAATTTTTGGTTTTAAATTTATATAATAATCAGGTACACCGTTGTTTGTGTTTATTGAAAATTGATATAACCCATTGTATTGCGAATTCCAATTAATAGTAAATGTTTTTAAATTACTTAAAGATGGTCCGCCAGATCCTAACACAAAAACGTTAGAAAACTTTTTAATGTCAAAATCTTCTAAACCAGTTGAAGAAGGTGTATTAAAGTCACAATTCTCAGACGGACTTTGTTCTGTTATTACAGTTAACGTAAATTGCGTTTCTGTAGAAGCCCCGTCGTTATCAGTTGCAATTGCTTTTAAGGTATAAGTTCCTTCTGTAAGACCATTAAGTTCATCTGTATTTGGAGAATCAGAATGGCCCCATTTATATGAAGTAGAATTTATTTGCCTAACTAAATTGTTATCTATATAAAGTTTTACATTATCAATAGTTCCATCTGCATCAGTAGCATTAACTTCAACTTGTAAATTATAACCTTCAACTAAAGTAATATTGTTAACAGGAGATAGGAAGCTTATTGTAGGTGCTTGGTTGGTTTCGTCTACAGGATTACATGGTTCTATATTCCAATCTGGGCAGAAATTATTTACTAGATTTTCTGTACCATCACTTATTGGAAAATCAACAGAATTAGGGTTTCTAATATTATCCCAAACGTGAGTTTGTTCAGGAGAACCTTGTTTTTTACGAGCAGTTGAAATTTCTGAAGCTCTACTGCCAAGGTTATATGTATTTTCAAATATTGCATTTCTAAAACCTGTATTAAATCCTGTACCTCTATCTAAAAAGTCTACTCCAGTATTTATTACTTCAGAACCATCAACATTAAACGTGTTTCTGTATACAAAACCATAGGCTCCTTTTAAATCAATAAAAGCATCTGAGCTATTTTCTCCTGAAATTCCTTCTGCAGAAAACACGCAATTTCTTATAATAGTGTTCATTGTACCTTCCTTAACATCTACGCCTTCTGCTGTTACATTGGGTCCAACGGTACAGTTTTCAATAGTGTTATTGTTACAAGCTCTTTCATAAGTGTCATGTTGTCCTTTATCTGAGCCTACATATAAACCTTCACCAAAACCAGGTTTAGTTCTACCTGTATTGTATATAGTGCAACCATCTATACTATTATTGCTAGATCCATCACGCAAGTGAATAGCTTCTTCTCCAATATCATGAACAACAAGGTTTTTTAATTTACTACCATTAGAATTGTCAAGAACAATACCTTTAGACCCAGTTTTAAACTCTATATCTTTAATATTCCAATAATCACCTTCAATACTTAATAGGTAGCCATTGTTATAATCTAATCCTGAGAAAACAGGAGGGTTTGTAGCGCTTTCGCCTCTTAATATAATAGGGTTTGTACTGTTTCCGTTAGCACTACCATAAAGGTAAACACTACGGTTAAAGGCACCTTGTATCTTGTCTTGAAAATTGTAGTTTCCAGGGGCAATTATAATTTCATCTCCTGCTTGTGCTGTTTCCATTGCAGCTCTAATACATTCTATAGTACTACATTGTGTTGTTTTAGGTCCTGTAGAGGTCTCTGTATCCCAGTTTTGGATGATGTTTTTTACAATTTCACCAGAGGCTGTAAGTTTATTGCTAATTAAACCAGATACACCTTGTCCTGCTTGAACTACAGACCCTGTTTCAGGAAAAGCTTTGTCACTCAAAGACCAATTAGCGTGACTTATACCTTTTTCTTTCAAAAAGGCCATCCAAGTATTAGTGCTTTCTTTGTCTGGTTCTCCTTGTCCGGTATTTAAAATTGTACCCCATTCTGTAACAAACAAAGCAACATTATTATCTAATGCTGTCTGTGCTACATTTCTTAAGTTATCATGCGGGTTAAATGCTGCATAAAAATGTAAAGTATATGCCACATTAGTATCAGATATTGGGTCTGCTGATGCTACATCAACTTGCTGAGAATAATTGCTAGTACCTACAATTATTAAATTATCTGGGTCTTTAGAACGTATACCAGCAATTACTTGCTCTGCATAATTCTTAATAACAGGCCAACTTTGGTATATAGGCTCGTTATAAATTTCATACATTACATTGGGAGTATCTCCGTATAGGTCTGCCATTCTGGTAAAAAAGTCAACAGCCTCATCTGTGTATAACTCTGCTTCGTGAGTGTGCCAGTCTATTATTACATATATGCCGTTAGCAATAGCTGCATCAATAACTTTTCTAATTTTAGCTTCTTGCTCCTGCGGACTATCAATATAGCCATTTCCGCCATCCCAATTTTCTTTTACGCCCATAGCTATTCTAATAAGTGAGCTATTCCAGTTTTCTGCTAAAAAATCAACAGTTTCTGCATTATAAAAATCGGAGGTGTCTCCAGCATTACTCCAAAAGAGGCTGTTACCAGCTAAGCTCGTAATTTCTCCAGACGCATTAAGAATGCGGTTTCCGTCAACTTGTAAACGGCCATGTTTTTCTACAGGAGATTGAGCTACTGAACTTAGTGAGAGCAGCATTAAAAACAAAGGTAGATACGTAAGCCTTTTAAACATTAGTAGATTTTTTTTCATAATTTTTGTATTTGGGTTAAAGTATAATATTACAAATTTATAAGATTTTAATTGTTAAATTTTTGTTTTTTTGATTTAACTAGTGTTACTAGAATGTTATAAAGTCCTAAAGCTTGATAATTTTTTTACTTAGAATGATTTTTTAGGCATTTTAGTAGTGGTAGTGAATTATGTAGTTATGCTGGGTTAACACCAGTGTTCATCAAAGTAGGAGTAGGGTAAAAAGAGGCCCGCGAATTAGTAAAATAAGAAATCAAAAATTACAAAACTTATTATTCATGTGCAGCTTTAATGCGTGTAAATATAATAAGGTCTGTAAGGCTATTTATGACCGAATAGTAGCCAAAGGAAAGAGTAAAAAGTTAGCGTTAATAGCCTTTGCTATCGCAAAATCAGGGCTTATCCTATGATAATAATTATAGAAGTGTTTTAGTGGAAAGTTAATGAGTTTTTACTTGTTTTTTACCACAGTACTTTGCTGCCAGTAGTTTTTATATTTCCATTTCTACCATTTCCGCTCTTGCTCCAAATCGGATTGGTAAAATACTTGTTCCAATTCCTTTTGATATATACATTTTCGGTTCCGATTCTTTATACCAACCTTTTAAATACTTTCCACTCCCTTGAGGTTTAAAAGGAACGATTCCTAAAAATGTAATCTGTCCTCCGTGAGTATGACCAGAAAGTACTAAATCAATATTTAAATTCTCTTTTTGTTTTGTGATTATATCTCTATATTCAGGACAATGTGATAAAACGATATTGGTTTCGGTTTGTTTTAGATTTTCAATTGCTTTTCCGAAATCAGCATTTCCACCAACTAAATCGTCAATTCCGATTATTGAGATTTTACGATTTTTAATTGAAATAGTTCTGTTCTCGTTTATTAATAATTCGCAATTATTTTTAGAATAAGTATTTTTAAGTTTTGTCAAATCCACTTTTCCCCAATATTCCCAATTTCCGGTAATCGCATATTTTTTTATAGAATTATCTATTAATTGCAAAAAATCATTCAGTGAATCTATTTTTTCAGTTTTGTCAACAGAATCTCCAGTTATAAATACTAAATCAGGTTTAATTAAATTTATTTTTTTCGCAATAGATTTATGAAAATATCTTAATTGGTCAAAGTGTAAATCCGAAATTTGAATGATTTTTATTTTGTCTTTTTGCGATTTTGAGATGTCAAAGTAATTCCAGTCAATTACATATTTCTCAAACCAAAGTGAGTCTAAAAGTACTAATCCAATTGAGGCTAAAATTCCTCGTTTTATAAATTTTCTTCTGTTTAAGTTCGTCATTTCTTAAATTACTTGCAACGACCTTTGGTTAAGCCCAAAATTGAGCAATTATTTTTATTCATTGTTACCATACGTTTTTTATTCCGTTTTTTTTAATTCAGATGTTTTCACAACAATTGTATTTCCCCAAATATCTCCTAATCGTTGATTTTTATCTGTGTTTTTTATTGTTATAATTCCGATTAATCCAAAAAAGAACATATCGATTGGGTCAAGTAAATGTCTTTTAAAAGATTCTCCAAAAGTCAATTTTCGGTTTGTTCCGTTTTTCGGAATCGGTTTAAGTCCAACTAATGAATTCCCGAGAGTTGCTCCGAATCCAATTTCAAGTCCAACAGTCATAATCAGCCAAAAAGCAATTGGAATTAATCCTGGTAATCCATTCAAGGAATATCCTCCTTCGTCATTCGGTTCGCCAAGAGTATAAATCAGAAAGAATGTAACCGCATAAATTATAATGTAATCTACTAATCCAGCAGCAAATCGGTTTCCAATATTCGGTTCAGTTTTAATTTTGGAAGTCAAGTTTGTTTCGTTCATCGGTTTTTCTCAAATGTATGGTAACGGTTGGGCTAAGCGTAGTGCGGAGTCAAGGAAACTTTTCGTTTCCGTCTACGCACGAAGCTAAAGCTTATTGTTTTGATTTATTTTTTCTATTCTAAAGCTAAATCCATAAGATTTAGCGGACTTAGTAAACAAGCCCAAGCCCTTAAATATAGCACTTTTCGCCCTATTTGCTATAGGTATTGTTACCTGTAGTTTTCATTTCCGTTGGTAAATTGAATGCATTTGTCCATCCCAATTTTCACCTCCAATTTCTAGTTCCATTTCTTGCTCTGTCAAACGCACGATACGGAAGGTCCTGAACTTTTTACCATAAAGAAAAATTAATCCTCCAGACCCGCTGAGTTCCCACTTGCTTGTAGAATTCTGCCCTATACTAGTAATTTTAATTGAATCTTTAGAAACAGTAATATGTTCAATATAATTTCTCCAAAATGGGTCAATAATTGGAGTCGGTTTTTTTAGGTCATTTTGCTTTATAACTTGCCATTTCCCAATTAACTTGTCCAATTTAGTTTTTGCTTGCTCAACAAATACATAATTTTGAATTTTATCGTCGTATGTAGATAGATAAACTTTTTCATTGATTGCTGAGTCGATTTTTATGGGAATTGAATAAAGATTATTGCTAAATAAAAGGAACTTTAAATTTTCAAAACTTTCGATAGACCATTCGTTTTTGGATATTTTTTCATTATTCCCGTCATAATGAATCATCATAGTATCATTAACAAAATCTGCATTCATAATTGATTTATTACCATTATACCGATATGATTTACCTACTGGATTCCAACTCACATCTTTAAATTGCTTAGGTATTTTTTTAAAAACAGAATATGATTTTGAAGACTTAAAGTTATTAAAAATGATACTGTCTTTCGCAAAGATAAATTGCCCCTCTATTTGTCCGATTTGATCCTTAAATATTAGTTTTTGGGTTTTTGGTTGCAAATCTAATACTGTGTCCAATTGTACGAATTGGTCTTGATTGGTTGGGAATTTTATTATTCTTATTTTATTGTTCTTGATGTTTAACAATATTCTAGATTCCAAATCAAGATTCTGTATTTGCCCATTTTCATTTGAATAGTAGGTGTTTATCCAGTTTCCATTCAATTCAAGTTCATTCGAGCAGGAAATAATACCAATAAAAATGAGAATTGCAATTGGGACAAAGTTTTTCATAAATTACAGGTAACGGTTAGTATAAGAAACGTAGGGCGGTTAAAAAGCACTTTCGTTACGGTTTATTACTTAGCTAAATATAAATATTTTGTTTTTATCTTTTCTTCTATAAATGCCAAATTTTATATTTAGCGGACTTAATTAATATTCACAGACCTTTGGGTTAAGCACAAACGCCCGTATTGTTTATAGGTTTTGTTGTGCAACGTATTTTATTTTTTCCTTACTTCTCGCGGTCTTATTTAATCCAATGCGTTTTGGTCAACTCCGTAATATTCAGCTCCAAATCGGTCGCTCTTTTCCAAGTATTTTTTTATTAAACCGTTTTCATCTTCTACATAATTGTTTATACCTAAAAAGGAAACATTTTCCTCATATTTATGCACCATAATAACTCTAGGTTCTCCAACCATAGGAATAAATGGAGAATCCTTTTCATGTCCAATGGTTGGGTTATCCTTTTCTAAATCGTAAATGTATGTTACGTCCACTTTTCTGTTTTGATAGGCAAATTCTTTTTCGACTTTTATTATAAGTCCTTGCACTTCAACAAAGTCCTCTTCATTATAATCTTCAAAATTCTTTGTCGATTTTTCTCGACAACCGTGAAATAAAACGATAAGTGAAATAATCAGAAAATTTCTCATGGTCAATATGTTGCCCAACTATATATAAACTCAATTAATTGCGTTTATTTTGCCAATATGGGTGAGTAAACGCACATTTGGCTTTCTAGTTGTTTTATTTTCTTACAATATAAATTAATTTTTTATACTGTAATAATGGAAATGTGTAATTGGTATATTTTTTAGTACAATTGGTAATTATGCATAAAAAATTCTAGAGATGTAAGTTCCCTATACTTTACTTATGTAGTGGTTTTTTATAAGAATAGTTGCGGGTTTGTAACGCTTTTTTGTTAAGTACTAAGTAGCAATTATTTTATATGGTATTGGGCACAGTTTTTATTACAGGTTGTAATTTCCTTTTGCCCATTTTATTGTCGGTTCAATCCATTCCTTTAATGGTTTAAATAAAAATCCGTGTCCCATTCCAGAATTCAGTTCTATTTCTTTAAAGTGTTTTATTTCACAATTCGAGATTTTCTTTCGTTCCAATGCGGAAACTCCAAATGGGTCGGATTTTTCGTAAATAGTTAAAATATTTCCGCAAAAATTAATTTCAGGTATATTTTGAATATCGCTATTCCTAAAACTTGCAATAAATACAAAATTTAAATCCTGATTATTTGCTAAAGTCGAAACATATTGAGCTATATAACCACCTTTTGAGGTTCCAACAACAGTTATTTTTCTTGGTTCTACTCCATTTTTTATTAAACTGTCAATTTGGGTTACAATTCCAATTGCGTATTCTCTTGCGTTAACATTTCCACTCCGTTTTTCGCTTATTACTTTAAGTCCCCCTTTTTTAAGTTCAGCAATAATTTCGCTGTATTCAGTTCGCCCAAATTCGGGATGTAATTCATTCAGTGCGTGTTCTTCTAAAAATCGGTTATGAAGGAAGAAAACAAATCGGTCATCATTCTTGTTTTCGCATACAAACAAAATTGAGCAAAAAAGAATTCCAATTAATGTGCTTGTTTTCATCTTTTTTTTCGTTTCCTGAGGTTGCTTACAACGTTCTTGTAATTGGTTTGTTACGCCGTTTATGCACCTAATTTAGCAAATATAAACCTAATAGAATATTCCGCATAAAGATTCTAATGTAGGTTAAAACTAGCAATTAATTTTATACGGGTTGTAGCCAGTTTTACTCCGCTGCGAGCTTGAACAGGGTAAATGCGTCTGCTTTGGGTCTATACCCAACTTTTTCTTTCGATTCAGTAATATCCAATCGTTTATACCTGTTATCGGAAATAGCGTTCAGAACCTCATATTTAATATTTTCTGTTTCGATACATCCAATCAATAATTGATTAAAATCATCAGGATGCAGAAATGCACTTAAATCCCTCGCATTCATTTCAGTAAAGTCTTTTGGGAATTCGTACGCACCAATTCGCAGGCAAATGGCAGAAATTCCATTGTTATATGCATGGTAAGCCGCTAAAGCTTCTCCAAAACATTTTGATACTCCATAAATATTTTTCGGCTTAACGAGCATATTCTTGTTAACTTGGATATCCGTCGGATAGCTTTCTATGGTCTGGGCACTACTCGCAAAAATCAGTCTTTTGCATTTTGCTTTTACTGCTGCTTTAAAAATATTCTGTGTGGTTTTTATGTTAGTTTCTAAAATCTCGTCCGATTCAGAAATCGGGTCTACTATTCCGGCCAAATGAATTACGGTATCGATTCCTACGCATAGTTTTGAGCAAATTGAAAAGTCCATCAAGTCTGCTTTTTCAATTCGCACATTGTTCGAAAAAGTACTGCTGTCCGTTACAATGTCTGCAACGGTTATTTCATATTTGTTGCTGAAGTTATGAACGAAATGTTTGGCTATTTTTCCAAATCCGCCGGTTATCAAGATTTTTTTCATTGAATGTATGGTGTTTCTTTAAATGTCTAGTCCTGAAATATGGCTATAACGTTCTTGTAATTGGTTTGTTACGCCGTTTATGCACCTAATTTAGCAAATATAAACCGAATAGAAAGCCCGATAGTTCACAAGCTTAGGGATTCGTAAGTAGGCTAGAACCTAGCAATAAAATATATGCATTGTTGCCAGTAGTTTTTATTTTCGCAAATCTTTATCGGTCATTTCAGAATCGTATTTCTTTCCGTCTTTATCAAAACTCCAAACATTTGAGATTTCACGAACTTTAGGTAATTCAGACTCGTTAGATTTAACTTTCTGTTTTACTATCCTGCGATATTTTCTATTAGCATCTTGCTTATTTTCTTTCTCCGATTTCGCAGTTGTGATTCCACGAATTTTAGTTTTCTTTTCCGATTTGCTCATAAAAATCTATTTTCTGATTAGAGTCTAAAAGGATTCCATTTTTGACCAATTCCATTGCGTTCCGCTCCAACTCCAATCGGCATTTCAAATAATTCATTCAGAGTATTATCTAATTCAACCGCATTTTTCAAAGAAATGATTTTTGCGTTTTCCTCCGCGTGGTCATTTTGTCCGCATAAGAATTGCCAATCTCCGTCGCTGTCGTGTGTCGCATACAAAATCGGACTTTTCTCATCAGTTACGTGATTACAAGTAAAAACAGCTTTATTTTCAGGATCACTAAATTTAAATTCAGTTTTATTTTTGTCGTTTTTCCCTTGTCCAAATACATTAAATATGCTCATAAGAGTTATTGAAGTTATTAAAATTAGTTTTGTCATTCTTTCATAGATTGCGGTTATACATTGTTGGCAATAGTGATTTATTTAAATTGTTTTTCCATTTCATTTCGTTGATTTTCAACTATCCAATTGTCAAATTTCACCAAATTCTCTTTTAAATCGTCTGTTCTGTTACTAAACATTAAACAACCTCTGTCATCGTACATCCAAAACCATTTTTTCGATTTAGGTTGAAAAAAATAAACGAGTTGATGAATTGTTGGTGAAAATCCCATTTCTGTATTCGCTATTCCGTTAAATATTTTCGAGTATTTAATTTTGTCTCTTTCCGTTCTATAAATCGATAATTTGCCTTTTACACGCTCAATATCAAAATATCTTGTAACTAAATCCTCTTCAGACTGTTCAGCTTTTATGCTTTCCGATTTTAGTAAGCTGTAAATGTGATTTGGTGTTTGAGCAAACATTTCTTCGATAAAGTCATAAATTATAATGTAAATTTTCGAATTTCCATTTATTTGATTTTCAAACAATTCAGTCGCACGTTTTGTCGCTTGATTTACTCTTTCTTTAGTTCCATTTTCAAATGGGTCTCCAAGTTTAAATCTTAAATGAAATTTTAGTCCGCGTTCTATCGTATTGAAATCTGTCAGGTCAATAGTCGAATTCAAGTATTCTAATTCTTTTTCGAGGTCTTTTTTCATCATTATAGCCATTGTTGGCAAATCGTTTTAGTATCGTTCTTCGAAATTACCTTCAATAACGGCTTCCCAATATTTTCTATCATCTCTTTTTTTTATATTCTTTTTATTTTTTTTAAGAGAATAAGAATCCCACCAATCGTTCCAATTAGGGTCTGCTTGGTCAGATTCAATCAATCTGTCGAGGAGTTTTTTTAGATACTCATTTGCTTGGGGGTACATACCTGTTTCAAACCTCATTTGGGCTAATGTCTTAAATGCATCCTTATGGTATCCAAAATCAAATAACAACATTTCTAAAATTTCATATCCGCTTTTTATCAATTCAGCCTGTTGTTTATTATTAGCTGTAGAATTTGGGTTTAGCATCGGGCCGTTCCAAATAACATTTCTTAAGAAATTTCCTGACCGAAGAGTTTCATTGTTGTAATTATCTAATAATACTCTTACCATCTTAGAATCTTGTCTATAATAAATAGAAAAATTCAATAAATTCAATTGGTAAGTTTCTGGATTTGATGTTATAAATTCAAACATGATAGATTTATTCCAATCATCCTTATAACTACCGGTTATTCCCATTATTTCAGCATATTGTGTCCCTAGTTGAATGCCTAATAATTCAACTTGTTTATTTTTCAAACTAGAATTAACTATTAAATCATATCCCAACGCTGATTTACTTGACTCTTTCTTAGGCATGGACATATAATTCCAAGAATGGTTTAACCATACTTCGAAAAACGTAGCTAAATCATCTCCATACAGATTAACTCCATCAGCTAAAGGCAATAGATCTAGAGATAAGTAGCGGTGAACATGTTTGTTGTATTTATATAAAACTTCTTCACTGAACTGTTTGAAAATTTTTGCTCTATTTTCTTTAACCCAGTCGGCGTAGAACTTCTTATTAGCTTCAAAAACCATAAAGAAACCCTCTCTTTTTTTCGCATAGAGCAATAATTCGAGAGATTTGTATTTTGGGGTTGGCTTATTTAGTGAATTAAAGATATCTATTACTTTTATTGTGTCATTTACATCAGCAGAACGTAATAAATGTTGCAGTTTAATAACGTCAGAGTTCTCAATATTGTATTTCGTTTGGCCACCAAGTAACTCCGATATTTTATTGAAACTATTAACCGATAATGACTCTGCAGCAGCATCTAATGGAGTTTTACCAGCAATACTAAAATCAACAGAAAATCCTAGGTCAGCAAATTTTTGTATCGTATTTGGTGCATCTAATAATGCCGCCATATATAGAGCTGATTGAACTTTTTTATTTATAACAGTTTGAGGTTTTCCTACCAAATCGGTATTTAAAAATGCAAATACAACATCAGCTTTATCAATTTTGATGGCATAAATAATTGGTAGTGAATTATCAATCTTAACAGTTTGATGTAAACCTGCACCAACAATATTAGAAACCACTTCTTGATCATTTTCTTCAATGGCTTTTTTAAATGAAGATTCTAAACTCAATTTTACCATTGCAAATTCAGAAGCTTTTTCACCTGAAAAATAGTTTGAATTTTTAGATTTAGCTGTAAGGAAGCTAGAATAAGCAACTAAAGGGTTGTTTATTCCTGCATAATGCCCCATTGTGTAGTAGTAGTCAGCTTTGGGGTTTTCTGTCGCTGCTAATCCTGCAAATCTCATTGCTCCTTTTTGAAAGACTTGTTCGCCAGTTTTTTTATAAAGCGCATATTTTCTTTTTGCTGCATTTATATATTGAATATCCTTTGCAACAAGATTGTTTACAGTATAATTTTTCTTTACAGGAACAGAACAATTGTTTTTTAGCCATGATGTATTGTTATAGCTAAAATTATTTTCCATATTTTTTTTATGGCATTCTAAATTATCAATATAGGCTAGCATATAGGCTTCTTCTTCTTTACTGTATGCATATGCAGCTTTTTCATAATATTGATTAATAGCTTCATCATTAAGTTCTACTGCTTTGGTGTAAAAAGCAGTCATTTTTTGTTGTACTTGATAAGCCAAACGACGTTTAGTGGCTTCAGCCTTTCTTCTCGCTTCTCTTTTAGCTTCTCCTTGGTCTAGTAATGATAATGCACTAAACATAGCACCTTCATAATTTCCAGTACTTAAATCGTTTAAAGATGAACTTAATGTGTTGGATAGTTGACTTAAATTATCAGCTTTATTTTGAGCCTCTAAGTCTGCGATAGCTTGCATGTTAGAATTAAAATTTTCTAATAATACTTCTGGAGTACTAGTACTATTCAGTTGTCCATAAGACTTTACTTGTTGTGCATAAGCTCTTGCAATGTTTTCTCCTTGTGTTTTTAGGTTCATTGCTTTATTGTAGTTCACAAGGCGATTTTCCATCTCTATTTGAGTAGAAGACTTACTATTTGAATTATTATTCAGTTTTGATGAGGCATTTGACCCATTTTTTGTCTTTTTTTTGCAATCAGAAATAGACGTAGATGGAACACTTCCATATGATGAATATTTAGAGCTTATTTGTCCTTTTATCATATTAAGGTGATCTACTAATCGCTGAAGGTCAGTATCAGAAAGATTACCTCCATTCTCGCATTCGCACCTATAATTATACCAAGTACCTAATTGAGTCCAGGCTTGAATTTTATCACCACTACTTACTCGTTCTGTAGGTGTCCAAGAATCTGCTTGCTCAATTTTTGAAACGTAACTCTGAGCTTCAGGACATTGTGCATTTGTTTTATTTACAGTAATTAATTGTAAAATTAAGAGGAACAAGATATTAATATATTTCATGTCTTCGATTTGTCTTTTTTAATGTTAGCCAACGGTTTAGTATATGGTTTGTTACGCCGTTTATGCACCTAATTTAGCAAATATAAACCGAATAGAAAGCCCGATAGTCCACAAGCTTAGGGATTCGTAAGTAGTCTAGAACCTAGCAATTAATTTTATGCGGTGTTGTGGTTAGTATTTTATTTATTTCTAATATTTTAAGTCAGATAAAATGGTTATTTATCCTAATCCTAATTGATAGTCCAAATCTAATTCTCTAATTACTTCTCCTTTAGAATTTGTTAATATTTTTAGCCATTCTGCAAAATTTTCAACTTTAAAATGTAGTTTTTTGTCACTTAAACTATAATAAGCTAAGGGCCATTCTCCATCCTTGGTGTCTTCTGAAGTCAACCAACACCAAGCTCCTCCATTTGAATCTTCAGACATTAAACATAGTAATGAGTCCACTTTTATTTCTTTATTATCTAATTCTATTTTTTCATTCAATTCATTTCTATAATCAGATAGCCAAGACCTATTTCTGATACTGTCTATTGAATTTGTATAAATCCAAGTTCCACCGTCTCCAAAATATTTTAAAAACAACTTATATGATAGAGGTAAAGTTAAATTTATTTGCTTTTCAATTTCAATTATTTCTGTTTCTGTTAAAGTCGGTTGAACATCGTCGTGAAACTGAAACTCTTCTAACATTTTAATAAGTAGCCTAGATATTTTATGTTTATTATGTGAAGATTTGTTAATAGCTTGTATTCTTCTAGCTATTTTAGCCCTTTCCAACATTTTAGTTTTTATTTCATTAGATTTTTTTTTGTTTTCAAGATGTAAAAACCTAATTATTAATGAAGCAAAAAATACAATAGCTAAAATTCCAATTTTCATTTTATTTCATATAGGTTTTATGTTCTACGTATTGTTTGGATATTAACCACAACGGTAGGTATAACCGAAGTTACGGGATTAAAGTTAATGTTTTTCGGCTTATCACAGACATTAGCAATTGTGAGTGGATTCGGACGTAGTCGAATCCGCCGTAATTGCGGTTATACATTGTTGGCAATAGTATTTTTAATTATTATTTCATTCAGTTTTTGAGAGTCAGAATCCGCAATTTCATTCAAGTCAAACGTAATTTTATTCTCATTAGTTTTTGTAATAGTCAAAGTTTTTTCGTTCAGTTCAGTCGTTTTAATTTGGTCGAAACTCAAGGACTTTCCCCAAAAAGAATTCACTCTAATATTTGCTCCTTTTTTATTCCATTGAACATAATTTTTATACCAAAACATTCTACTATAAAAGGCAACTTGAAGTAAAAATCCGATTGCACTTATTCTTTTATTCAGTTTTGGATTTTCGAAATCAAAGAGTTCAAATGTTCCAACTAAAATAAAAATAAGAGAAAGGATTAAAATCGTAATCCAAATCAAACTTTTCATATTGTCAAAATGTATTCTTTTCATTTTTTATCAATTTTCCGTTTTCTGGGATATTATTGCCAACTATATATAAACTCAATTAATTGCGTTTATTCCGCTAATAGCGGTAAATAAACGCACATTTGGCCTACTAGTTTATTTTTTGTTGTTTAATTTTCCTACAATGTAAAACTATTTTTTTGCTTTACAAACAGTAGTATTACCGTATAACTAGTTTTCCTAGGTTAAACCAACAGTAATATCTCATTTCCCATATTTTAAAGTATGGTTCAAAAACATAAAACTATTACTAATCCAGAAATATTAAAACCCGTATATTTTATTTATTTAAGTATGTTGTATACTTTTTTAAACTAATTAATATGTACACCTTTTAATTCAGTTGGTGGTGGTGGGGCAGGTATATCTAAGTGGCTAAAATCTTCAAACAATATATTGTAATTAAAAAGAGTTGTATCTTTTTTAAATCTGGTAACAATTTGTTTTAGCACTTCTTTAGTTTTGGCTATTGGGTAGTTATCCTGTATGTGTAAATGTATTAGGGCTGGTTTAAGAGTGTCTGTATTGTAGTAATAATTGTGATCTTTAGCCTTTATTTTTAAAATTTCTGAATCTAGGTTTTTAATATGTACCAGTTTACTTAAATCTCCCGATATATTTTTTAAGGAATCGTTTTTTACAATAAGTACATTTCTTCTAAAATAGCAATTAATTTGGTCATTTGTGGGGCAATTAGCCAAACCTGTAAGTTTAAAAACAGTGTCGTTATCTTTAAAATTTAAACCAATAATTTTTTTTGAGCAAGACAGTTTTTTCATCTCGTTTAAAAGAGCACTAAAATTTTTAAAAGAGTCTATTTCTATGATTTTAAAATTTGCTTTATTAAAATTATCTAAATAATCGTTAGATGTTATTTCTGTTGTAGCTATGGCAAGTTTAGATTTTTTGTCGGTACCCAAACCACAGCCACATATTAAAAAGACCAAAACTATTATGCATAACCAATTTTTCATAAACATAAATTATAGCAATATTAACTAACTCTTTTTTATTAGTTTGACACCTAATTTAGCAATTTAAATTTTAAAGTAGCTTTAATACTACAAAAACACACAAGCCTTTTAGGCTACCATTCATTTTGGTTTACTAAATTGCTTAGCAATTGTAGGTATACACGTAGTGGCTAAAACCTAGCAGTAGGCATTATTTAATGTTGACCAAAGACTTTAATTGTCTAATCCTATTTTTTAATAAAACTCAAAGCCAAACGATAAAGCAATAGAACCATTTTTAGTTTTGTAATTGTATGAAGATTCTATATCTTTTTCTTCATACACATTTTGTAATGATTGGCTATACTCTAAACCAACTGTGAATTTATTTTTATTAATTTCTTTAAAAACATAGCTAAACCCAACCATAGAGTTTATTATAAAGGGTTTTGCATAATCAAATTCTTGAACTTCAAAGCTTTCTTCTACATTTACAAGAACGCCTCCACTTGAAGATCCCGGAATGTAACTATTATATCTAATATCAGACATAATATTAAACCCACCAGATAAACCTACATTAAAATAAATAGGCATCTGCTCAAAATTTTTAGACTTAAAAAGCTTTTTAAGGTTAATATTTGCCTTTACAGGAATTTCAATATAATCTAGCCTAAACCTAGTTTTATCATACCCACTATCAGAACCATTTTGGTCTATTATTATCACACTACTATTAGGTCTTCTATATTCAGTTCCTTTACCAACATAACTTAAGCCAGACTCTAACCTTAAATAGTCATTTATTTTGTAAAAAGTACTTAAATCTAATTTTGCAGAAACTCTTGCAGAATTTGAATATCCTAAAGATTCATTGTACCCTAATTCACTTACAGGAGTATTAAAAAAACTAATATTTGCTCCTAAAGCAACTCCAAACGATAGTTTGGGTTTGTTAGATTGTGAATAAGATAATGATGTAATTAAAAATGAAAGTAATATTATTTTTTTCATAGTATTTTATAGTATGGTTTTAATGTTTGTTAAGGTTATTTATGGCAACTGGCTTTTACTCTAAATGCTGTTGTAATTCCGTTTTATATTTTAATAATTCTGTTTCTACTTTGTTGACTATTTCTTGTACTTTACCCCATTCTTTATCTAAAACCTTCATTACTTCACTTTCGTCTGCTCCAATAAAATCCTCAACATCAAATTTCCAAGTATGAATAAAATGTACCAGCCATTTATTTCCTCTTGGTTTTTTTGCTCCTTCTATGTTACTCATTGCTTTCTTAAAAATATCGTGAATTTCTGGGGCGCCTGGTGAAACAATAGTTTTAAAAACAACTTTTTTTTTGCCCCAGAAATAGTCAATTTCAAAAAGAAAATTCTCCTTTAAAGGCCAACCTTTCCCTTTTTTTGGAATTATATTATCAAGTTCCGAAGTCAGAAATCGAGCGAAACCTTTATGTTTTGAACCCATTACCCAACCACTATTCTCAATTTTTTTAACAAAAACAGGATAAAGTTCAGATGCTATATCTGACTTATGTTCAAAAACAAAATCAATAAGTTCACGATGGTTTTTATATATTTTATCTGCAAGTTCGTTTAACTCATCGTTTTTCATAAGTTCTCGTTTTATTGTTGTTAAATAGTCCAAAATATATTGATTCACTCCATTGTTTAAAGAGTTTCCGTGAATTTTTAATATTCTGTCAAATTGTTCTATAATTTCTTGATAGGAATATGGCGCATAATACTCCCTTTCTGTTTTGTCTGTTGGTAATTCCCCAATTGGCGTTAAATAAACAAAAACTTTCTTTTTAGGCTTAAAATTAGAGTTTACAATTTCTCTGTACTTTGTAAGTTGGTTAGAATGGTCTTTACTATCAATTTTGTTTTCTATACAAATTACCAAAGAATCAAAAATCAATAGTAGGTCAATATTTTTCCATTCTCTTCTTATCTCTGCGTTGTTAAAATTTAGCTCTTCAATTTCAAATTCATCAAGCTCGGTTGCTACATCAGAAGTTGAAATTCCACGTAAGAATTTGGTCAAAAATAATTTCCCAAGTCCGTGACTTCCATTGGGGTTAAGCAACCAGGCTAAAAAATTTGAATGTCGAATTTCAGTTCTTGCAACACCTAAAATTTGGAAAATATTAGGCGTTTTTAATTGAAGTTCTAGTTTGTCAAAATCAATATCGTTTATTAGCTCTCTGTATTTCTCTCTTACGTTTATTTCGGTCACGGTTGTTTTTTTAAATTGTAGGCAACGGTTTAGTTATGAGTAGTTGCGTATAAATAATCGCTAACTTTTTGGATTTAACACAAGCCGAATTTTTATGTTTTGTTTTTACTTTTTATTCTAAAAGTCAAATTAAAAATTTGGCGGTCTTTGCAAATAAGTCAAACCTTTCGGTTAAGCACTTACTAGCTATGTTTTATACACGTTGTTGTACGCTGGCTTAATTCCACCTTTCTTTTATTTCTTTTATATGATTAGCTAATCTAATTGAGAATTTTTCTTCATTAAACTTCTCTTGTTTTTCCAACTTTTTGATAAGCTTTTCACTTTGATTCCAAATTTGTATTAATTTAGAAATTTTAGGTTTTAACGCTTTTGCATTGTCTGGTGTAAAATGAACTGTTTTGTTTCTCAAACTGAACAAGTTTACTATTTCATTAAGCTGAGTTTTTCCATTAGTCAAGTCTTCTTTGAAGATATAAATGATTCTTTCCATAACCTTTGCCACAGAGATTCTTGCGTAGCTAAAATCATCTATCACTTTAGTTTGTTTTAGAAATAAAAGGTGTCTATTTATTAGAGTCTCTATAAAAAATCCAAAGTTATTTAAGTGCCCAAGGATTTCTATCGAATCTATTCTGTGGTTTAGACCAAACTTGTGTTTACTATTGTTGGCTTTCAATTGAGATTTTTGCCAAGATACAGACATCTTACCTAAGGTTTCATCGGTAAGAATATCAGGAATATTCGATTGTAGAATTCCAACCGCATTATTTGGTAAGTTCATTGTATCCATTACCTTTCTATCAGCTTTTGAAGGTTCTATTTTTTCCAATTCTTCTGCAAATAAAATTGAAGCATATTCGTAGGATAAAGCACTATGAATGTGGTGAAAAGATTCTTGAAGGAAAAATGAAGCTCCAAGTTCTAGTTTTGAATAAGTATCTATGTCGTGTTTTTCTGCCATTCATTTAATATATATCTTCTGCTCTTTCTAATCCTTGTCCGATTACCCATTTGATTAATTCTTCAACTGTAATGGTTTTTACTTTACCAATGAATTCAGTTAGTTTGTTTCTTTTTGGGGTAGGTAAATTTTTACTGTTTTTTAGATAATTTTCAATGGTGTTATATAGTTCTTGGAATGCAAACATTTTGTCAGTTTGCTCTAATTCAATGATTTGTACATCATCGACATCTCCATCTTCCATTTTGAAGAATAGCACACAAGGTAATTCCGCTGTATTTTTGATTTCAAATGCTCCAACAAAAATTCTATTAAATGCTTTAACTAATTTTTTATTGTCAGAATGGATATAGAAAATGGATAATTCCGAACCTGAAAGTCGGTCAAGCTTTGCAAATCCTCCTTGACTTTTCAAAATATCTCGAATTTGTTTGTCGTGAAAATCGTAAAGTATAAATGCAAATGATTTTGCTCTTTTGTTTTTAAGGTGATTTTCGCAGATTTCAATAAATCTTTTTAAAAAGTTATTATATCCGTGACCAATTCCTTGTTGATGTCCTTGTTCAAAAATTGGAATCATAATTTTCTTTTTTCAGTTTGCGTACAACGGTCTAGTGTATGATTTCGTTGCGTGTTTAAGCATTAAAGTTAGCAAATAAATCACAGATAGAAAGTCCACGAGGACTTTCGTAAGTAGGCTATAACTAGCAATGAATTATACACATTGTTGTAACACGTTTTTTATTTCTTTTCTGTCTTATTTAACTGTTCCAATTTTAAAATCTGCTCTTTCGTTTTGTTAAGTTCTAATTTCAGCGATTCTATTTCAGCGTTTCTTTCCGTTAAATTTTTGTTTATTAATTCCAATTCTGTTATTTGGTCTTTTTGCCATTCTTTATCTCCAACGTAATCTAAACTTGCAAAAACTAACGTAATGACTGATAAAGCAATTACAAAATAAGTCAAATATGTAGATATTCGTGAATAGCGATTATTAGACCTTTTTACTAATTCATTATGAGCTAATAGAGCTATGTTTTTACTGCTATTCGGTGAAATACTATTTGTCTCAAGCCAATTGAAAAATCTCTTGCTATGGACTTTATAAATTGATTCTAGCTCTTCGTTTGTGCTGTCAAGTGTTGGTAGTTCGTTAGCCATTATTATCCTTTATGTATTTAAGTAAATTCACAAGATGTTGTTCTGAATGATGTTTCATTAAAAACTCAAATTGATAAAGTCCATCTTTTTCGCTGTTATTTTGCAATCTCCATTGAACCTCAATTAAATCTTTTATTATGTCAGTCAAGTCATCTATTGAATCTTCAGTAACTAAATCCGCATCTTCGTCAATCTTATGACTTTCCCAAGCAGAATGATACCAACCAAAATCTGGAAAATGTTCAGTTACTATACTTCTGATTCCGTCATAATCTAAGCGTAAAGGTTCTTCATAGTCAGTTTCGTCAAATTCCGTTTCTACATTCAGATATTCAGCGTAAATTCCAACTAACAGTCTTTGAATTTCGAGTGTTTTATTTTCGGATTCAAGTTTCTCATTTGTTCCAAACTCAATAATTCTATCTATTAATTTCTTTAATTTACTCAATGTTTCTTGGTTTGGTCAAATGTGTTACAACGTTAGGTATAACCGAAGTTACGGGATTAAAGTTAACGTTTTTCGGCTTGTCACAGACATTAGCAATTGTGAGTGGATTCGGACGTAGTCGAATCCGCCGTAATTGCGGTTATACATTGTTGCCCACAGTATTTTATTCAACATTTTTTAAAGGAATATTAAATTCGATTTTTTCTTTTTTTTCAATACTGATTTTAACTGACAAATTATCAGATTCATTATAATTATTGGGAGCAGTTATTTCCGTCTTCAATATCCCGTTAGAATTTCTAATGATTCGAATTCCTGCTCCATAAATTGTGATATCGTTTGGTTCAATATTAGTTATTAAGAATTCCGTTTCAGTTGGTTTGTCATAAATTAAATAATCTTTCCCATTTGAGATTTTCATTTCTATTTTTTGATTCCCATTTTGATAAATATAGCTGTTGGATGGATGGATAGAATTGTCAAATTTTTCAAAAGTTAATTCTTTAGTCATTTCCATAAGTTCAGAATTCAATTTTTCCAACTTATAGATATAAATTCCTGCAAGAACAATTAATATTATAGGGAATATTTTTTTCATATTGTGGGCAACTATATATAAACTCAATTTATTGCGTTTATTCCGCCAATAGGGGTAAATAAACGCACATTTAGCTTACTAGTTGGTTTTTTTGGTTGTTTAATTTTCCTACAATGTAAAACTATTTTTTATACTACAATTACGGAAATGTGTAATTGGTATATTTTTTAGTATGGTTGGTTATTTTTTACATACGTTATGCACAAAATTTTTACTACTACTTTTTTTTGTTAATTTTTTTATGCGCCAACTATAAATACATCCACTAATAAAATCCTATTTTTACGCCTTGTTATGAAAGTTTGTATTGCAGAAAAACCAAGTGTTGCCCGTGAAATTGCTACTGTATTAGGTGCTAATACAAAGCATGATGGGTATTTTATGGGTAATGGCTATGCAGTAACCTATACTTTTGGCCATTTATGCACACTTTGTGAGCCTAACGACTATAAACCACACTGGAAAAGTTGGGACCTTAACAACTTGCCAATGCTACCCAATAAGTTTAAAACCAAAGTAGTACAAGAGTCTGGCATACAAAAACAGTTTAAAATTGTAAAAAAATTATTTGACCAAGCTACTGTAGTAATTAACTGTGGTGATGCTGGGCAAGAAGGAGAACTTATACAGCGTTGGGTTATAGACCAAGCAGCGTACAAAGGAGAGGTGCAACGCTTATGGATATCGTCTTTAACAACAGAGGCAATAAAGGAAGGGTTTCAAAAACTACAACCTGCTACCAAATATGACAATTTATACTACGCAGGTTTTTCTAGAGCCATAGGAGATTGGCTTTTGGGTATTAACGCTACACGTTTGTACACCGTAAAACACGGTGGTTACAAGCAAATGTTATCTGTAGGGCGTGTGCAAACACCTACTTTAGCTATGATTGTGAATAGGTACCATGAAATAGAAAATTTTAAGCCGCAACCGTATTGGGAGCTACAAACATTGTACAGAGACACACTGTTTAATTGCGAAAAAGGAAGGTTTTTAAAGAAAGAAGAAGGAGAGGCTTTTGCTGCAAAAGTAAAAGAAAACGATTTTGAAATTGTGTCTACCACCAAAAAAAAGGGCAAGGAATATGCGCCTAAGTTGTTTGACCTTACTGGCTTGCAGGTATATTGCAATACAAAATTTGGTTTTTCTGCAGATGAAACCTTAAAAATAGTACAAAAATTATACGAGCAAAAAGTGGTAACCTACCCAAGGGTAGATACTACCTTTTTACCTAATGATATTTACCCAAAAGTAGCCGGAATTTTACAAAAGTTAACCAATTACCAAAACCTTACGCAAGTTGTTTTGGCGGGTAAAATTAGAAAATCTGCCAAGGTTTTTAACGATAAAAAAGTAACAGACCACCACGCTATTATACCTACTGGTGTGCAAATAAATTTACAGCACAACCAACAGTTGGTGTATGATATTATTACCAAACGTTTTATTGCTGTTTTTTATCCAGATTGTGAGGTGGCAAATACAACGGTATTAGGTAAAACAGACACAGTGCCTTTTAAAACAACGGGTAAAGAAATTTTAAAAAAGGGCTGGCGTGTTGTTTTTGAAAATCCGGATGCTAAAAATAAGCCAGAGAAAGGCATTTTACCATCTTTTGAAAAAGGAGAAAAAGGACCGCATGAACCTTCGTTTTTAGAAAAAGAAACCAAACCACCAAAGCAATACACAGAGGCTAGTTTGCTACGTGCTATGGAAACCGCAGGCAAGCAGGTAGATGATGATGAAATGCGAGAGTTAATGAAGGAAAACGGTATAGGAAGACCGTCTACCAGAGCAAATATTATAGAAACACTTTTCAGGCGCAAATACATAGAGCGTAAAAAAAAGCAATTGCTACCAACCCAAACAGGCATAAAACTTATAGGCATTATAAAAAATAAATTGTTAACCTCTGCCGAGCTTACGGGTATGTGGGAAAAACAATTAAAACAAATTGAAAGCGGAAATTTTTATGCAGGTGTTTTTATCAACAACATGAAAAAAATGATTGACGATTTGGTGTATGAAGTCCGTATTGAACAAAAGCACATTAAAATTTCGCATGCAGCCACAGAAAAAGCTGCAAAACCTGTAAAAGAAAAGAAAATTACCTCTGTACAAGGTAAAACGTGCCCTAAATGCAAACAAGGTGTGTTGTTAAAGGGCAAAACTGCTTACGGTTGTAGCGCCTATAAAACAGGGTGTAAAATGGTATTGCCTTTTGTATATATGGATAAAAAAATATCTGAAAAACAGTATTTACGATTGTTAGATAAAGGTTGTACTGTTAACCTAAAAGGTTTTAAAACCGAGCACGGAACCAAAGAAGGTTTGTTGCGTTTTAATGATGATTTTGAGTTGGTGTTAGAAGAAAAAAAAGTAGCACCAAAACAAAAACAAACTACAGTTACAGATCCAATGCCGTGTCCGCAATGCAAAACAGGAACTGTACTAAAAGGTAAAACAGCCTATGGTTGTAGTGCGTACAAAACGGGTTGTAACTTTAAGTATCCTTTTAGTGTTTTAAGAGAAAAAGCAGCAGGCAAAGCCCTAACCAAAGAGTTGGTGTATGCATTATTGTCTAAAAAGTAATGCTTTTTTAAGCATTATGAATAGTAGTTGCTGTAAGCTTGTATTTTTTCATTAAAAACAAGCCGTAAATAAAGCAAGGCAAAGCTAATACTGTAATAAGTGCAGCAGTCTCTAAGGACATTAATTCGCTTATTTTTTCTTTAATAGGCATACCTACCACATCTAAATCTGCTACAAAATCTATTATTGCGTGTACTATAATTAAGGGGTATAATCTTTTTGTTATCACAAGTAAAAAACCAAACATTACCCCAATAAAAGTAGCGTAAATAAGCTGTGCTAACTCGCCATAAATTCCGGTATCAAAATTTAATAAATGTATAGCACCAAAAAATAAGGCAGCTAAAAACACAGAAATAATAGTGTTTTTACGGCTGTTGCCTAAGTAATTTATAAGGTGCGACTGTAAAAAGCCTCTAATGCTTAACTCTTCTGCAAACCCTATAGATATAGAGTAAAACAAAAATAAGAAAACGTTAGGCAACAATGTTTGTATGTCTACAACATCTATAATTAATACATTTAATAACACTAAATACAAAAGCGGAAATAACAGCAGATACCATTTGTTTACGTTCCCTTTTTGGAGTCCTGCTAATTTACCGAGCTTATTTTTTTGAATAAAAAAGTACGAAACAACAATTAAAATTAAATTGGCACAAATATTTAAAAGTGTGTGTATGGCATAAGATTCAATATTTTTTTGAATAAAAAGGTATGATAAGGACTCTCTTGCAATTAAAATTAAAAGTAAAGCCGTAACAAAAAGTAAAAGCTGATTCCAGAACTGTTTTTTGGTCATAATTTTGGTCTTAGTTGGTTTGTTTACTTAATAGACGCTAATTATGCTTGTAACGTTGCTTGAATAGATGGTATTTTATCAATCTTTTTCTTCAAGCTCTAATAATGCTACATACGGATCTCCTTTTAAGCCCAGTAATTTAGCAAAAGCGGGTTCGGTTTTTATGCCGCTAACTTTTAATTCTCTTATTTGTTGCTTAAAGTCAGCTCCTTTTTTTTGTAAAATATGATGTTCTACAACCATATGTCGGTAAGCATTTTGCTTGGTAGTTGGAATATCTTGACCAAAAATTTCAACTAAAAAATGCTCCGTTTTAAACTCGGCAATAGTGGCAGCAATGTTGTTTTGTAAAGTAGTGTGTACCTTAAAGTTTTTAAAAGTAGAAAACTCTTGTTGTAGGTATGCCAAAAACTCAGCGTGATTTTTACATTCGCAGATAATATCTAAATCACTTTCTGCAATATCAATCTCTATTGGTATTGTGCCAGTTAAAATAGGATTGTATTTTTTAAGTTTTTCTAGAATTTTATAGTGGTTTAACTCATAAAAAGCCAGTTTTTGCCGTTGGTTTCCGTGGTTAAGATATGCTATGTTTTTAAAGTTTTTTGCCAAACCTTTATGCTTAATGTACTGTTTTTAAATTAGGAATTTTATTATTTTTTAGCTCTTCAGCTATAAATTAGCTGTCCATTTTTGATTTAACATATTTTTTAGCAAATCAAAATAATTCCAACCAATACCTCTAGCGGCTAATGAAGACAAGCTATCTTGGTTTTTTCTTTGTGGTCTAGATGGTCCTGTCATATTAGGCTTCATATTTACATCAAATAAATAGTAATTTCCTTTTTCATCTGCTCTACAATCTATTCGTATGGGGGCTTTAATGTGTAGCAATTCGGCCGCTTTTTCACACTGCTTACAAACAGCTATAATTTGGTTAGAATTACGTTCACTGTTATCTAATAGTGCACTATTTTTAATAACAGCAACAGTTCCGTTGTATGGTGCAATTCCGTTTTGGTGGTTAAAGCGTTTAACAGGAGGTAGGCACCAGGCCGTAGTAAATTGTTTTTTATTATTATTTATAATGTAACTACCAGACGGCATTACTGTAATGGTTATTTCTTGTCCGCTTAAAAATTGTTCTAAATAAACAGATGTTCCATACTGTTTGCTTAAAAATAAACTAGACAATTTTGCATTTAATTCTTTTTCGTTTTTAACCAGAGAAACACCTTGGCTACCTCTTCCTCTAATAGGCTTAACAACTATGGGGAAATCACCTTTGTAATTAATGGTATCACCTTCTGTTATTAAGGTTGTTTCTGGAATTAAAATTCCGTTTTCTTTTAACAACTTATTGGTTGTCCATTTATCATCGTAAATATCTACCACGCTAGGTAATTGCCCAACAAAGTAATTATTTAAGTTAAAAAACTTTTCTATAGGGTGCGTTTTGTACAATACGGTGTTTAACCAAAAAACGGTAGCGCCTTTATTTATGGCATTTTGTATACCTTCTTCAGTATCAGGAAAAACCCAATCTAAATTGTTCTCTATAGATGGGTTATCTACAGGAGTACTAATTTTTATATTGTTGTTGTGTAGTTCACAAGCAATATCAGCACCACTGTCTGAGTATCCACCTGGTTTCATTGGTTTTTGTATTCCGTCTCTTATAGGAGGAAGATTTTTTTGATATAAAATAGCAATCATAGTAATCTAAGGTACAATTTTAGAGTTACTTTTTAGCAGATTTAATTGTAATACTCGTTCCCGTTAGCGTCTATATAACCTGTTTTATTGTTGGTGGTTGTAAATTTAGCCAGTCCGTTAACAAAAGGTGCTAAGTCTTTGTATTTAACTTCTGTAATGTTATAGTACCCAACTTTATTGTTTGTCTGTACTTTTAAAATGCCATTAGCAGCGGTTACGGCATCATAATAATTTACGGTATTGTTATATAAAACACCTTTTTTTTTGCCTTTGCTAATTAGTACAGCATTTAAGAATGTTTCTGTGGCGTAAAACATAGATTCGTTAGCATCAAACGTTACTTTTTTTGTTCCATTTGAGAAATTAATTTTATCAATTCCAGCAGCACTTATACTTCCAATTTCTTTGGCAGCAAGGTTTTCTTCGCCATCATAGCCTACAAGTTCTGTTACAATATATGTATTGTCTCTTTTTATAATTTCATACGTGTAATTTGGTACTGTACCACAAACTTCTATTATTAAGTTAGCTTCTTCTACTTTGGAGCCTTTTTCATTAATGTAAAACATATTATTTTTTTCATCTAAAACTTGTAAAAAGCCATTTAAACGTACAGCTATTTTTAGGTTTTTAAAAATCACTTTTTCATCATTCTTATGTACCTCAAAAGTGTTTGTATTTCTATTTTTATACAGTTTTAAATTAATTCCAAAAGCAGAAATTAGTGAGTCTTTTTTTTGAGCAAAAGACCCCATTGTACTTATGGATAAAATAAAAATTAAAAATGTTTTCATAGGTTAGTTTTGCTAAACTAAGTTAGCAAATTAACGGAACTAATTATGTCATTACTCTTGTAACTTAATACGTAAACAGGTTTTTCCTTTTTAGATGGGTTGGCCATTACAAATTTTATGGTATTGTATGTTTACTTAATAGACGCAATTGTAGACCATTTTGTTGCCTGGTTTTTTACTACATTTAAAAATTTTCTTGAGTTAATTCGTTATTTAGCATTGCGCCCGCTAAGTTACCAGTATAAACTGCACTAGATAAAGCACGTAGTCTAGAGCTGTTGTCTCCGCAAGCATATACACCATCTACTGTAGTTTTTTGCATAGGGTTTACCTCAATATGTCCGTTTTCTGTAAGTTTACAACCTAGTTGTTCTGCAATATTAGTGCTTTGTTTAAAAGGTACATCTGCATAAGCACAATCATAATTTTCAGAGCTACCGTCTTTAAATTCAATTTTTTCTAACTGACCGTTTGCATGCACAATGGTTTCAATCTCTTTTTCGTTAATTTTAATATTATGTTGTTTTAGTTTTTTAAGTTCTTCATCACTAAAATTATTTTTGCCCATAGTAATAATTGTACTGTTATTAGTTAAGTTATTTACTAATGATGCCAAATGAAAAGCCCTATCTCCGTTAGCAATTATAGCTGTTTTTTTATTTTTGTACTCATAACCATGGCAGTATGGGCAATGTATTACAGATATGCCCCAACAAGAAGAAAAGCCTTGTATATTGGGTAATAGGTCTTTAATACCTGTGGCAATAATTATTTTTTTAGCAGTAAATACGTTTTCATTGTCTGTAGTTACACTAAAAATAGCATTGGTTTTTTTAGCGTTAACCACAAATCCGTTGTGGTAAGTAACACTGTTGTAGGCTGCTAGTTGTTCTTTTCCAATTTTTAAAATTTCACCAGGCTTATTTCCATCTTGACTCAAAAAATTGTGAGCGTGTGGCGTTTGTGCATTGCAAGGTTTGCCAGCATCAATAACTAACGTTTTTTTTAAAGATCTACCTAAGGCCATAGCAGCAGACAAACCTGCGTAGCTTCCGCCAATAATTACAACATCAAAATCTGTTTTATTCATTTTATACACGTATTTAGAAAAGTTCCATAAAGGATTTTGCACCGTAATGGCAATACCAGAAATTGCAAAAGCCTTAATAACAGCTCTCCTGATCATAATTTCACATTAATGCAACATTGTTGCAATTAATAACAAATATAGATAAATTTTTGTATTATTGCGAATTAATCGCAATAAAATGAATAGAAGAAATACACCAGCTAAAGAAGCGGTTTTAAAATTACTGTCTGGCTCAAAAAAAGCACTTAGCCAAGATGCTATAGAGAAGCAGTTAGATATTGCTATAAACAGGGCTACAATTTACAGGGTGTTAAATAGGTTTTGCGAAGATGGTTTGGTGCATAAAATTGTTGCAGAGGATGGCAAACAATACTTTGCTATTTGTAAAAAATGCGAAAACGAGGAGGAGGTAAAGCCTCATTTTCATTTTAGGTGTGTACGTTGTGATACTATAGAATGTTTGCAAATAACTGTAGAATATACCACCCCAAAAGGATACAGTGTTAGCAGTGCAAATTGTATTTTAACAGGCACTTGTAGCAATTGTGTGTAATGTGTGGTAGTTTATTTTTTAGTGTACAACCACCAGTTCATATCTCTTGTAAAAGTATATCCTAATTTTTGATATAGCGCTATAGCTGGGTTTCCTTTATTGGTATGTAAAATGGGTGTTTTGTTTTCTTTTAAAATTTCTTTAGTGTTGTGTGCAATTAACTGTTTTGCTAATCCTCTTCTGGTGTAATTAGGATGTGTAACAACAGCGCTAACCTCTATAAAAAGGTTACTTTGTAAACGTTGGCCAGCTATAGAAACCAGTTTGCCGTTTTTAAATATACCAAAGTACTTGCCCATTTCAAAGGTTCTTTTTCTATAGTAACCAGGCATAACCAACCAAACTAAATCATAAATTTCTTCACTAAAAGTTTCGTCCAGTAGTACTATTTCTTCAGTTATATTAACATTGGTTAGGGAGTCTAAAACCATTTGGCATCCATCAATTTTTTTAGTGAATTCTACTTTGGTTTCATCTACCACAGGAGTTAAATTTTCTGAGACATAAAAAAAACTATCAGACGTTTTTATGTACTCATTAGCAGCTTCTGCAGTATTGTTTTCATCAAAAAAAGCCCCAAAAGTGCAAACTTCAGAATTGTAAAATTGTACGTTGTTAAACTCAACCGCAAATTTTTTATGTGTTTCTTGTAAAGAAGACCAAACAGGGTTTTTTAGTTGATGCTCTAGCGTAGACATAAAATAAAAGTTACGTGAAAAATAAAGTTTTTATAAATAGATAAACTTGTTTGTACTGTAGTAATTTCAAAGAAATTAAAACAAAAACTAAAGGTATAAGTTATTTTTTTTCTTTTCGTAAAATTTTCTCCATTTTACGCCCTTTTGCCAATTCATCAATTAGTTTTTCCATTTGCCTGCATTGTTTGTATAGTTTAAACTCTTCTTCTATTTCTTCTATACGGTAACCACAAACAACACCTTTAATTAAATGTTCATTAGGGTGAATTTTAGCTTTGTCAAAAAAAGCTTTAAACGTCACTTTTTCATCAATAAGGTTTTGTAAGGTAGTAGCGTTAAAACCAGTAAACCATTCTATTACTTGGTCTAACTCTTCTTTTGTTCGCCCGTTTTTTTCTATTCTACTTAAATAGTGAGGATAAATAGAAGCGAAAATCATATTTGCGACTTGTTCATTTTTTTTGGTGGTAACTTTCATAATTTAATTTAGGTTACTATTTGTAATAGGTTATTTGGTAAGTGTACTCTTTAGTAATGGTTGCTAACGATCCTATCTCGCTAACAGTTTTAGAACTACTATTTTTTAAGTTGTCATAAGCATAACTTATAAATTTGGTTTCTTTTCCTTTTTCAAAAAAACGATGTTCATGTAACAATCCGTTTTGGTAGGCCATAGTCTGCTTGCTTTCTAAAACATTGTTTACATAAACCTTAATTTCTATATAATTCTTAGAGTCGTTATAAGTGTAGTGTTCTACAAACCCTACGTTATCATTTGCAACCGTATTGGTATGCTTCATTTTTGTAACTAAACCATCTGCGTAAGTATAAGTAATGGTATTACTGTAATTTTTGCCGTCTTGGTTATAGCAATTTTCTGTTACTGTTGTTAATTGGTTTTTTTGATTATGCTCGTAGTTTTTCTCGCAATAGGTATTAAATAAATGGTTATTATTTTTTGTAAAAATAATATTATTGTTCTTGTCCGTTTTGGTAATGGATGATTCTACCAATTCATCATCTTCATAAGTTTTAGTTTCTACCTCATTTTCTTTATAAAAATATTTTTTTACCGTTGTATAGCCGCTAGATCCAAGTATTTTTTCAGTTTCGGTGTCTAATTTATTATTTTGATAATCGTATGTTGTTATGCTGTATATTTTTTCTCCAGAAAATACGGTTTCCTTTAATAAAAATCCATTTTCATTAAACTCTTTTTCTGTGTTCAAAAGAGGAGATTCGCTATTATTTTTATTTTGTGTAAACTCTTTTATGCTTTTTACTTTTCCAGCTAAGTTTAATTTTTCTAAATGGTTCTTATGGTTTTCTTTCATTTTTGTTTGTTGTGCATTACAAATAGTTGTGATTAAAATATAAGGGGTATAAGTTTTTTCATATATCAAGAAATCTTACTTTTTGTTGGTTGAAGTTGTTTATTTTTTTTGTAGAAAATAATAGGTAAATATAATGATGTTAAAAATTGCCAGCATTGTACTTAAAGCCCAAGTCCAATTAAATTTATGAGTGTTGTATAGGTGTATAGAGGATAGTACACAAGTATACAACGCTAGTAAACCAGCAATTGCAAGTATAATTATACCTAAATATATTAAGTAGTCTAAATCTGACTTCCAAAAAAAATAGCTTAATTTTATAAAAATTACTATACTGCCAATTAAAGAGAACAGAAAAGAAATAATTAATAGCTTTTTTGTATTCATATTAATTTGTTAAAACAATAAAATTAGCGTTTAAAATAAAAATAACATTTATATGTTACACTAAATACCTTTTTTATTATTTTTTTTGGAGTCCTTTTGTTGCTGCTATTATTGCTAAATATCTAAGTAAAAAATTAGGCTTTATAATATGTTACTAAGTACTACTTTGCTTTATTGTTTAACTATAAACAGCTTTTACATTTTAGTGCTATTACTTTTTATGAATAAATTATACAAGTCTAATTTGAGTGTTGATATATATATTAATTTTTAGTATTTTTATTTTGTAAGATAAACTTAACACACCCACCACGTAGAGTTTATACAGTAAATAATAACTAAAATGGGATTTTATGCCAAGTTTAAATGGATTCTAGGAATTTTAATGATTTTTGTCTTAATTATAATGACAAACTTAATTGACAAAAACAATTTTGTGCGGGTTAGAGACTCTGTTGTAACCATTTATGAAGACAGATTAATAGCCAACGATTTAATTTTTGAAAAGTTAAAGTTGGTACAAGAAAAAGAGATTGCGGTTAAAACATTGGATAGTACTTTTTATGAAAACCGTAATTTAAAAGTAAACGATAATTTACAGTCGTTAATTTCTAGATTTGAAGAAACAAAATTAACTTCTAAGGAGGCAACCGTATTTAACGACTTTAAAAGTAACGTTAAGGTGTTGCAAAATGCAGAAACTAAGTTTATAAACTCTAGTTATAACAGTACATCTAAAGTAAATAGCGCTATAAATAGTTTAAAAACTAACCTTAGTGATTTATCTAAAATACAGTTAAATGAGGGTAGCAGGCAAATGTCTATTAGTAAACGTGCAGTAGATTCGGTAGAGCTATTTACACAAATAGAAATCTATATGCTTGTTTTTTTAGCAATTATTATTCAGATTGTTGTAATGTATAACCCCAAAGAAAAGAAGTGAGTTATACCGTAGCTGAAATAGAAGTGTTTATATAGGTTGTTTTGCTAAACTACGTTAGCAAATTAACGGGAGTAGTCATAGTATTACTCTTGTAACTTAATACGTATACAGGTTTTTCTTTTTTAGATGGGTTGGCTATTACAAATTCTATAGTGTTGTTTGTATACTTTTCAAAAATGATATTAGCTTTAGCGTTAGCTTCTTCTTCAGTTATTGTATTGGCTTCTAACTCTTTGTTAAGCGCCTCTATTTTAGGATTTACATCTTTATCGTTTACAATAAACTGCTCAAGCGCAATATTTTTTTTAGCTAAAATTTTAGCAGACTTATTAGCAATTATAACACCGCCAATTTGCCATTCTTTTTGACCTTGACCATTGGTTTCAAAAACAATATAGCCAACAGTACCAGATATAGAATATACAGGCGTATTATGTTCTAATTTAATCTTATATAGTTTTTTTAAAGTGTCTACCTCTTTTTGTGTGAGGACTCTATCATAGCTTAAGTTTTCTAAAATACTGGCTTGTGTCTTTTTCATATCTCCTTTGCCTTGGTAATAGCTAATGATACTTATAATACCTAGAACTAGCATAATAGCAAATAAGATTAATTTAATGTAGCCCATAATTTTTGGTGGTTTTTTGGTTTTTATAAAAGCAGAAATATTCTTTTTTTACAGTTTGGTTTAAGTGCAATGTATATACACTACAGTAGTAACTAACGCCTTTTTAATAGAATAGTTGTATGAGAAATAAGAAATTTAGGAGGTATTGTTTAAGTGATTTTTTAATTTTTTCTTAGTTGATGTTCACCTTGGACTAATTTCCAAATTCCTAAACCAAATAGTAATATGGCTGGTATGCTTATTCTTCCTTTGGTAAGTAAAAAGATATTAATTAAAATAGAAACAACGAGTAATACAATACCTATTGTTGTATTCTTTTTTCCTTTTTCTCTTAATTTATTTTTTATCTCATTTAAATAATTAGAATCAACATTAAAGTTTTCTTTTAAATCATTATCTATAGTTTCTTTTGATTCTCCTTCAAGTTTTTTAGACTCAATATAGTTTAGAATTATATTTTCTTGGGATTGTTCTTTCTTTATAATATCAAACATATCTATACCCATAGTTTTTAGTTTAAATTTGATATTCTCAATAGATTCGCCAGCTTCTAATTCTTCTTTAATGTAATTATCAGGATCAAAATTGTTTCTTAGTTCTTGCTCGTTCTTTTGGTTTATAAGGTGTTTGGTTATTTTAGAAACTTCATCTAACTCATTACGCTTAATTAACTCTTCTTGCAGAAGTACCACAGCTTCAGGTTTTAAACCGTTTATTTCTTTAGCAATACTTAATAGCTTGTCGGTAGAAAATACTGAATAGTTTTTTTTTATTTTTAATTCTGTGTGTCATTTTTACTCCTTAAAAAGCACTTCTTTAAACGAGTTTTCTTCATCCGTTATAATTAGCGGTGGTTCTAGGTGAGCGTGACCTTCATCAAACATTTTACCAGTCACTTTTTTAATTTTATACCAAGATTCTTGCGTTTCAGACACAACACTAATGTCATAATAGTCTTCTTTTTCTAAAATGCGCATTGTACCATTAAACTCGGCTATATCTGCATAATTAAAAGAGTCTATAGCATTACATACAAACGCTATATTTTTTTTGATAGATTCTGTTTGTACATAATAGGGTATGTTTTTTTGATTATTAAAGTCCAGTGGGTTTGCAACGGTACTTTTAGAACCAGATGCTGTAGTTAAGTTTACGCTAGCATTATCATAAAAAACGGTGTTTATAGGCAAGTACATTACAGGGTTGTAAAAAATAACGTAAAGCTCTTTACCATTGCTTTGTACGCTAGTTTTAGAAAAGTTTTCTAATCTTGCATTTTTATCCACCAAAGGCAATGCAAGCTTAATAATAGAATCTTTACCTAATTTTACTAATTCCTTTACTTCTTTGGTCATTTTAAACTTCTTTGTTTTTTGGGCATAACTAGATGAAGAAATAAGAGTAATTAGAATTAAAATTGATGTAAATTTTATTTTCATAAATTTCTATTTTAAAGTGTCTATTCCAAACGGACTTTCTGCATCTTCAGCATAATCTCTAAAAAAGCCCCATTTGGTTTTACTGGTAATATTTTTCTTTTCACCTCCGCTTTTAAATCCATCATTACAGTCAACATCAAATGAAATGGATTTTTAATCCGTTATTCTCATTAAAATCAAACGATTTGTAAGTAAGAGTAATTCCGTTAGAAGCTAATTTTTTCTTTATGCTAATTAAATCATCAGGCTGTAAATTACTGTTAAATATAATTTCAATTTTTAGTCCGTTTGGCTTTGTCTCAGAAATTTTTTCATTAGTGTTAAACGCACTAAAGGTTACAAATAGTAGTAGAATTGGTAATGTTTTTAATAGGTTTTTCATAATAATTATATTTTTTAAATTTAAAAAATATGATAATAAACACTAGCATTAAAGGCGTGTGCAATGGTTATTTTTATTAGTTATAGCAATTACTTACCAACTAGTCCTAATTCTTTCTTTATGTCGGTTCGTGTAGATAATTTAGTAGGGTTTACACCCCATTTTTCGGCAATCTCCATAACTAACATTTCATCTGCATAAGTCAAGTCCTCACGCTCAAAATATGCTTCATTTTTTGCGTCCTCGGATAGTGAGTTGAATAATTTTAGTCCTTCTTCTGCTTTAGTCGGTTCACCAAAAACTTTAATGTTTTCCATACTTTCTCCAAGATACGAATAAATTCGTTCCATTTTTCCATTCTTAGATTTCATCCAACTATGGTACTCCACAACTCGGTTGGTGCCAAAAAAATGAGCTTCTCCAAACTCCGTACTTAAATAATTTAAGAGGATTTCTACAGCAGCCATATTTTCTTTATCATCTCTTTTATTTACCAATCCGTTTCCGGTAATTAAAGTCCATTCTCCAATTTGTGGAGTAATATAAATTCCATCTTCATAAGCGGTTTCAATTCCGCTTTTCCAATTTGCTTGTTTAGTTTTTTTCAATTTAATAATTTCTGCAAGTCTTTTTTTCTGATTTGTTTTTACAGCAATCCAAACCATTTTATATCCAAAATCTAAGGGTTTATCTAGGATGTTAGAAACAGCTAACGCTTTTTGTTTATTATGAAATTCAGAATTTATTCCAGTTTTTTTGGCATACCAGACAGAAACTAAAACCAGTAAAACTATTCCAATGATGATTACAACTTTCATTTTTTTCTAATTGTGCTTAACGGACTAGTGTACAAAACGTAGCGTGTAAAAAAAACACTAACTTTTCGGATAAACACTTAGCCATCCCAAAGCCTCGGGATTCTATTTTGTTTTCATTTTTAAGGCCAAATCAAAAGATTTGGCGGACTTTATAAAAAGGCACTAAACTTTGCGTTAAGCACCAAAATCCGTATTAATTATAGCCAATGTTAGGTGTAGTTTTTTATTCTTTAGTTTGAAATATCAATATTCCTCCGTCATCAATTAGAAAAACACTACAATTATTGTTCTCTAATTTTAATAATGATTTGTATGGGTTTATATGATTTATATCAGTAAGAGTCCATAAAATCCAACGACTCGGGACATATGAACTACGCATTCGATACATTGGTTCACTTAAAAAGTGGTAGGCATTATTTCCAATTTCACCTGTCCCTTTTTTTATGAAATCATATATTTGGTCGTCTATTTCAATTGATATCATTTCTGAATAATTTATATCAGTTAAATCTGACATAGAATTACCTGTTCTAAATATAATTTTAGGATTGTTTAGTTCTTCTGAATAAGCTATTTTTTGTAAGTCATTAATAGCTTTCTGAGTTTCTGAAATAATCTCTTCTTTATTTAATTTTTGATTAAATTCCTCAATTAATCCATTTCTTAAATTATAAGCATTGTTTCCGATTTCAGTTCCTTTAGGGAAAGAATTGAAAAGTTCAATAAATTTGTTTTTATCTAATTCCCATATATCAAAGTGTAAATCAAAGTCACACTTTGGGTCAACTTCAACATTTATGGGTTTTTCCATAATCTGTCTCCATTCATTTTGCCAAATTTTATATTGTTTTTTCATTTTTCTTAATTACACCTAACGGTTTGTGTATGGTTAGTTGCATGTTTAAGTAACTAATTTAGCAAATAAAAACCGAATAGAAAATCCGCTAGTCCCGACGCTTCGGGATTCGTAAATTGGCTTGTACTAGCAATTAATTTTATACAATGTTGTACAATGTTTTTTTATCGGATGATGATTTTAACAGGCTTTTCAGTCAAGAACCAGTTAGTTGCACACCTTTAAAGTCAAAAAGTCGAATCATTTACGCAAGATATAGTCCTCAAAAATTTGGATAAAACATTGTGCAAGAGGTTAATTTTTAAAATAAGTTATATGTCAAGTGTAGATTTGTATTCAGGTGCTCTAAATCCAAAGTCAGAGTTTTATAACCCAAAAGAGGTTTTAAAAACATTTATTGAAGTTTTAGATAATTCAAAATTTAATGAAAGTGTTTCAGCAAATCATCTGATGGTTTTAGCGGTAGCCTTGTCCAAATTGCACCTTTCCCGTTTTGGACACGAATGTAAATTTTATCAAGACCTATATCGTCTATGTCAAAACCATATTTCTGGTCAGACAACAAATCGTGAAAAATCAACAGGTCATTAAATTCAAATAATTTGAAATCAATTCTGGTGTATTCTCCGTCTTTAATTTTTAAAATCATTAGTTTTTTATCTAATGATAAAGGTGGTAATACGTATTCAGTTCCACTTCCAACGTTCCATCGTGAGTATGTTACGTCTAAATCATTTTTTTCAAAATGTTTATTCATTTAATGTTCTGTGTTTAAATAATTATATAATGTCTGAAATATTACAAATTAAAGGATTGTCTGTTGACGAGTTGCGTCAAAAAGCGATTGAAATAGGAAAACAATTAGATGGTCTTTCTGTTAATCAGTCAAATTATGTTTTGCAATTGATTAAACAAGAAATGAGTTCTAATTCATTTATCAGATTTAATCAAGTCCTAGGGCTTGAACAGCACTTGCAACAGATGTCCAAGGAAGATTAACAACAAAAGAAACATTAACGTCGTTTTCTTTTTTGACATTAAGCGTCATTACTGTTTTATTATTTATATTTTCAACGGAAGCAATGTTATCAACATTGATGATTTTATTACCTTCATCGGTAATACATTCGTAAAATTTTGTTTTCATAATTCTGTTTGAAGTTAGTTATTTTAAATATTGTACAACTACTCAATAACCTCAATGTATTGCGTTTATTCCTCCAATACGGCTGTATAAATGCACATTTTAGTTTTAAGCGTTAAATTTTCCTACAATTTATAACTATTTTTTATTTTAGAAATGTAAAAACGTATATAAATAATCTTCTTATATAAACTTTATAATCAGTTGGGAAACTGCAATAAGCAGTAACGTAATAGCTAGGCTTACCAACATAGGCACAGGAGTTTCTCTTATAAAATATTCGGTAACCAACGCTCCAGCCATAGTACCAAATAGCAAAATATAGCCCGTTATTGTAGTAATGTTCCCTGCTTTTTCACTTAAAAAAACAGAAGCCAATAACACCAATGCAGTTAGCAATTCTAATGTACCGGTAAAGTGCATAAAGCCTTTGCCGCTTATACCTAAAACTTCGCCAAATTGTGTAAATGATTTTACGCTTACCGCTAAGCCACGTAGTTTAGGAAGGGCAAATGTAAACATAGCATAAGCGCTCAGTAATTTTAATCCTATTGTAATAATATTTAGTACCATTTTAGTTTCTATTTATAGTTCAACTAAAGTGTTTTTAATACGTCTATGATTTCTGAAATTTCTGCTCTTTTGCGGTAATCAGCATCAAGAAAAGCATATTGCACAATGCCTTTTGCATCTATAACATAAGTAGCTGTAATAGGTAGTTCGCTACTGTCATCGCCATTGTAATTTTTTAAGCCCAATTTGTTCTGGTATATTTCAGATAGCGCATCGGTTAGTTTATACACCAGTCCGTATTGTTTGGCAATCTTGTTTCCCACATCGCTTAAAACTTCAAATTGTAAATCGTGCTTTTCAGATGTGCTAAGAGATTTGTCCGGCAATTCTGGAGTTAAAGCCAAAAGATTTGCACCATATTTTTTAAATTCTGGCAGACTGTTTTGCAAGTACTGTAAGGTAATGTTACAGTACGGACACCAACCACCTCTGTACCACGTTAAAATCACAGGTCCGTTGTCTAAAACCGACTGTAAGTTGGTGCATTCTCCCAAGGCATTTTTTAATGTAAAATCGATTATTTTATCTCCAACGTTTACCGCATTTTCTAAAAATTGGGTAGCTACAATAGCCTCAAGGTTTTCAGTTGTCATTTCTTTTTGTGCCTCGGAAGCATTGGTTTCCCAAGCTGCTTGTTTTGCACTTAAAGCGTCTTTTAAATTTGTATGTTCTGTATTCATTTGTGTAATTTTTAAAAAGTGAATGTGTTTATTATCAATTGAAAGCGTAGTACAATTTCAATTGGTTTTTATTTCGATTTTCTCGAAATATGAAAAAGAAGGGCAATTGCAGCTAAAGCAAATCCAAAAATGGTAAGTCCTGTCCAGCCAAATTTGCTAATTACAGATACACCCAATGCAGAACCTGCAGATGCGCCTATGTAATAAAAAAGCATATAAATGGCATTGGCTCTACTTTGTGCATTTACATCTACCGAAAAAACACGCACCTGGTTTGGTATTTGAGAACCAAACACGCCCAAATCTAGCAGTACAATACCAATACAAAGCACCACCATATTATTTTGCCCTAATGCAAGCACCACAAAACTTACCAACACCAAACTAATGGAAACGGTCATTACCTTTCTAGCTCCAATTTTATCTGCCCATTTGCCCGCTATTTTAGCGCCAAAAATTCCGGCAGCACCAACAAACCCTAACAGACCTACTTGCTGTACCGATAACGAAAAAGGTTCTTCCATAACGTGTATAGCAATAGTTGCCCACATAGCGTTAAAGGCAGCAAACCAAAGTGCACCTACAAAAGCGGCTTCGCGTAAAAGTGGTTTGGTTTTTACCAAGGTGAACATTGATGCCAGTAACTGGTTGTATTTTAGTTTTGCCGTAGGTTTGTTTGATGGTAAGTAAACGTGTAACATAACACCAATTATGGCGGCAACAACGGCAGCAGTTAAAAACACACTACGCCAACCAAAATGCTCAGCTATAAATCCGCTTATAGTTCTAGACAATAATATACCGGTTGTTAAACCTGTCATTAATGTAGCCACTACTTTGCCTTTATTCTCTGGTGTAGCTAAAGACGAACCCAGTGGCAGCAATTGTTGCGTAATATTGGCTCCCAAACCTACCACAAAAGTAGCTGCCACTAAAATGCCAAAATTTGGAGCAAAATACACGCCCAGTAATGCTATAACCAAAGTGATAGATAAGTTTCTTATCACTGTTTTTCTGTTCATTACATCTCCCAACGGGGAAATAAAAAATATAGCCATTGCATACCCAATTTGCGATGCAGATGGTATAAAACCTAGCACACTTTCGCTAAGTCCTAATGATTCTCCAATAGACGGAATTAAAGGCTGATTGTAATATAAATTAGCTGCCGTTGCCGCAATGGCAGTTGCCATTATAAATAACAACTTATTGCTTAAAGGTTTTGTTTCTATGGTGTTCATTGTACTCTTCTAATTTGTTATGGGACAAAATTAGAGCAGAACAAAACCCTGTATAAGGTGAGTATTTTAGAGAAAATGATACTTTTTAAGGTAGTTTTCTAAAAGCGGCAGGTGTAATGCCTTCGTTGTTTTTAAAAAACTTGATAAAATTGGTAGGCTCATCAAAACCCATTTCATACGCAATTTGGGCAACTGAGCTGGTAGTTTGCTGTAACAAAGCCTTAGCGCGTAAGGTCATATAGTTAGATAAGATTTTTTTAGCCGTTACTCCTGTTACTTTTTTTACACATTCAGACAAGTAAATGGGAGTAATGTTTAATTGATCTGCATAGTCTGCAATGGTTTTATATTTTGAAGTTTCTTTAAGGATTAATTCTTCAAAATTGGCTGTAATTTCTTGGTAACGTTTTAGTTGCACCACTTCTGTAGCATTACCAACCACACGTTTTATTTGAAGCAAAAGTACCAGCACGTAAGAGCGTACTATTTCTACTTTATGGGAATCGTCCTTTTTAAATTCTTCATAAATGGTATCAAACAGGTTTTTAATTAAAGGTAAATCTAACTGTGATAATTTATAAGTGGGATTAGAGTTCAATTTAAAATAAGGAAACTCGTGCTGAATTTCGTATTGATGTTTTTTAGGTTCAAAGAAATCAGTCCCAAAAAGCAAGGAATAACCTTCTTCGCCTGGTATACCATTGGAGGTGTGTACCGAAAATAATTGTAAAGGCGAATTAAAAGCTATTGAATTGGTTAAGTCTTCAACCTTTGTGGTTCCTATTTGCCGTTTAGATAGGTTATCTGCATAAAAATCTATAGTAAAAAATGTTTTTAAATGTGGATTGAGTGCATCAGCGGCAATTTTGCTGGTCTCGTTAAATTTAAAAATATGAAAACCAGGGTGTATAGACTCACTTTTTACGTTTAAGTCTTTTAATAAGTCTGCAATGTTTAGATAGGTTTTCATAATTGTAAGTATGCTGTTTACATTGCTGTACAGGTTTGTTTTGTTAGCCGGATTAATTGCCTAATTTAGTGAATACACACCAAATTAAAAACTAACTATAAGAAATTAGTAAAGGTGATAAACTAGACGATAACGTTTAGTATTTAGCGACTTTATAATTAAACACAGACCTTTGGGTTAAACACCTAACCTCGTATTGTTTATAGGTATTGTTAGCATTAGTTATTATTTCTATGACCTGTTTTTTGAGTCACGATTTTCTGTCAATTTTAAAAAGGATAAAAACCACTAATATTTGCATTTTTTTTCAATCTCCAAATAAAGTGCTTCATATTTATAGCCTAGAGCTTTCAGAGAACTAACTTCTTTTAAAAAATTAGCTTTTGTTAGTGATTTAGTGCCATTTATAAACCTTTTGTTGTTTTTGGAATAACGTATTTTACCAATACCACTATTTTGATTTGTTAGTAATTTATTCCAATAACAGTTTTTAACTATAGCATAGCTTTTGTTACCTGCACTTTTTGTTGTTACTTGAGCTCCAACGTTGCCTAAACTGTTTTTTAATTCATTTGCTAATGTTTTAAAAAATACTTCATCATTTTCACTAAACTCAAGCATTCCAGAAATTACTCCTGCTATTCCTCCCACATTTTCTTTTCCAGTTATTTTTCCAATAGCACTTGTGTTTGATATTAGCCCATTAAAATTTAATTCACCTACAACACCTCCAACATTTTTTTCTCCAATAACATCACCTGTAGCATACGAATTATTAATATTGCCTTTTATAGAACCAACAATGCCTCCAACAAATTTTTTACCTTTTATATTTCCTGTTGAGTATGTTAGGTCTATAAATGAATCATATTCATGATAAATATCTCTCATTTCACCAACAATTCCACCAGCATATTCTTCAGTACAATTAATTGACCCGCTATTGTAACAATTAAAAACTAAGCTAGAAGTATCATTTCCTATAATGCCTCCAGTAGCATAATTTCCAAAAACACTCCCATTAAAGTAACAATAAAATATAGAACCAATCGAGCTTTGACCTACAATACCTCCTATTTCTCTCTTACCTTTTATAGTTGCAGAAGAAAAGCAATTATTTATAGAACCTGGACCTATTTCATTTTGACTTGATCCATTATCATAGTCGTAATCTCCTGAATTTCTACCCGCAATCCCTCCTATATTTCGCCAACCTATAACTTCACCAATGGAATTAGAATTGGTAATAATTGCTTCTTGCAAATCTCCGACTAGACCACCAACGTAACTCTTATTAGCTTCTAGTTTTCCTTTAAAAGAAGAGTAAGTTATTTTTCCATTTTTTTTTTCACCAATTAATCCTCCCAAAAAGAAATCTTCAGATTTTAGGGTTCCATTAACATGAGAATTACTAATTAAAGATTTATGGTCTTTACCAGCTAAACCCCCAACACTAGTTTTACCAGTAATGGAAATATTAACTAAATTAATACTATCTAAAGTACAATTTTCTAATACAGAAAATAAGCCTATTTGGTCTTGTTCTGGTCTATTAATATACAAGTTAGAAATACTGTAGCCTTTTCCATTATAAGTTCCGGAAAAAGGAATCCTTTTGGAACCAATAGGCATAAATCCAAGAGTATTTTCTTCTTTTTTAGTTTTTAAATCAATGTTATTGGTTTGTAGGTAATTAGCACTCCACTTAAACCTTAATTTATCCTCATCATCAAGTTTGTTTTGTGATGAAGATGTATCAAATTTTAAAAATAAATTAGGGTTAGATAACCATATTAAATCTTCTTTAGAATCTATAATGTAGTAAGTTTTTCCATCAATTATTTTTTTTTCAATATCGTTATTAGAACATCCCGTTATAAAAATAATAGTTGAAAGAATGAGTAATTTTTTTTTGAACATTGGTTTGATGATGTTAAAAACAATTAATATTAAAATAGGGGTGATTTCTTGAGTACAGCAGATGTATTTTTTAATTAATGCTAACGTTCAGTATAAGAAACGTAGGGCAGTTGATAAGCGATACGTTTCGGTTTGGTACTAAGCCAAATATAATATTTTGCTTTTATCTTTTTTGTTGAAAATACCAAATTTTATATTTGGCGACTTTATAAATAGACACAGACCTTTTGGTAAGCCTAAACTACCCTATGTTTTTTATACCTTGTTAGCCACTGGCTTTTATTATTCAGTTGGTAAATGCTTGTCTAAAAAATCATATACAAGATTAAAATGTTCCAAAGGTGCTATGTGCCCACCATCTATTGCTATATGTTTATTGTAATGCTTAAATTTTTTGTTTTTCAGTCTTTGGATTAATTGGTCAGACATTTCTGAAGCTGGCCATTGGTCATCGGTTTTACCTGATAATATCAATATAGCTCCGTTAATATTTTCAACTTCAATTTCAGCTTTTTTTAAAGCTTTTTTGTCTTCAAGCATCATTTTATGAGCAGTAAATAAATCTCCTTTTAATGCAGGTGAGATTGTTTTTAAAGGTGCTGGGACATAAGGAACGTCTTTTCCTTTGAAAGTCCAAGAAGAAGTGTTTGCAGACCAAGTAATTGCAGGGAAGCTTACATTCGATGTTGACATTGCAATAACAGCATTGAAATGGTCAAATCTACTAGCTAAATTTAAGACTAATTCTCCACCACGAGAACCTCCAATAAGTGCAATTTTTGATTCATTAATTTTAGAATTTTTTTTGGCAATGTTGATTATCGTATCTGAAATTGCATCAAGTGAAATTCTGTCGAGATTTTTCGGTGTTCCTTCTGAATTGAAATATCCAATAGCTAAAATCGCATAACCTTTTTGAATAAGACTGTCTCTCTTACTTTTCATATGGTTTCTATGCCAATCAATTCCACCTTCTGCACCACCAAAAGCTACAATTAAAGGTTGATTTTCAGAATCTCCTAAATATAATAGAGTTTCAACAACTCCATGTTGTTTTGATAAATTCGGTATATACGTAAATATGTAAACTATTCCTGAGATTAAAGCTAGCGTAAGGATTAATAATATTCTTTTCGTTCTTTTCTTCATTATGAGTTTTAATTTAGAGTTAAAGTTCGTGATTTAAATTATTAGAACTTTTGACCTAAATCAAATAATTACTTTTTAGCCCTAATTCTACTTAATGTTTCTTGCGTTATTCCTAAATAAGAGGCAACCATTCCTAAAGGAATACGATGATAAATCTTAGAGTAAGTTTCTTGAAAGTGATTGTATTTTTCTTTAGCAGAAGTAAATCTCATTGAGGTAATACGCTCCATAAAATGACCAAAAACTGTCCCCATTGATAAACGAGCATAACGTTCCATTTCTGGAAAATTATCAAAAAGATATACAAGGTCGTTTACATTTATAAAATATGCTTCGGTATTTTCAATTGCATCAATATAGTAGATGTCTTTTTCTCTTTGTGTAAAGCTTCTTGGTGAATTAACCCATTCATCTATTCCTGAAAAATATTCGCTGATTTCTTTTCCATCTTTAATAAAATACCTTTACTAATGAAATAACTTTTTTTAGAAATATTGTTTGCATCTAAAATAAGTTCTCCTTTTTTAAATTCAATCGGTTTTATTCGTTTTGAAAGTTCAGATTTTAACTTTTCTGAAAGTGTAATAAACTTTTCAAAGTGGGTGTATATAATTTCCGTTTTTTCGATGTTATTCAATTTTGAGTTCGGTTGTTTCTTTAGCTTGTGGCTAACTACTCAATAACCTCAATGTATTGCGTTTATTCCTCCAATACGGCTGTATAAACGCACATTTAAGTTTTAAGCGTTTAATTTTCCTACAATTTATAATTATTTTTTTATTTTAAAAATGTAAATAAGTGATAAAGCACGTTTTTTATTATAACTATTAAAACGTATATCTTTAAAAATAAAAAATCCAGAGAAGCTAGCTCCTCTGGATCTGTAATTAAAATTATTAAGCTGTATTAGGTACAGTGTTGTATTTAAAATGCGTAGCGTTGTGGGCCACCTCTTCTAATTTCTTCATTAGCGTAGGCTTCAAACTTTTTAAAGTTTTCGCGGAACGCGTTAGATAATTTAAAAGCTGTTTTGTAGTACTCTTCATCATTATTCCAAGTTGTTCTTGGGCTAAGTACTTCTGTAGGTACACCAGGACACTCTCTAGGTTGTGCAACACCAAATACAGAGTGTATGTGGTATTTGTCATAAGAGTATAAACCTAAGTCACCATTTAATACTGCATTAATCATAGCACGTGTGTACTTTAATTTCATACGTGTACCAACACCGTAAGGTCCGCCTGTCCAGCCAGTATTAACCAACCATACATTAACCCCAGCTTCTTGCATTTTTGTACTTAGCATTTCTGCATATTTAGTTGGGTGTAATGGCATAAATGGTGCACCAAAACAAGCAGAAAAAGATGGTACCGGCTCTACAACACCAGCTTCTGTACCTGCAACTTTAGCTGTGTAACCAGATATAAAGTGGTAAGCAGCTTGCGCAGGAGTTAGCTTAGATATTGGAGGCAGTACACCAAAAGCATCTGCTGTTAAAAAGAATATGTTTTTAGGGTTAGTACCTATAGATGGTTCTTGTATGTTTTCTATATTATAAATAGGGTAACTAACTCTTGTATTTTGAGTAATAGAGGTGTCTGCAAAATCTACAGCGCCCTTATCATCCATTACAATATTTTCTAGAATAGCACCTTTTTTAATGGCACCAAATATTTCTGGTTCGTTTTCTGCAGATAGGTTAATTACTTTAGCGTAACAACCACCTTCAAAATTAAAAACAGAGTTTTCATTAGTCCAACCGTGCTCATCGTCACCAATTAATTTTCTGTTAGGATCTGCAGACAGGGTAGTTTTACCTGTACCAGATAATCCAAAGAAAATAGCAGTGTCACCATCTTTGCCAACGTTTGCAGAACAGTGCATAGGCAATGTGCCTTTGTAAACAGGTAAAATAAAGTTTAACGCAGAAAAAATACCTTTTTTAATTTCTCCTGTGTAACCAGTACCACCAATTAAAGCAATTTTTCTTGTAAAGTTTAAAATTGCAAAATTGTGTTGGCGTGTACCATCTACTTCTGGGTCTGCCATAAAACCTGGGGCATTAACAACAGTCCATTCTGGGTTAAAGCCATTTAGCTCTTCTACAGTTGGTCTTAAAAACATGTTGTAAGCAAACATATTAGACCAAGGGTACTCGTTAATAACTCTAATGTTTAACTTGTAATCTTTATCAGCGCATGCATAAGCATCTCTTACATAAAGTTCTTTTTCGTTTAGATAATCAATCACTTTATCATAAAGTGCATCAAATTTATCTGGTGCAAAAGGAATGTTAATATCTCCCCACCAAACTTTGTCAGCAGTTACATCATCCTTTACAATAAATCTATCCATAGGAGATCTACCTGTAAATTCGCCAGTATTAATTGCTAAAGCTCCAGAAGAAGCTTCTTTACCCATACCTTTATCTAAAGTTATTTTGTGCAATTCTGACGGAGATAATTGATAATTAATGTCAGTGCTTGTAATACCATATTCCTCCAACGAAATCGTTTTCGTGTCTGGACTATAAGTGCTCATAGTTTTAGTTTTTTTGTTAATGCAAAGCTAAAAAAATTTTGCAGTTATATAGTTTAATTGTCAAATGTTTAGTTAAAATGTTTAAAAATACGATAACCCAATAAAAACCATCCAATTATTAAAAATAATCCACCAATTGGAGTTGCAAGTGCTATAGATTTTGCATTAAATCCTAAAATTGTATCAATACTTAAAATATATATAGAAAAACTAAACAGAAAAATACCTATTACCAAAACGTAAAAAATTTGCTTTTTATGCTTTTCTGTAAGTTTTGGTAGTACACCTAAAACCAACAATAAAAGTGCGTGGTACATTTGGTATTGTGTTCCTGTTTTGTATGATGCTATTGCTTTAGCATCTACCAAATTCTCTAATCCGTGTGCACCAAAGGCTCCAAAAATTACTGCAGTAAAACCAAAAAATACTCCAGCACTTAAAATTGTTTTGTTCATAACAAAAAACGTTTGTAAATTTATAAATGTAACAAAACTGATCATTGTATCAGTATCACAACCAAAAGTAATAAAACATATGTTAAGACAAATACTTGTATTAGGTGCCGGAAAATCTACCGCTTATTTATTAGATTATTTACTAGAAAAAGCTGCTGAAGAAAGCTTACATATTACTATTGCAGATTTACAACCACAAAATATAGCGCCACATATAGCAAATCATCAGGCTTGTAGTGTAGTTGGTTTAGATATTTTTAATATAGAAGAAAGGCAAAAACTGGTACAAAAGGCAACCTTAGTAATATCTATGTTGCCAGCAAGTTTACACATACAAGTAGCTAAAGATTGTGTTAATTTTAAAAAACATTTGGTTACAGCATCTTATGTTAGTGATGAGTTACTTGGTTTAAATAAAGAGGTAAAAGACAACAAGCTTGTTTTTATGAACGAGATTGGCCTAGATCCTGGTATAGACCATATGAGTGCTATGCAAGTAATAGATAGCATTAGAGAAAAAGGAGGTAAAATGTTGTTGTTTGAGTCTTTTACAGGTGGTTTGGTTGCGCCGGAGAGCGATACTAATTTGTGGAACTATAAATTTACTTGGAACCCAAGAAACGTAGTGGTTGCTGGACAAGGTGGTGCGGCAAAATTTATACAAGAAGGTACCTATAAATATATACCTTATAACAAACTGTTTAGAAGAACAGAGTTTTTTAATGTAGAAGGTTTTGGTAGGTTTGAGGGGTATGCAAACAGAGATTCTTTAAAATACAGAGAAGCGTATGGTTTGCAAGATGTGCTTACCTTATACAGAGGCACTATGCGCCGCGTTGGTTTTTCTAAGGCGTGGAATATGCTTGTAGAATTAGGAATGACAGATGATAGCTATACTATTGAAAACTCTGAGAATATGAGCTACAGGGCATTTACAAATTTATTTTTACCGTACTCACCAACAGATTCTGTAGAGCTAAAACTACGCCATTACTTAAAAATAGATCAAGATGATGTAATGTGGGGCAAGTTGTTAGAACTACACCTTTTTGACGACACCAAATTTATAACACTTAAAAATGGGACGCCAGCACAAATACTACAGCAAATTTTAGAACAAAGCTGGACACTAGATAAGGATGATAAAGATATGATTGTGATGTACCATAAATTTGGGTACAGCCTTAACGGAGAAAACAAGCAAATAGATTCTAATATGGTTGCTTTGGGTAAAAACCAAACGCATACAGCTATGGCAAAAACTGTTGGTTTACCGGTAGCAATGGCAGCTCTGTTAATTTTAAATAACAAAATAAAAACTTACGGTGTACAAATACCTATTACCAAAGAGGTGTATGACCCTATTTTAAAAGAATTACAGAATTTTGGGATTGTATTTAAAGAGTATAACACAGAATATAAAGGATACAATTCTGCTAAACTACATAGTTAACATTTAACGCTATTTAAGTATATTTACAGTTAATTTATAGCTAAACTTATGAAATTTGATAACGATAGAATAAAAATTGACGGAATAGACAAAAAAATTATAAGGTATCTTATGCAAGATGCTCGTAAGCCTATTTTAGAAATTGCTCGTAAAATAGGAATTTCTGGTGCAGCTATCCATCAACGTTTACGTAAGTTAGAAACATCTGGACTAATGTCCGGTTCTAAGTTTGTTATTAACCCAAAAGTTTTAGGGTATACTACAATGGCATACATTGGTATTTTTTTAGATAAGGCAATGAGCAACCCAAAGGCTGTTAAGGAGCTAGAGAAAATTCCAGAGGTTTTAGAGTGCCACTATACTACAGGCAACTGGTCTATTTTAATAAAAGTGTTGTGTAAAGATAATGAGCATCTTATGCATGTTTTAAATAAAGAAATACAGCAAATACAAGGTGTTTCTAGAACCGAAACTTTTATTTCTTTAAACCAGCAAATAGATAGGCAAATACAAATATAATTGTAGCTATTTATGACAAATGTTCTAGGTTTAATTTTTTTTAATTGTAAATTTGCGGCGTGAAACAGACCTTACTCATAATTGCAATTGTTATTTGCTTAAAGCCAATATTTCCGTTTATGGAGTATGTGGTTAATTATGATTATATTTCTAAAGTACTGTGTATTAACCAAGATAAACCAGAACTAGAATGTAATGGTAAATGTGCGTTAATGAAATCTATAGAAAAATCTACGCAAGAAGAACACAATGAGCAGGGTGTTGTAAAGTCAGAATTTCAGTTGTTATTTCATCAAAATAACCAAGATGTTTTTGTAAGCACACAAATTTCACCTCAAAAAAAATCAAAAATACTTTCTGCAGAGAGTAACTATCATTTTAAATCGGTTTTTAGCCTTTTACGTCCTCCTATTTCTTAAATTTTATTAGTTAAGCTTATTGTTTGTGTTGCTTTTTCAGTTTTTATTGAAAAATCATCATTTGTTGTGCTGTTTTTTAATCAGCCTATAGCTTAACAACGTCTCAGTTTATTTTATTAAAAAAATAATTCAGGTGATTCTTTTCTTAAGTATTCACGCCTTTATTTTAATTCTTTTTTATAAGCTAAACATCTAATAAAATCACATAAAAAATAAGGAAATAGTAAAAATTTAAAATGAAAACAAAATTTTTAAAATCGATAGTAGTAAGTTTTAGTTTAATTGCATTGGCATCTTGCTCATCTGATGATGACGGAGAAATGGACAATGTTAACCCAGGACAAGTTACACTAGAATTTGATAATGGTTTTGCAGGAAACAATTTAATAATAGGTAATGCTAATACAGCAAATGCTAATGGTGAGGCCTTAACCGTATCTCGTTTAAATTACATAGTAAGTAATATTGTTTTAATAGATGAGGATGGTATGGAGTACACTTACCCAAAAGAAAGTAGCTACTTTATTATTAGTGAAGATTCTAATGATGAGTTGGCAGACAATACAAAAGTAGTTTTAGAAGATGTGCCAGCAGGTACATACACAGCTGTTAAATTTGGTATTGGTGTAGATAGAGAAAAGTACAACCAGGGATTAAGCGGAGCAGGAGAGTTTTGGGATGCTGCTGGTGAGTATGACATGACGTGGTCTTGGGCTGCAGGTTACAAGTACATTAATTTTGAAGGTACTTACACATCTAACACAACTACAGATGAGCAGTTCTGGGTACACTTAGGTAGAGCTAGTGATGAGGTTACAAACTATACAGAAACTACTATAGAGGTGCCTTCTGGTTCTGCAATTATTGTAAATGAAGTAATGGCTCCAGAAGTACATATTATTACAGATGCAAATCAACTTTTAACAGCTGCTGAGGCTGTAAGTTTAGAGGCATATGACAATGCTATAATGGGTGGCGAAGGTGCAGTGAAAGTGGCAACTAATGTGCCGTTAGCATTTAAAATAGATCATGTACACAACAACGAAGCTGGTAACAGCAGTCACTAATTAATAATTGTGTGTTGCAGGCCTGGTTTTAGTTTTGGTTTTAGCTGGGCTTGTGGCACCTATTATTTCTTTTTTTAGTTGTAATGAAAAAAATTAGCTTCTTTTTGGTTGTATTGGCTTTTGTAAGTTGCCAGAGTGATGATGATGGGTATACTAATATTCCGGTAGAGTTAGAGGTGCCTGCTCATTTCCCTGAAGTAACTTATAATTTAGCTCACAATCCGTTAACAAAAAACGGAATAGAACTTGGCCGTAAATTGTTTTATGAAGGTGCAGTGTCTTCTACAGGTACGGTTTCATGTGGTACTTGTCATGAACAAAAATATGCGTTTACTCATCACGGACATACATTTAGCCATGGCGTAAACGATTTAGAAGGGACAAGAAATACACCTCCTGTACAAAATATGGCTTTTTTAGAAAATTTTGCTTGGGATGGTGCAACGGGTCATTTAGATCTTTTTCCTGTAATTCCTATTACTACAGAGGTAGAAATGGATGAGACCTTAGAAAATGTGATAGCAAAGCTGAAAAATAAACCAGACTACAAAGCACTTTTTGCTGCGGC
>NC_015167.1:622500-727500 GCF_000190595.1 Cellulophaga lytica DSM 7489 | reverse complement strand
CTTTAGATTCTTTTCTAAAGTTTGTAAATACGTATTTAGCCATTTCTATATTTTCACGTACATTACTTCTTCCCCATCTAATAAACATTTTATATAGGCCTTTGTATTTTTCAGGAACATTAGTATATGCATTTGCATTTCTTTGAAAAAGCACGTGATTGCCTTCTTTTAAAATCATATTTGTCATAGCTCTGTCTTCACCAATATCTGAAGGTTTTCCCATAAAGGTTTGGTTTATCCACATAGGTAATACTTTAAAAACAGCAGAACTACGGTATGCTGCTAAAGCACCAGGTGTGCATAAAACTGAATTTAATGTACTCTCTGCAGAACGCACAAACTCAAAACTTAAAACAAAACTTACGTCTAGCATTTTAGGGATTAATGCTTTTGCTTTGTTTAAAACTCTAATATTACCAGCTACGGCACCAACTTTTTCATTAACAACAAACGGACTAACTAAATTACGTAGAGTATCTGCGTCTACTATAGAGTCACTATCTACAGTAACAAAAACATCTCCAGTTCCTAAATTAAAACCACGGTATAATGCGTGTCTTTTGCCTTTATTCTCTGGCTGTTGGTAAATTTCTACACTTTCTCCTAGTTGTTGTTTGGCTTTTTTCATCCAATCCCAAGTGTCATCAGCACTACCATCATCAATAGATATTAATTGTAATTTTTCTTTAGGGAAATCGCTATTTATTAAACTAACTAAAGTGTCATGTACTTGTTTGCCTTCATTGTAAGCAGGTACAATAACAGTTACTCTTGGTAACTTATCATCAGAAACAGATGCTATAGGTTTATATTTAAAATATCTATATAATACAAAAAGAAAAAAGGCAACTTTAAATACTAATAATGTAGTAGCAATAACCATAAAAATTAAACCAAAAGTAGAGTTTGTTCTGCTTTGGTTAAACTGAAGAAAATCGTTTTGAAAAGTTACCATATAGTAAATAGAACCTAACAACAGTAAAAAGGTTGTTGCTAAAACTAATATAGCCAAAGAATTATTTTCTTTAGAGGCGCTTACTTTTTCGTCTACAGACATTTTAAAATCTTGAAAAATTGTTGCAGTCTTTTGATATGAAGTTTTTAATAGCATAGGTATAGTGTTCATAATTTTATAGTTTTTAACTCTGTTCTCTGTTAGTTTTACGAACTGAATGCTATTTTAGATTTTTAGAATTTTTTATTTATGAATATCTTAAGAAAAAGTATGGCTTTAAGTTCAAATTGTTAACAATTTGTTAAATAACAGAGAATTTGGTAGTGTTAGCTATTTGATGAAAATAAAAAAGAGACTATTTCTAAGCTTAGAAATAGTCTCTTTTTTTGTAGTAAAATAAACCAGTTTTTACTTAGTCTCTTATGTGCCCGTCTCCAAATACATAATATTTATTTGTAACTAATTGTTTTAAGCCAAGTGGACCTCTGTGGTGTAGTTTATCTGTACTAATAGCTAGTTCAGCACCCACTCCCATTTGTCCACCATCTGTAAACCTAGTAGATGCATTGTGGTAAACCGCAGCACTATCTACCTGTTGCATAAATGTTGTTGCTTTTTTAGTGTCCTCTGTTAAAATTGAAGCAGAGTGTCCGCCAGAATAAGTATTAATTTTTTCTATTGCATCGTCAATACCACTAACTTCTGCTATAAGAATTTTGAGAGCTAAAAACTCTTGATACCAAATATCATCAGCAGTAATTTTTTCATTTTCTGGTATTAAGTTGGCTATATTATTATCTGTAACTATGCTAACATTAAGTTGTTTTAAAACTACTTCTAGTTCTTTTACTTTAGCTTCGTAATCATTAATGTTTTTATTTATTAGCACTTTATCTAACGCATTACAGCCCGATATTTTATGCGTTTTTGCATTAACAATAACATTAATTGTTTTGGTCCAATCTGCATCTTGGGCTACATACAAAAAGTTGTTGCCACGGCCGCTTACAAGTACAGCGCAACTAGCATTATCTTTTACAAATTTAATTAAACGCTCACCACCTCTAGGAACAATTAAATCTAGCTTTTCCGGAGGATTTTTTAAAAACTCTTGCGTTTCTTCTCTTTGTAAATGCAATAGTTTTATCCAGTCTTTAGAAACATTATTTTCTTCTAAAGCTCTATGCCAACATTTTTCTAAAATTGTATTACTATGCAGTGCTTCTTTACCACCTTTTAGTAAAATTTTGTTGTTAGCTTTAAAGGCTAAAACAGCAGCTTCAATAGTAACATCTGGTCTAGATTCATATATAATAAGAATGGTTCCAAATGGAGCTGTTTTGTTGGTAACCACTAGGCCACTATCTAAAGTTAGGTTAGATATTTCTTTGCCAACGGGGTCTTCTTGTTGCTTTACTTCTGCTATAGCTTTTATCATACCGTCTATTTTACTGTTGTTAACAATTAAACGGTCTAATAATGCCTGATCTTCTTTGTTAAAAGCTTCAATGTCTTTTTTATTCGCTTCTAGAATTTTATCTCTGTCATTGTCAATAATTTTAATCATTGATTCTAGAACGTTATTTTTTATTTTGGAGCTTAATAATTTCATATATTTTTATTTTAATGAATAAATTTTGTTCCTATCTTTTTATTATCAATAATATCTACAATAACATTTTGTTTTTTTCCATTTGCTATGTAAGTAGGAATCTCTTTTTTAGCGGTACTTTTTGCTATTTTTAATTTAGATGCCATACCGCCACGGCCTTCGCCTTCTTTTTTGCCACTGGCTTTTACATATTTTTCTACATCTTGGTCATAAGTAACCTCACTAATTTTTTTAGAGTTTTCATCATCAGGATGCCCAGTGTATAAGCCATCTGTATCAGATAAAATAATAAGTCTGTCTGCATCAATTAACTCTGCAACTAAACTTGCTAATTCATCATTATCAGAAAACATAGACATTGTTACAGAAACGGCATCATCTTCATTGGCAATTGGTATTATGCCTTCAGATAGTAAACCTTCATAACAATTAATCATATTATCTCTATGTACACCCAAATCAAAATCTCTTTTAGTTGCTAAAACTTGGGCGCAACGCATACCATAATCGCTAAAAAGGCTGTAATAGTGCCTCATTAGTCTTGGCTGTCCAACGGAAGAATATACCTGTCTTCTAGTAGATTTGTCAGTAATATTAGTCTCTCCTAAAATTTCTTTTCCTGCTATAGCAGAGCCAGATGAAACTAGTACAACCATAATATCTCTTTCATATAAAACAGATATTTGTCGTACAAGTTCTTTTAAAATTGGACCTAAAATTCTGTTATCTTTATTTGTAAGAACGTTAGTACCTACTTTTACAACTACTCTTTTAATTTCCATTTTTACTTTTCTTTACCCATTTCTATAGCTCTATTAAATGCAGCATATGCGGCATCTTGTATAAGCTGTTTTACGTTGTTGTCTTCCATAGAATCTATAGCAGCTTGTGTGGTACCACCTTTAGATGCAACGCGGTCTATCCATTTTTTTGGAGAAATATCATTTTGGTTAAAAAGCTCTATAGCGCCTTCAAAAGTACTACTAACAAGAACTTTAGAGTCGTACTCAGAAAAGCCCATTTTTAAAGCGGCTTCTAGCATAGATTGCATAAAGTAAAAAACATATGCAGGACCACTTCCTGAGATTCCTGTAGATGCATCTATAAAATTTTCTGTTTTAACATGTATAGATGTTCCTGTAGTATCTAGTAAATTACGAACCATTAGGAGTTCTATTTTAGATACATCTTTAGACTCTGTATACGATGTAACACCCTTACCAACCTGTGCTGGTAAATTTGGCATTGTGCGTATTACTTTTGTTGTGTTTAGACGATCTTTAATAGATTGTATTGTAACGCCTGCCATTAAGGATACAATTATTTGCTGGTTGTTTAGCATAGTTTTCATTTTAGAAAATAAATCATCACTATGATAAGGTTTAACAGCAATAAAAACCAAGTCTGATTGTGGAAGACAATCTTCTAAATTGTCAAAAACATTAAATGCTGGGTTTTCTCTAAGTGTTTCAATTTTTTTTGGATCGGTGTCGTAAATTCTAAGTTTATGCTTGTTTAGAAGTGGAGATTTGGACATACCTTCTGAGTATGTTAACCCCATATTACCTGCACCAATTACTAATACTTTCATTTTTTGTATATATTGTTTTATATACATTAAGTGGCACAAGTATTATGCAAGAGTCCAGATATTAAAGTCTAATTTTAGGAAATCATTAATTTGATAATCATACGTCTATAGATTATGATGTTGTTAAGCTATATGTAAAAAGCTTGCAATATTTTAAATTGAAATTTTTTTAAAGCAAAACAAAGGTGACATACTGTCGGTAAAAAATGTCGGTTTTTGACAAAAAAATGCGTTTTTAGATAAAAAAAAGCCCAAAAATATTAATTTTTGGACTTTTTTTATTGTTTTTTAAAATTTTTAGTAGATTACAGTTATGCTGCTGTAAAGTAATATTACATTTTTGAAGTAATAAATGTACCATTATTTTCTTGAGCTAGTGTTCTCATAAAATCTAAATCTGCATCTTCACCAAAAGCAATAGTATGTATAATAATATTGCTAGTATTTACTTTTTTAATTTCTTCTAAAACAGCTTTGGGTCCGCTGTTAGGAAGACCATCACTCATTAATACAATTTCTTGAACATCTGCTGTAGATAATGCTTCTAATAACCCTTCTAAAGTATTAGTTCCTCCACTAGCTTTTAGATTTTGAACAAATATGTTAGATGATGTTCTGGTAGTATTGCTAGCTACTCTAAATTCTGTAGCTTGTTTTGTAACATTATTATTAAAAGAAAAAACTAAGAATTTTTTTCCATCAGGAAGTCCTTTTATTGCAGGTATTAATTTACGTTTTACAGCGCCAAGCTTGGTAGCTTCTTTAGTAACTTGTTTCCCTAAAATAGAGCCAATTTTACCACCAATAGCTTTGCTAACTTGACTGCCAGCTTTGTTGCCTACTTCTCTTACTACTTGGTCTTTTACAGAGCCCTCATCAATACCTTCCATACTTCCAGAAATATCTATAAGGTATAATGTGTTTTTGGTAGATGTTTCAATTCCAAAAAAATCATCAGACTTTTTTGCAACATAGCAAGATTGTAACAGGGTACAAATAGTAATAAGGGTAATTACGGTTAGTGTTCTTTTTGTTTTCATTTGTGTTTCATTTTATTTAAAAAGCTAAAGTACTATTATTTTAGATTTACAATTAGTTAATAGTAATTTTTTAAAAGCCTCTTTTAACTAAAAAGAAAGCCCAGCAATTTAATATTGCTGGGCTTAATAATTTTAAGAAAATTATAAATTAATCTTCTTTTTTGTTTTCTCTTGGTTTACGATCATCACGACGATTGTCACGACCACGATTATCTCTACCTTTATTATCACGTCCTTTATTTTCTCTAGGAGCTCTTTCTACATAACCTTCTGGTTTAGGCAATAAAGCTTTTCTAGATACTTTTTCTTTACGTGTTCTAGGATCTACGCCAAAATATTTTACGTCAAAAACGTCTCCCATATTTACAACATCGGTTACATTTTCTGTGCGTTCCCATGCTAACTCAGATACGTGTAATAAAACCTCGTTTCCAGGAGCCTCTGTATATTCTACAACAGCACCAAAATCTAACATTTTAATTACTTTAACTTCGTAAACACTACCTTTTTCTGGTTTAAATAATAGCGAATCTATTTTAGCTAAAACAGAATCTATACCATCTTGCCCAGTACCTAAAATTTCAACAACACCTTCTTCTGTTTCAGGGTCTTCATTAATTACAATAGTAGTACCTGTTTCTTTCTGAAGCTCTTGAATAACTTTACCACCTGGGCCAATTAATGCACCAATAAATTCGTTAGGAATTCTTCTGGTAATCATTTTTGGAGAGTGAGATTTAACATCACTTGCAGGAGCAGAAATAGTATCTGTTAATTTACCTAAAATGTGTAAACGTCCTTCACGTGCTTGTTTTAAAGCATTTACAAGAATTTCATAAGAAAGTCCTTTTACTTTAATATCCATTTGGCAAGCAGTAATACCGTCTTCAGTACCTGTTACCTTAAAGTCCATATCACCTAAATGATCTTCATCACCTAAAATATCTGATAATACAGCGTATTTACCTGTTTCTGCATCAGAAATTAATCCCATTGCAATACCAGAAACTGGCTTAATAAGTTGCACACCAGCATCCATTAATGCCATTGTACCAGCACAAACAGTTGCCATAGAAGAAGAACCGTTAGACTCTAACACCTCAGATACTACACGAACAGTGTAAGGGCAATCTGCGGGAACCATATTTTTTAATGCACGTTGTGCTAAGTTACCGTGACCAACCTCACGACGAGAAGTACCTCTTAAAGGACGAGCCTCACCAGTAGAAAAAGGAGGGAAGTTGTAGTGTAAATAAAAACGCTCCTCACCTTCGTAAGATGGCATATCTATTTGGTTAGCTTCTCTAGAAGTTCCTAAAGTAACTGTTGCTAATGCTTGAGTTTCTCCACGTGTAAAAATAGAAGAACCGTGTGTAGATGGTAGGTAATCTACCTCACACCAAATTGGTCTAATTTCATCAGTCTTACGACCATCTAAACGTAAACCTTCATCTAAAGTTAAGTTACGTATTGCAGCTTTTTCTGCTTTAGCGTAGTATTTAGAAACTAAGTCTCCATAGTCTGCTAATTCTTCTTCAGAAAAAGTAGCTTTTATTTCTTCTTTTATTTCACCAAAAGCAGTGCTTCTTTCGTGTTTAGAAGAGCCTGCTTTAGCTACAGCATATACTTTATCATATGCCATATCATAAATTTTCTTAGCTAAATCTTCATCTTCTCTTTCTGGCTCATACTCACGTGTTTCTTTTTTACCAAAAGCTTCTGCTAATTTTACTTGAGCAGCACATTGTACTTTAATTGCTTCGTGAGCAAATTTAATTGCCTCTGCCATTTCTTCTTCAGAAATTTCAAGCATTTCACCCTCAACCATCATTACAGAGTCTGCAGAAGCACCAATCATCATATCAATGTCAGATTCTTCTAATTGAGCTCTGGTTGGGTTAATGATGAATTCACCATTAATACGACCAACTCTAGCTTCAGAGATAGGAGTTTCAAAAGGTACATCAGATAATTGTATTGCTGCAGATGCTGCTAAACCAGCCATAGCATCAGGCATTACATTTTCATCATGAGACATTAACTGTATCATAACTTGAGTTTCTGCGTGGTAATCTTTTGGGAAAAGTGGACGTAAAACACGGTCTACTAAACGCATAGTTAATACTTCACCATCACTAGGTCTTGCTTCTCTTTTGAAGAAACCACCAGGATAACGACCTGCAGAAGCAAATTTTTCACGGTAATCTACCGTTAAAGGAAGAAAATCTACATCACTTTGTTTGTAGTTAGAAACTAACGTACATAGTAACATACAATTTCCAGATTGAACAACAACAGAACCGTGGGCCTGTTTTGCTAATTTTCCGGTTTCAATAGAGATTTCTCTACCGTCCCCAAGGTCTATGACCTCTTTAAATACTTTTGGAATCATAAATTTTTTTTAAAGCCTTATAATTTTAAGGCTTGTTAAACAATGGTCTTACGCCTTGTTGGGCGAGGTGTTGTGTTGTTGTGTTGACCAATGAAAAACTATAAATAAGCTTTTAATTTTGCCTTGTACTAAAACAAGGTCTTTGTAATTTTAGCTAAGATAAATATTATAAATTAACTAGTATAAAAAAAGGGAAAGCATTGCTTTCCCTTTATGTATTATTTTCTAATACCTAATTCTTTAATAATAGCACGGTAACGTACAATATCTTTTTTGATTAAGTAATCTAAAAGACTTCTTCTTTTACCTACCAATTTAACTAGAGAACGCTCTGTGTTATAATCTTTATGATTATTTCTTAAGTGACCTGTTAAGTGGTTAATTCTGTGTGTGAACAAAGCAATTTGTGCTTCTGCAGTACCAGAATCGTTTTCGTTTTTACCGTATTTCTTAAAGATTTCGGCTTTTACTTCTTTTGTTAAATACATTCCAATATTTATTTAATGATTTTTATGTATGTGATTGGTTTTCAATCAAGCCGCAAATATACAATTTATTTATTACACTTTAACTTAACCTGTGTAGATTTTTTTGTGCGAATACTATTTTTACTTTAATTGGATATGTTGCTAATAAAAACAACCCTTGATAATAATAAATCAAGGGTTGTAAAATTATAAAATAATGTTGCTTACGCAGACATAGGTTTATGTTTACGAACAGGTTTGTTCTGAATTAAATCTAGATAAAGATTTATTTTTTGTTTTAAATCTCTTCTGTGTGTAATAAAATCTAAAAACCCGTGTTCTTTTAAAAATTCTGCAGACTGAAAACCTTCAGGAAGGTCTTTACCAGTAGTGTCTTTTACAATTCTAGGACCTGCAAAGCCAATTAAGGCTCCAGGTTCAGATATGTTGATATCTCCTAACATTGCGTAAGATGCTGTTGTACCACCCGTAGTTGGGTCTGTACATAAAGATATGTATGGTAAGCCAGCCTCTGCAAGTTGTGCTAACTTAACAGATGTTTTTGCTAGTTGCATTAAGGATAATGCAGCCTCCATCATACGTGCTCCTCCAGATTTTGAAATCATCATAAAAGGAACCTTCTTTTTAATAGCAAAATCTATAGCTCTTGCTATTTTTTCGCCAACAACACTACCCATAGAGCCGCCAATAAAGCTAAAATCCATACAGGCAATAACTATATCACTACCATTAGATTTTCCAATAGCGGTTCTAACAGCGTCATTTAATCCTGTTTTTTTCTCAGCAGCTTTTAAGCGGTCTACATACTTTTTAGTGTCTTCAAACTTTAAAGGATCTTTAGAAGTTAATTTCTCGTCTAATTCTTTAAACTTATTATCGTCAAAAAGTATTTCAAAATATTCCTTACTTCCTATTCTTACGTGGTAGTCATCTTCTGGACTAACGTAAAAATTCTTTGCTAAAACTTCAGACTCAACAATTTTACCTGTTGGAGATTTGTACCACAATCCTTTAGGTGTGTCTTTTTTCTCTTCTGTAGCTGTCTGTATTCCTTTTTCTTTTCTTTTAAACCAAGCCGACATAAAATAATATTAAGTTAAGTGGGGATCTGTTTGTTATAATGTGTTTACATTATTAAGATCCTCAAATGCTTTCTTTAAACGTGTACTAAACGTTTTTTCTCCTTCACGAAGCCAAACTCTTGGATCGTAAAACTTTTTATTTGGTACATCTGCACCTTCTGGGTTTCCTATTTGTGATTGCAAATAGTCTTTTTTACCCATTACATAATCTCTTACACCTTCTAAAAATGCATATTGTAAATCTGTATCAATATTCATTTTTATTACTCCGTATCCTATAGCTTCTCTAATTTCTTCTAAAGTAGAACCAGATCCTCCGTGAAAAACAAAGTCTATATGGTTTTCTTCTACATTGTATTTTTTAGTGATATACTCTTGTGAATTTAATAAAATTTTTGGAGTTAATTTTACATTACCTGGTTTGTAAACGCCGTGTACATTACCAAATGCAGCTGCAATTGTAAACTTAGGGCTTACTTTAGATAACTCTTCGTAAGCATATGCAACTTCTTCTGGTTGCGTGTAAAGTTTAGAATCATCTACATCTGTATTATCTACACCGTCTTCTTCACCTCCAGTTATACCTAATTCTATTTCTAAAGTCATATCCATTTTTGCCATTCTAGCAAGATATTCTTTACAAATTTCAATATTTTCTTCAATTGGCTCTTCAGATAAATCTATCATATGTGAGCTAAATAAAGATTTACCAGTTTCTGCATAATGTTTTTCACTAGCATCTAGTAAACCATCAATCCAAGGTAATAATTTTTTAGCGCAGTGGTCTGTATGTAAAATAACAGTTGCACCATAAGCTTTTGCTAATTCATGAACGTGTTTAGCACCTGCAACTGCACCAGCAATAGCAGCTTTTTGGTTTTCATTAGACAATCCTTTACCAGCGTTAAATTGTGCGCCTCCATTAGAGAACTGAATAATTACAGGAGCGTTTAAGCTAGCTGCAGTTTCTAAAACACTGTTTATAGTGTCAGATCCAATTACGTTAACAGCAGGTAAGGCAAAGCCTTTTTCTTTTGCGTAGTTAAAAATTTCTTGTACTTGGTCGCCTGTAGCAACTCCTGGTTTAATGTTATGAGCCATACTTTATGTGTTGGTATTTTATTAGATTAACATAGCAAAAGTAATAAAATATTTAGGGTTAAAAAGGATAATTAACACCAATGTTAATTGTTGCATTGCTAAAATTATAGTCGTTAAACCATCTTTTTGACGCTTCTAACTCTGGATTGTATGTTTTAAAACCCGTATCTAAACGCAGTACAAAGTATGAAAAATCATACCTTAAACCAAAGCCAGTGCCTAGTGCAATTTCTTCTAAAGAATTAAAGTCTTTAAAAATTGCATCTTCGTTTTCTTCGTTATCAAAAACGTTCCAAATGTTACCGGCATCTGCAAATAAAGCTCCTTTTATACTACCCGCAATAGGAAATCTAAATTCTAAATTTGCAGCAATTTTTAGGTTGGCCTCATTAAAATCGTTTAAAGATTGTGTGCTACCTGGACCTAATGAATAGGCGTTCCATGCACGGTTGTCATTAGAGCCACCTGCAAAGTAACTTTTGGCAAATGGCACACTATTAGAGTTGCCGTAAGGTACTGCTAAACCTAAGAAACCTCTAAAAGCTAAAACATTTTGAGACGGAAAACTCCAGTGTTTTATATAGTCAAAATCTGTTTTTATGTACTGGGAGAAAGGAACACCAAATATTTCTTTGTGTCCGTCTTCATTCTCATTAAATTTTGTAATTCCGGATATAAGAGAAAGTAAGTTTCCTGCGCTTTCTACCTTAATTTTAAATTGATGAAAATCATTGTCATTAACACCCTTTCTACTGTCTTTAGAATAAGAGAAACTTGTAGAGAAAATAAGGTTGTTTTCAGTTAATCTTTTTTCTCTTTCATCTATACTTCTAACTTCTTTGTAGTTGTCTGATGTGGTAGGTATTAAACCTTGGTTTAAAACTTGGTCTATAAAGCCACTTGTACCAGTAGGAATTATTAGTTTTGGGTCAGAATCGTTCTCAGATGTTTCAAAAAACTCGCTTAATGCGGGATCATCTTGGTAATCATCTGCTACATCATCTAACCTTTTGTAGGTGCTTTGGTATACATTATAAAACCTATTTGGGTTAAGGTTTCTAATAAATTGTATATTAATTAACTCTAAAGAGTTTTTTTTAAATTGTGTAGGAGACCAGTTGTACCCTAAAATAGTATTAAAGTTTTGCTTATCTAAACCAATATTTTTCTGAAAATTTGTGCCAATTACCATTCTTGTTTGTGGTAACATATAAGGAGGTATAATTTTCTTTGTTTTAAATGGCATCCAAATTCTTGGTACAGTTAAGTTTACATCTGCCCCAATTTCAGAAACAGAGTTTTCATTTGGGTTGTTAACTTCACTTAAAACACCAACAGATCCACGTGCAGATATACTAAGTGTTTCTGCACCGCCAAAAACATTTTTTATGTTTAAAGATGTACTAAGCGCAGCACCTAACCTTTGTATGTTAGAGTGTGTGCCTTCAATATTAGTTTCTAATGTGTACTTTTTTAAAGGAGATAAGTATATGTTAGTTTTAAGCCTATTGCTTAAAGTATCAAACGTAATGTTTGGGTATTTAAAAGTATTTAAGTTGTTTATTTGTTTGTAGGTCCTAGACTTATTTATTTCTTTATAAACACTATCCTTTTTTATAAAAATAGCATTTGTAATTGCTTTAGGTTTATACTTTAACTTGTCTTTATAAAAAAGAGTGTAATTATCATAGGTGATAGATTTCATTTTAGAGACATCATCTCCAAAAAAATAATCAGTATAAATATTTATAGTATCAAACTTAAAAATTTTATAGGCAGTAAGTTTATTTTGTCCTCTTTGTTTTAGGTTGCTAATTTGTAGTTCAACCTCCATTTTTTTAGAAATAGGTTTTTTAGTACTATCACTAGGAATAAAATATTCTATAGAGCTCTCTTGAAAATTAAATATGCCAGAGTTTCTAAATAAATTAGTTAATCGTTCTCGTTCTTTATAAAAGTTAGATGAATTGTATTGCTCTTTTTCTTTTAAAAATGAATTTTCTGCGTTTAACTTGTAAATAGAGTCTAATGTTTTTGATGTAATGTTTTTTGTGATACTATCTATAATGTAAGGGTCTCCAAGCTCTAATTTATAGTTTATTTGTGCACGTTGTTTGCGGTTGCTAGAATCTATTTGATAAAATGATTTTGTGTCAAAATATCCTTTACTGTCGTAATAAGATTTTAAAAGTTTGGCAGATTTAGATGTTTTAGTTGTGTCTATAATAGCTGGTGATTCTCCAATATTTTTTAGCCATTGGCTAGCTCCTTTTACAATAAAAGATTCTCCTAAACCGTCTACCTGTTTTTTAGAAAGTAATTTGTTTAAACGGGCAACACGTTTTGGTTTTTTGTGCAGCCAAACTTGGTATAAAGAGTCTGGGTTGTCTTTTGCTAAATTGTATAAATTTAAACGTAAAGGATACCCTAATAAATTGCTATTTGGTTTTTGAGAAATTAAACTGTAAGCTTCTTCATTTTTTATTTTTTTACCATCTGCTGTAATGGTATTTTTGGTTAGTAAAAGTTCATCTTCTTCTACTTTTTTTAACGCATTACAAGATGTTATTGCTATAACTAGCAATAATAAACTTATTTTAGCAAAATGTTTTGTGTTACGTAAGCACATTTTCATAGAGTTCAAAAATACATTATTTGTATGGTTAGTAAAAGCCAAATAAAATTTATAAAAAATCTACAGCAAAAAAAGTACCGAACTGAAAATAAGTTGTTTGTAGTAGAAGGTATAAAAACGGTAAAGGAGTTGGTAAATGCCAAGGTAAAGCCTTATGCAATTTATACAACAAGCAATGCCGTTTTAGAAGATAATGCTTTTAAGTGTGAGTTAATTTCTGAAACAGATTTAAAAAAGATTAGTGCCTTAAAAACACCTAATAACATCTTAGCTGTTTTTTATCAGCCAAAAACTAAAGAAATAATAGAAGACAATTGGCTTGTTGCGGTTGATGATGTGCGTGACCCTGGTAATTTAGGTACTATAATAAGGTTGTGTGACTGGTTTGGTGTTGCAAATTTATTTTGCTCTAAGCAAACCGTAGATTGCTACAACCCTAAAACCATACAAGCAACAATGGGCTCATTAGCAAGGGTTAATATAGTTTACGGAGATTTAGAAGCTTTTTTAAAGCAAACAAATTTACCTGTTTATGGTGCCTTTATGGATGGTAAAAATGTTTATAAAGAAGATTTTACAGCACAAAGTGGTGTTTTAGTAATGGGGAATGAGGCAAACGGTGTATCTAAAACGGTAGAAGAATTAATTACTAAAAAAATAAGTATTCCTCAATTTGGTAATAAAACAACAGAAAGTTTAAATGTAGCTACAGCAACTGCAATTTTGCTAAATGAAATAAGACGAGGATAAAAACTATTCAAACGTAAAGTTTATAAAAATACCTCTGGTTTTCATAGAATTAATATTACCTGTCCAAGGGCTATTAGGGTCAGCATCTGGTACTAACTCATTATTAATAGCAAAAACTCCTCTAATAGATGGTGAAAATTTAAAGTACTCTAAGTAAAAATCTATACCAAAACCCATTTCGTAGTAGTAGGTGTTCTTTTTCATTCTAAATGTAGCACTACTATTATCTTCTACGCTGTCTTCATTAGCGCTTAAGTTCATAGATGTAGATGCGCCTCCAATAATATAAGGTTTCCAGTTTCCAATTCTTCTTGTGCTTACTTTAAGTAAAAGCGGAAAATTAATGTAGGTACTTTTTATTTCTCTAATTGCATCATTAGCATCTGTAAAACCCCTAAACCCTAATGTTCTTTTTGTGTAGTGCAGTCCAGGTTCAAAACGTAAATCTAAAAATTCGTTTAAGCGCAGTTCTCCAATTAAACCCACATTAAACCCAAGAGATTTATCAACCAAAACATCACCTAGGTCATCTTTATAATCAAACTTAAAATCATATTGGTTAAAACCTAAAAAATACCCCCAGTTTAAAGGACGTAAATCTTCCGATTCTAAATTTATAATAGGATCTTCATTAAACTGAGCATTTGCAGTGTTGCCAGCAATAAAAAGGCACAAAAAAAGAAACAGAATTTTTTTCATTAGATTTTCATATCTTATTTAGAAGCAACGTAAATGGATGCAACTCCAAAAGTTTGCGGCTTATTCTCTATAGATATAAACCCATTTTTTTGTAAAATATTGTTGAACTCTTCTCCATGAGGAAAAATAGATGCAGATTCAGACAAATAAGAGTATGCAGTACGGTCTTTAGAAAATAGTTTTCCTATAGTAGGTAGTATGTATTTGGTGTAAAATTTATAGCCTTGTTTAAAAGGAGTTTTTGTAGGTACAGAAGTTTCTAAAACTACAAAAGTTCCTTTGGGTTTTAATACTCGTAAAATTTCTGTTAACCCTTTGTCTAAGTTTTCAAAATTACGCACACCAAAAGCAACAGTAATAGCATCAAAAGTGTTGTCACTAAAAGGTAAGTTTTCACTATCACCAATAATCATATCTATGGTGTTACTTAAATTTTTTGCAGCTACTTTTTGTTTGCCTACTTCTAACATTCCTGGAGAAATGTCTAAACCAGTAATTTTAGTAGCACCTGTTTTTGTTAAGTTAATAGCAAGGTCACCTGTACCAGTAGCAATATCTAAAATGGTTACTGGCTTTTTACTTTTTATAAGATTTACAACTCTTTTACGCCATTTAACATCTATGCCAAAAGAAATTACTCTGTTTAAGCCATCATAATTCTTAGAAATGGTATCAAACATTTGTGTAACCTGTTCTTTTTTTCCAAGTTTAGAATCTTTATAGGGAGTAACTTTTTCTGCCATTATTATTTTTTTTGCAAAGATAGTACAATGGTTACATTTTATGCATTTTAGAGCCTTAAAAGAGCTAAAACCTGCCATTATGTAATATATGTAGGTATTATACGTTTTAAAAATTAGGGATTTAAACGTGCAAGTTAACTGGTTAGCAACGAAATATATAAGGTGTAAAAAGTATACTGTAAGTTGTTTTTTGTTTTTACGTCTATATACCAGCCAATTGCATAAAATTGAGTAATTTTGCCCTCCAAAGTTTACTAGGGTAGGTTTTGGCTTAGTTAAAAATATTTATGAAAATAATAATAGCAGGAGCAGGAGAGGTTGGTTTTCATTTGGCAAAATTATTGTCTTTTGAGTCGCAAGACATTACCTTAATAGATACCTATAAAGAAAGTTTAGCTTACGCAGATAGTCATTTAGACATTCGTGTTTTAAAAGGCGATGCTACATCTATTGCAGTTTTAAAAGATGCTCAGGTTGAAAAATCTGACCTTGTAATAGGTGTTACGTCATCAGAAACTACAAACCTAACACTATGTATTATGGCTAAGCAATTGGGCTGTAAGCGTACAATTGCCCGTATATCCAATACAGAATTTATAAGGAATAAAGAGGCTCTTAATTTTGAAAAATTAGGAGTAGACGAATTAATTTCTCCAGAAGAGTTAGCTGCCACAGAAATACAGTTGTTACTAAACCAATCTGCTTTTAATGAGAGTTATGAGTTTGAGGATGGAGCACTAATTATGATTGGAGTTTGCTTGCCAAAATCTGCACCTTTTGTAGGTAAAATGGTAAAAGAAGCAGCGCGCATTTTTCCTGAATTAAATTTTATGCCAATAGCTATTCAGCGTGTAGGAACGCAGTATACTATTATCCCTAGAGGTGATACTGAGTTTATGAAAGGAGATCAGGTATATTTTATTACTTCTAAAGAAGGATTAGATGATCTTTTAAAATTAACAGGTAAAGAAAAAAGACAAATTAAAAATGTAATGATTCACGGAGGTAGTAAGTTAGGTTATAAAACTGCTCGTGATTTATGCGGAAAAAGATTTAATGTTAAATTAATAGAAAAAGACAAGGAAAGAGCAATGCAACTTGCCGATGATTTACCAAATGCCTTAGTAATTAATGCAGATGGTAGAATTGTTGAGGTTTTAGAGGAAGAAAATTTAGATGCTATGGATGCATTTATATCAGTAACGTCTAACTCAGAAACCAATATTATGTCTTGTTTGGTAGCTAAGTCTAGAAACATAAAAAAAACTATAGCATTAGTAGAAAATATGGATTATTTTCAGCTATCGCACACTATTGGTATAGATACGCTAATTAATAAAAAATTATTAGCGGCTAATAATATATTTAAACATATAAGACGTGGAGAAGTTGTAGCAATGACACGTTTAAACAACCTTAATGCAGAAATTTTAGAGTTTGTTGTAAAACCAAATTCTGCTGTTAATGGGCAAATTATTAAGGAGTTAGATTTTCCTAGGTCTGCAACCATTGGTGGTGTTGTAAGAGACGGAGATGGTATTATAGCTCTTGGTGATTTTAAAATTTTAGAAGGAGATAGAGTAGTGGTATGTTGTTTGCCAAGGTCTATTCCTAAAATTGAAAAGCTTTTCTTGTAAAATGACGCTTAATTATAAAATTATTGTTCACATAATGGGCTTGTTGCTACTTTGCAACGGCGGATTTATGGGTTTGTCTGCTGGTATTAGCGCAATTTATAAAGATGGTGCTACATTAGAAATTGCTATGGCTGCATTAGTAACATTAGCAGCTGGTGCTATGGCAATGTTAAGTACAAAAGGGCACAAAAAAGAAGTAAAGAGAAAAGAGGGGTATTTAATTGTAACATTTGGGTGGATTGTGATGTCTATTTCTGGAGTGTTACCGTATTTATTTACAGACTCTATACCTAGTTTTACCAATGCTTTTTTTGAAACAGTTTCTGGTTACACAACAACAGGGGCAACTATTTTAAATGATATTGAAATTTTACCAGAAGGTGTTCTTTTCTGGAGAAGTTTAACTCACTGGATTGGTGGTATGGGTATTATTGTTTTAGCTATAGCAATTTTGCCAATTTTAGGTATTGGTGGTATGCAGTTATTTTCTGCAGAATCTCCTGGTCCTAGTGCAGATAAATTACACCCACGTATTACAGATACCGCAAAGAGATTGTGGTATATTTATGTAGGTTATACTGTAGCAGAAACTATATTATTACAACTGGCAGGAATGTCTTTTTTTGATGCTATAAATCACTCCTTAGCAACATTGTCTACTGGTGGTTTTTCTACTAAAAATGCAAGTTTAGCTTATTGGAATAACGACCCACTAATACAGTACATTGTTATTTTATTTATGTTTTTAGCAGGTAGCAACTTTGTATTAAGTTACTTTGCTTTTAAAGGTAAAATACAAAAAATGCTTAAGGATGAAGAGTTTAAGTTTTATACTGGCTTTGTTGTCTTTTTTACATTAATAGCTGCTGTTACAGTTTATTTAAAAGCAGAAGTGCCTGTGTCTGATTATCATCCTATGGTTTTGGGTGAAGCTGAAAGTGCATTTAGGCATACATTGTTTCAGATAATATCTGTTATTACTACTACTGGTTTTGTAACTGCGGATTTTACTAGTTGGACACCTTTTTTAACGGTTTTCTTTTTTGGACTTATGTTTTTAGGTGGCTGTGCAGGGTCTACAGCTGGTGGTATTAAAGTTATGCGTCACTTGCTAATTATAAAAAACGGATTGTTAGAGTTTAAACGTACACTACATGTAAATGCAATTATACCTGTGCGTTACAACAATAAAATGGTGCCAGAAAAAATTGTATACAATATTATAGCTTTTTTAGTATTGTATATGTTGCTTTTTATAATAGGTGCCTTAGTGCTTAGTTTTTTAGGGTTAGATTTTATATCTGCAATAGGTGGTGCAGCTACTTCTTTGGGTAATGTTGGCCCTGGTTTAGGAAGTTTAAACCCCTTAGCTAATTTTGATAGTTTACCTGCTTTAGGAAAATGGTGGACAGCCTTTTTAATGTTAGCTGGTAGATTAGAGTTGTTTACGGTACTTATTATTTTAACTCCGTATTTTTGGAAGAGGATATAAACTTGTCTAGTAAATTATTGGTTTTGGTTTGTATTTTAGTTTTTAAAAAAGAAGACCATCCTAATAAATAGCCACTTATACCTAATGCTTGTTTAGACCATTTCCATAAGTTAAAGCTATCTGTGTGTTCTATTATTTTTCCGTCTAAGAAAGTAAAATTTGCAGTTATGTTATTTACTACGCTTCTTTTTTTTGGGCCATAGTTGTATACTGCTTTCCAGTGTACACTTCCTGTGTTTTTATTGGTTTTAATAGTGTTAAACGTTATTTGTGTTCCGCCATTACTTTTACTTAATAACATTTGCCACATTGCCTTTGCTCTGTCTCCTTTTAGTGTGCCAAAGGCTGGATCTGTAAATATAATGTTGTCGTGGTAACAACTAAGCATACCATTTACATCTGCATTAGAGAAAGAGGTGTAAAACTTTTTAATAAGCTCTTGGTTGGTCATTTTTGTTTGGTTTAGTAGGTTGTAGTCATATCAGCATCAACACAAATAATATAATCTGCAATGTTTAAATGTTCTTCTTTTAGTTTGGTAAGGTCTTCTTGGTTTACAGTACTTATTGTTGCGTAGTTTAAGGTGTTATTTTCATTCTTTAAATACCACAAAATGCCTTCGTAGTTGTTAGAGTGGTAAGCTCCATTATAGTGTATAAAAGTTGTGTTAGCTTTGTAATTTTTTAGTATAAAATGTGCCATTGTAGCATCTTTTATAGCTTGTGCCATAACAAGTTCTGGTGTGCCATGATCTCCCATCATTTTTAAAATGTTTTTATAGGTAGGCAACTCACTATCAAAAGTAATAGGTAAAGGAGCAATCCATTCTTTTTCTTGTGCACTTAAAGTATCTAGGCTTTTAAAACCTTTTTTGTATACTAAGTTAGCGTACCTTCTAGGTATGTTGGTAGCAATAAAGTGTAGTTTATTTTTTTTAGCATAGTTTACTAGCGGAGCATAATCTGTATTGTAATTAGGCCATAGTCTTGCTACAGTATCTAAAGTCTTTGCGTCAATTACTCCGTTAACATAATTAGTTAGTTGTGTTTGGTTATCGGCTTCTAGCATTTCTGCACCTAGTGTAACTGTTTTGTTCTTGTGTATATCTTTGGTAACCTCTAATTCTAGCCAATGGGCAATAGCATTATTGTGCAACTCTCCAAATAAAATAATATCTTTTTGGTTAAGGTTCTTAATCATTTTTTTATAACTCACTTTTTTACCTTTTGCATTGTAAATTACATATGCAGGTTTTTGGCTGTATATTGATAAGGAGAAAAGTATGGCAATAGTAATCTGAAATATTTTCACAAGTGTAATTTTTTTTAAGTAGGACTAAATTAATGAATATTATTAAGTGTAAAGTGTATTTAAAAAATTGTATAAAGAAAGTTGCATATATTTAGGTAGAGTAATTTTATAATGAAGAATTTATGGGTAAAAAAATATTAAATGTAGCAATATTGATATCTGCTTTTGCAGCTATTTATAGTCAGTATGTTAAAAATCTAGAATTGTACAATTACTTAAAACCTTTAACCACTATTTTAATTATAGCTGTTGTTGTTGTATTTGGAAAAAGAAAGCCTAAAAAATATTTTATAACTGTATTAACAGCTTTGTTGTTTTGCTTGTTGGGAGATACATTGCTTTTAAATAATAACTATTTTATTTATGGATTAGCTTCTTTTTTAGTGGCTCATATATTATTTGCGTATAGTTTTATTTCTTTAAACGGAATTAATTTAAACATACGGCCACTTGTTGTTTTACTTACAACTGGTATTGCTTACTATAGTTTTATTTATAAAGGTTTAGGAGAGTTGGTTATTGTGGTTGGTGTTTATATTCTGTTTATTTTATTTATGTGTTGGCAAGGTATTAATCTCTACATAAAACACAAGGGTGGTGTATTTTTGGCTATAGCAATAGCTGTTAGTTTGTTTTTAATATCAGACGCTATTTTGGCTTACAATAAATTTGTACAAGCTTTCAATTACTCAGGAGTGTTAATTTTGCTAACATATTGGCTTGCTATTGGTATTATTGCAAATTCTACTATGCATCTAAAAAACACTAAATAAGTTAGTATGCTAAAAAAGCAAAAGTGCTTAGTATTGTAATGGCAATTGGTATAACAATAACAAAATAAATAAATGTAGCTAATGAGCTTTTTAAAAAGCTAGAAATCCAACTTTGGTTGTAGAACTTTTTAACAGCAATACATAAATATATAAAAGTTGATAGCACAATTAAAAACTGTAAAAATCCAGGAAACCCAGACCATATATAGTTCATAATTAGTAAAATTATAAAAGTACTAAACAGGAAAGAGAAGTAGTAAAAAGCAAATACCAAGTGGTAAGCAAACGGATTTTTGTTGAAAAATAAAATTTTTAAGATGAAAGCAAATATTGGTAACAGAAAAAATAAAGCAATTGGTATAGTGTCATAAAACGAGTGTAGTATGCTTGCTAAACTACCATTATCTTTATAAAGTTTTAAAACTTGAGTATATGCTTTTTTAGTAAAATAACCAGCATCTTCTTTTCTGCCCATTTCTTTAGTTATTAAAGAGTCTGGAGCGTTAATAGCTATTAAAGAGTCTACTTTAGATTCGTTAAAACCAAAAGTCATGAAGTCATCACCCTTATAATTTTGTCCTTTAATAATAGAATCTAACTTGGCTAATTCCTCATCTTTTAAACCTGTTTTATCTTGACTTTGCTTTAGTTTTTTTATAACAGTGGCGGCAGCTAAAGAATCGGTAGTATTGTACTCTTTTATAGAATCTATAGTTTGCTTAAGTGTTTTCTCTGATTTTACACTTTCTCTAATTTGGCGCTCTTGTTTACTTACTTTAAATGAAAATAAAAAGAAGAACACAATTGAAGAAAATAAGTAGAGTTGTGCGGGATGTAAATATAACAGGCGCTTGCCCTCTATAAATTTAGATGGTAAGTAGCCAGGTTTTAAAAGCAATGGAAAAAAACTTTTAAAAAAACGAGCATCTACAGAAAAGTAATTTTTAATTGTATTGCTAAATAATACGCCAACCGTAAGTTTATCGTTAACTTTTTGTCCACAATGTGGGCAATATTCAAAATTAGCGTCAAATTTATTTTCGCAGTTTTTGCAGTTGATATCTTGGTTGGGCATTTACATTGGTTTTATGGCTAAGGTAATTATTTTATGTAAAAAAATAACTCTTTTTAGAACTAGAGCATCGGGAAAATTTTTGTGTATTTATTATGAGGCTCTTTAGTTACAGATATTTTTTTATTGGTAAAAGGGTGTGTAAAATCTAAAGAGTATGCGTGTAAATAAAGTCCTTTTCCTTTAATAATTTTTCCAGGAATACCATATTTTGCATCTCCTAAAATAGGGTTGTTAATTGAAGATAAGTGTACTCTTAATTGGTGTTTTCTGCCGGTTTTAGGTTCTAGTTTAACAAGGTTTAGATAGTTAAATTTGTTAGAGGTAACTGTTTTTAATACGTTATAAGTTGTAAAAGCCTCTTTGTTATCTACATTGGTATTAATAGTTCCTTTTTTTATCATTTCACCAATGGTAACTGCTAAATAGGTTTTTTGTATTTTTTTGTTTTCAAACAGTTTGTTTAATGCTAGTATACTTGCAGAGGTTTTACCAATAATAAGGAGTCCGGTTGTGGGAAAATCTAGCCTATGTACAGGTCTAGGTTTGGTAGCATCTGGTAAACTACTTTTAGTAATATTTTGTTCTAGTGCGTTATCTATGGTTTTAAAGGTATTACCACTAACTAAAATTCCTGGTGGCTTATTAATAATAGCAAGGTAATTGTCTTGGAATACAACTTCTAACTTTAAATTTAATCTCTTTTTTGTGTTGTTTTCTTCAGGTTTGTTAAAGGTTATTTTTTCAGACCCATAAATAAATGTTCCAGTAGATGCTTTTTTTTCATCAATATAAATTAACCCCTTTTTTATTGCTTTTTTTAAAGCAGATTTTGTGCTTATACCTGTAAAAATACCAGTTCCATAGTCTTGAAACCTAATAGGTTCTTTTTGTGTAACCGCTATGTGTGTTTCTATTGTAATAATTATTTTTTAAAGTAAAAGTATAAAAAAAGGTCTTATAGCAAATGCTAATAAGACCCTTTTGTAGTTTTTAAGTATATAATTATAAAACAGCTTTAATTCTGCTTATAGCTTCTTTTAATTCTTTTTCTGATGCAGCATAAGAAATACGGATACAGTTAGGATTGCCAAAAGCTTCACCTGTTACTGTTGCAACATTTGCATTTTCTAATAAGTACATAGATAAGTCTGACGCGTTGTTAATAGTAGTACCGTTTAAAGTTTTACCAAAAAACGCAGAGATGTCTGGAAAAACATAAAAAGCGCCTTCAGGTACATTTAAGTTAAACCCTTCTATTTGTCCTAATAGTTCTAAAACAAGATCTCTTCTTTTATGAAACTCATCTATCATAAACTGTATTTTGCTTACGGGAGCTTCAAGTGCAGCAATTGTAGCGCGTTGTGCAATAGCATTAGCACCACTTGTGTTTTGTCCTTGAAATTTAGTACACGCTTTAGCAATAAATTCTGGAGCACCAATAAAGCCAATACGCCATCCTGTCATTGCAAATGCTTTAGATACACCGTTTACTGTTATGGTACGCTCATACATACCATCTATACCAGCAATACTAACGTGTCCTCCTCTAAAGTTTATGTGTTCATAAATTTCATCAGAAACCACATAAATATTAGGGTGCTTTTTTAATACTTCTGCTAAGCCCTCTAACTCTTCTTTGCTGTATACAGATCCGCTTGGGTTACAAGGAGAGCTAAACCACATCATTTTAGTGTTAGGGGTAATAGCTGCTTCTAGCTGAGCAGGGGTCATTTTAAAATCTGTATCTATACTAGTAGCTACTTCTACAGGAGTTCCTTCTGCAAGTTTAACAATATCACTATAGCTAACCCAGTAAGGAGCAGGTAAAATTACTTCGTCTCCTTTGTTAAGCATACACATTGCTATGTTTGCTAAAGATTGTTTAGCACCTGTACTAACCACAATTTGGTTAAGTCCGTATGTTAAATTGTTATCTCTTTTAAACTTATTTGCAATAGCTTGTTTTAAATCTGCATAACCATCTACAGGAGAATAACTACTGTAGTTATCATCAATAGCTTGTTTAGCTGCGTCTTTAATAAAATCTGGAATATTAAAATCTGGTTCTCCTAAGCTTAAACCAATAATATCTTTACCAGCGTTGCGTAATTCTCTTGCTTTTGCTGCCATTGCTAAAGTGGCAGAGGTAGACATGTTTGTAATTCTGTTAGATAAGTGATTGCTCATACTTTTTTGTTTTTACTAGTACTGTAAAGCAGGTTTTTTTCCTAGCTCCTTTAAATGTTTAAAGTGCGAAATTATAGCTTTTCTAGTAGTTTTGTATTCATTATATGGCAAATTAAATTCATTTGCCGTTTGTTTCACAATTTTAGAGATATTTGTGTAATGAATGTGACTAATATTTGGAAAAATATGATGTTCAACCTGATGATTTAATCCACCTGTAAACCAATTTACAATCTTATTTTTAGTCCCAAAATTTACAGTAGTAAATAATTGATGTATTGCCCAAGTGTTTTTCATTGTGCCTGTTTCATCTGGTAATGGTGTTTCTGCATCATCTACCACATGTGCTAATTGAAATACGACACTCAAAATTACACCAGCAACATAATGCATAATAAAGAAACCTAGGAGTACTTGCCACCAAGCTACATTAGCAAAAAGTAGTGGTAAAACAATCCAAATAGTAATGTATAATAATTTTGTAATTACTAAAGTACTCCAGTTGCCAATTTTACTTGGTTTTTTACCGTATGATAAATTACGTTTCATATAACGGTACATTTGCTGAAAATCTGTAGTAATAGCCCAGTTAAATGTTAGTAAGCCATATAAAAAAACCGAGTAAAAATGCTGAAATTTATGATGCTTGCGCCATTCTGCGTGTTTAGAAAAGCGTAAAATTCTACCAGCTTCTAAATCCTCATCATGTTCATGAATGTTAGTGTAAGTATGGTGCAGTACATTGTGTTGTACTTGCCAGTTGTATACGTTACCAGCTAGTATGTAAATACTGCCACCCATTATTTTGTTAACCCATTTATTGTTAGAGTATGCGCCGTGGTTACCATCGTGCATAACATTCATACCAACACCAGCCATACCAACACCCATAATAATGGTAAGTAGTAAGTTAGCCCAAATTGGTAAGCCAAGGGTTAATATTAAAAAGTAAGGCGCTAAAAATAGCGTAAACATTATAACTGTTTTAATGTGTAGTTTCCAGTTACCTGTTTTTTTTATGTTGTTTTCTTTAAAATAAGTATTAACACGTTTGTTCAAAGTCTTAAAAAACTGAGCTGAGTCTTTACGTGAAAATCTAATTGATTTATTTTCCATATTTTTTAAATTCTTAATTCTGATTTCCTCTATAGTTACTTTTTTTGAGGATTATGTTTTATATGTAGATGTTTTATATTATTCTGATATTTATGATCTATAAATTTTTAATAGTCACAAAAACTAAGTAAAGATAATGCAAAAGTACTTTTTATAATATGATAATTATCTTAAAATAAGAAATTTTTATGATTATGGAAATGCTTACTTTTGCCAAAACTTTGATAAAATATATGAAAGCAGATATTATTTTTAAGTATTTTCCAGACTTAACAGAAGAGCAAAAGCAACATTTTATACAGCTTGAAGCATTGTATGCAGATTGGAACCAAAAAATTAATGTGGTTTCTAGGAAAGATATAGATGAAATATATCTACGTCATGTATTGCACTCTACTGGCATTGCTAAATTTCAGCAGTTTTTACCAGGAACAACTGTTTTAGATGTTGGTACTGGTGGTGGTTTTCCTGGCATACCTTTGGCAATTCTTTTTCCTGAAACCCAATTTACTTTAGTTGATGCAATTGGCAAAAAAATAAAAGTAGTACAACATGTTGTAGACGGTTTAGGATTAACTAATGTTACCGCTAAACATATGAGGGTAGAGGACTTAGATGCTAAGTTTGATTTTATAGTTAGTAGAGCGGTAGCCGCTATGCCCACATTTGTTCGTTGGATTAAAGGGCGTATTAAAAAAGAATCTTTGCATGAACGCCGTAATGGTATTTTGTACCTTAAAGGTGGCGATTTATCTGAAGAATTAAAAGATTATAAAACTACAGAGATATACAACCTTTCAGATCATTTTTCTGAAGACTTTTTTGAAACTAAAAAAGTGGTTTATTTACCTTTAAAGTACAAAGGGTAATTTAAATACTAAGCATTCTGTTAAAAGAATACTTGCAATTTTTAGCATAACTCTTCATATAGCTGTATATGTTGGTTATGCTAATTTTTTTTCTCTTTTTTTCTGTATGTGTAACGCTCTCTTTCATGGTCTTTCTGTTTAATTATACAAATTTACAATAAGTAAACTATATGTTTACATTAGCTTAACGTTAAATTTACATTAAAATTGTTTAAAAAGCAATTTTATGCCACAAGAGCTTGATTTTTAAGCATAAAAAAGCCAAAACAACAGATAATTACCTGCTTGTTTTGGCTTTAAATTTATATTTAAAAAAGGTTTATCCTAAAAATGGATATCTATAATCTGTTGGTGTAACAAATGTTTCCTTAATTAGTCTTGGAGAAACCCAACGTAGTAAGTTTTGTGCAGAGCCAGCTTTGTCGTTGGTTCCTGATGCTCTTGCACCACCAAATGGTTGTTGGCCAACTACAGCTCCTGTTGGTTTATCGTTAATGTAAAAGTTACCAGCACAGTTTTGTAATGCTTTTGTAGCTTCTTCTATAGCGTAACGGTCTGTAGATAATACAGCACCTGTTAATGCATACTCAGATGTACCATCAACTAACTTAAGTGTTTCTTTCCAATCTTTATCATCATACACGTAAATAGTTACAACAGGACCAAAAAGTTCAGTTTCCATTGTAGTATATTTAGGGTCTGTAGTTACAATTACAGTAGGTTCTATAAAGTAACCTTTAGATTTATCATAATTACCACCAGCTACAATTTCTGCATTATCATCAGCCTTAGCACCATCTATGTATTTGGCAAGTTTATCAAAAGAACCTTCATGAATAACAGCTGTAACAAAGTTGCTCATATCTTCAGGTGAACCTGGCTTGTTAATAGAGTCTAGGTCTCTTTTTACTAAATCTAATACTTCATCAGCAGTAGATTTAGGTAAGTAAACTCTAGATGCAGCACTACATTTTTGCCCTTGAAATTCAAAAGCGCCACGTACAATTGCAGTAGCTACTTGTGCAGGATTAGCAGTTTTATGAGCTAAAATAAAATCTTTACCTCCTGTTTCGCCAACTATTCTAGGGTAGGTTTTGTAATTGTGTATGTTGTTACCAATTTGCTTCCAAAGTTCTTTAAAAACATAAGTAGAACCTGTAAAGTGTAAACCAGAAAAATCTGGACTAGCTAATGCAGTTTCTGTAACCATAACTGGGTCTCCGTAAACAACATTAATAACGCCATCTGGTACACCAGCTTCTTTAAAAATATCTACAATTACTTTTGCAGAAAATATTTGACTATCACTTGGTTTCCATAAAACAACATTACCCATCATAGCGGCACTAGCAGGTAGGTTACCGGCAATTGCAGTAAAGTTAAATGGGGTAATTGCATAAACAAAGCCTTCTAAAGGTCGGTACTCTACACGGTTCCAAATACCCTCTGCAGAATCTGGCTGCTCTGCATATATTTGAGACATGTACTCTACGTTAAAACGTAAAAAGTCTATAAGTTCACAAGCAGCATCTATTTCTGCTTGGTGTATAGTCTTAGATTGTGCCATCATTGTGGCAGCGTTTATTTTAGCTCTGTAAGGACCAGCAATTAATTCTGCTGCCTTTAAAAAAATAGCAGCACGTTGTTCCCAAGCAAGGTTTGCCCAAGCTTCTCTAGATTCTAAAGTATTTTCTATAGCTTTAGTTACGTGTTCTTTTTCTGCTAAATGGTATTGACCTACAACATGTTTGTGATCATGCGGAGGAGACATTGGTTTTGTGTTACCAGTTTTTATCTCTTCTGCTCCAATATATAAAGGAACATCTACATTACCGTTGTAATAAGCTTTGTATTGCTCTAATACAGCTTGGCGCTCTGGTGTTCCCGGAGCATAGCTTTTTATTGGTTCGTTAAAAGCGGTTGGAACTTCAAAAAATCCTTTACCCATTGTGCTACGTTTTATAAATTATAATAATTGTAACAAATGTAGTAAAATCCTATTCGTTATTAAAACAATTAGAAAGTAAGAAATAGGTATTTTTTAATTTAAAGCAAAAGGTGCGCTAAATTTAAAACTAGGAATGTAAACTCTAAATTTTTTACCATCTGTAAAGCTTATCATATTGTAGTGTCCGCGCATTGCGCCAATAGGAGATGTTAATAGGCAGCCAGAGTTGTATGTATGAGATTGCCCTGGGTTTAAAACTGGTTTTTTGCCAACTACGCCTTCTCCATCCATAATTTCTAAGTCATTTAAAGAGTCGTAAATTTCCCAGTGTCTAGAGGTTAGTTGTACAGAGTCTTTGCTTAGGTTTTCTATAGTTACAGTGTAGCCAAATGCGTAGTGCATTTTGTAGTTTTTAAAAAATGTACCTTCAAAATTGGTGCTTACTGATATTTTTATGCCTTTAGTAACTTGTGTAGTCATACGTTTTAACTTTAAAAAATATAATACTCAATCTGTGTATTATGTCTAAAAAAAGAATACTTTATTACGTTGTAATACTTCTTCTTATTTTAAAGTAGAAATGTGTAACTTGCTATGAGTGTGACACATTCGCTACATACAAATATAAAAAGTAAAATTTAAAGTACCTTACTCAGCTTTCATATATTCGCTGAATGAACTTTTTTTCGGCAAACAGGCAATTACACCTGTTCATTGAGCCGGAGTTGGTTTTTGTTAGTTGGTAATGTTTCTAGAGTTGCCACTTCCAACTCCAATAACGCTATCATATTGGTCGCCAAAATTTCTGTAATAAACCAATACTAAATAATTGTTTTCTGTAAAATGAAAATTGCCTCCAATTGCATTTTGCTTTAGTTCTCCTTTATCGGTCTTAATAACATATTTATAATTGTAAAAACCTTGCTTAAGTGTAATTTTAGCTTCTAAATAACCGGTTTTTTCATTGTAAGTCATTTTATTCTCATCTGTAATAGCGTAATTGTTAAACTTGCCAAATACATAAACATCATTTAATCCTATAATGTCTGTGTAAGGTAATTTAAAATGTACGTTGGTGTACTCTGCTTCTCTAGAGGCATCTTCACCTTGTTGCGTTGTAATTACAAAGTCGCCATTAATATCTGGGTAATAGGTATAAGGCTCGTTGGCTCTAATTAGATCTGCATACATATAGTGGTTGTACAATTCTTTCATCTCTACACGTGCAATTGCAGTGCTAGTTGCGCGTAAATCTTTTGTGGTAAAATTTAAAAACTCATTACCGCCAAAAAAACTACTTTCTTTGTCGTATTTGTATAACAACTCCTTACCAATTGTATATTGTGGTTTTAAATTGGTAATTGCAGTAGGCCAGTAGTAGTTTTTTAAAATTGTAACTTTAACCTCTTTTTTTGGGTTGATAAGTTGAAAATTACCTGCGTTTATGGCAATTTGTATGGCTTGCTTTTGGTTTAGAAACTCAAAGTCTCTTGTTCTTTTTGGACTAACGCCTACTGCTACAGCATCCTTGTAAATTATAAAGCGTCTAGAAAATTGAAGCTCATTATAGCTGTTGTATATTTCTAACATATAATTGCCACTTACCTTTAAACTAATGCTGCTATTGGGTATTTGTAAGCGGTAATTAGAGTAAGCTTGTAGTGTGTTGTAACTATTTTCGTAATTTGTGATTCTAAGATTGTCAAAGCCACTTAAATACTGAGATTTGGACAGTGTAGACGGAGACCAATCATAATTATAGTATGATATTTTGTAGTAGTAATCTTCTTCAGAGGCAGTTAAGTCATCAAACTCTAAATAAATTTTATCTCCCAATTGTGCAATAGGAAATTGATCTTCTGTAGGTCCTTTAAATACAATAGATTTTATATGGTTAGGAGCATCTTTTTCTACAGCGTTTTGTGCGTAAGTAGAGAAACTAACTAAAATTATAAAAAGTAAAAAAGAGTAGTATTTCATTTATATAATAATTGTATCACAAAGATAAGCAAAAGTTATGCCTAAAAATTACGTGGATAAAAAGTGTTAAAATTTTATTTAGAATTAATATAAATAAAAACATCTTAGCTGATTTAACAAGGAAGTTTGCGCTTAAAACTTTAAATTTGCACGAAATTTTGTTAACCTAAGGTCTGCAATAATATGTCTAAAGACATTCGAATAAAAAAAGGCTTAAATATAAACCTAGTCGGTGCCGCTGAGCAAACTACTTCTAAAGCGGTTTTAAGCAATGTTTATGCAATAAATCTTAATGATTTTCACGGGATAATGCCAAAAATGTTGGTAAAAGAAGGGGCAACTGTAAAAGCAGGTGAACCTATTTTTTACAACAAAGATGTAGAAGAAATGAAGTTTGTTTCTCCTGTGTCTGGTGAGCTTGTTGAAATTGTAAGAGGTGCAAGGAGAAAAATATTAACGCTGAAAATACGCGCTAATAAAAGTGGTGAAGTAGTAGAACACAGTACGCTAAACTTGGCAAGCGCATCTGCAGAAGACGTAAAGTCGCAGTTGCTAATGTCTGGTTGTTGGCCTTTTGTAAAACAAAGACCGTATGATGTTGTTGCAAACCCTAATGTGGCTCCAAAGGCTATATTTATTTCTGGGTATACAACAGCTCCATTAGCAGCCAATTTAGATTACGTGTTACAAGGCAAAGAAAAAGAGTTGCAAGCGGCTGTTACAGCATTAGCAACTTTAACATCTGGCCAAGTGCACATTTCTGTGGGTAGTAGCAACTCTCCATTGTCTGGTTTGTCTGGTGTAACAGAACATAAAGTAGCTGGTCCGCATCCAGCAGGTTTAGTGGGTACACAAATAAACAAGATAGATCCTATTAACAAAGGAGAAGTAGTTTGGACAGTTAATGCACAAGACCTAGTTATAATAGGTGAGTTGTTGTTAACAGGTAAATTTAACCCTCAAAGAACTATTGCATTAGCAGGTTCTGCAGTTAAATCTCCAAAATATTACACAACTACTATTGGATCAGAAATTTCTACATTTTTATATGGTAGCGGAGTTTCTATAGAGAACTTTAGAGTAATTAATGGTGATGTGTTAACAGGTTCTAAAACTAGCCCAGAAGGGTATTTAGGGTTTTATAATAACACAGTAACTGTTATTCCTGAAGGAGATGATTACGAGTTGTTTGGTTGGAATAAGCCAGTTTTTAACAAAATATCGTCTACTAGAGCAATGACTTTCTCTTGGTTAAACCCTAAGAAAAAATACGATTTAAATACCAATACTAACGGAGAACATAGAGCATTTGTGGTAACTGGTGCTTATGAAAAAGTTTTTCCATTAGATATTTATCCAATGCAACTGCTAAAAGCTTGTATGATAAAGGATTTAGATGAAATGGAACAACTTGGATTGTATGAGGTTGCACCTGAAGATTTTGCTTTAACAGAGTTTATCTGTATATCTAAACAACCGCATCAGCAAATAATTAGAGAAGGGTTGGACTTATTACAAAAAGAAATAGGATAAAAGATGGGTCTTAAAAATACATTACACAATTTAAAGGAAAAGTATAAAGGCAAAAAAATGGCGCCTGCATTTAATGCAATCCATACGTTTTTGTACTTGCCTAATGAAACTACGCACTCTGGGTCTCACGTAAGAGCAGCAGATGATTTAAAGCGTACAATGAATACGGTAATAATGGCGTTAATTCCGGTTTTAATTTTCGGGATGTTTAATGCGGGTTACCAACATTATTCTGCAATTAATGGTTTCCCTGCAGATTTTTCATTACTAAATGATTTTATAACATGGGATAACTTTTTAGTAGGTTTAACAACGGTATTACCATTGGTAATAGTATCTTATGTAATTGGTTTAGCAGTAGAGTTTGTTTTTGCTGTTATTAAAGGACATGAGGTAGAAGAAGGTTACTTGGTAACTGGTATGTTAGTACCATTAATTGTACCAATAGATACACCATTATGGATGCTAGCTATAGCAGTTATTTTTGGTGTTGTAATAGGGAAAGAAGTTTTTGGTGGTACAGGTATGAATATCTTAAACCCAGCATTAACAATTAGAGCATTTTTATTCTTTGCTTATCCAACTTGGATGAGTGGTGATAAAGTATGGGTACACGAGGCTGTAGAAAGAGCTGGTACTGCAGATGCTATTTCTGGTGAAACTATCTTAGGACAGTTAGCTCAAAATACAGATGCATCATACTCAATTTCAGATATGTTCTTTGGTTTTATACCAGGTTCTGTTGGTGAAACGTCTACGTTTTTAATTCTATTAGGTGGTTTATTTTTAATCTTTACAAAAATAGCTAGCTGGAGAATTATGTTAAGCGCTGTAATAGGTGCTTTAACAATGGGCTTAATCTTTAACGGGGTTGTTAGTGCAGATTGGATTAGTGAAGGAAGTAAGTTTTACGGATTAATGAGCTTTGAGTTCTGGCAACATTTACTTGTTGGAGGTTTAGCTTTTGGTATTGTATATATGGCTACAGATCCTGTAACTGGTTCACAAACTAATAAAGGAAAATGGTATTACGGTTTCTTTATTGGGTTTATCTCTGTTTTAATTAGAGTGTTTAACCCTGCTTATCCAGAAGGCGTATTCTTAGCAATATTATTAATGAACGTTTTTGCTCCAACTATAGATCATTATGTAGTGCAAAGTAATGTAAAAAAACGTTTAAAAAGATCAAATAAAGCTACAGCTTAATTAGCGTTAAAAGAATAGATATGGCAATTAATACAGATAAAAATAGTTACACCGTCATTTTTGCAGCCATTATGGTTGTAGTTGTGGGTTCTATCTTAGCATTTACTGCATCTAGTTTAAGTGGTAAAATTAAGATGAATGAAAAGTTTGAGAAGCAACAAAACATCCTTTATGCAATGGGTGTTAATGATAATGTAGACGAAGGGAGTATAAATTTTATACCTACAGATAAAGTAGAAGCTGAGTTTAAAAAATATATTAAAGAGCAAATAGTTATTGAAAATGGTAAAATTACGCCAAATGACGAAGCTTATTTAATAGATTTAAAAAAGCAAGAAACAGCAGCTAAAAATGGCGAAGTTAGAAAATTACCATTATTTATTGGTGAAAAAGATGGTGTAAAATCTTACATCATACCAATGAGAGGTAAAGGTCTTTGGGATGCTATATGGGGCTTTGTTGCAGTAGGCGAAGACTTAAAAGTACAAGGTGTGTTTTTTGATCATAAAGGAGAAACACCTGGTCTAGGAGCAAACATAAAGCAACGTTATTTTATGGATGATTTTAAAGGAGAATCTATTTTAAACAACGGAGCCTTTGTTGGAATTAGTGTTGCTAAAGGTAACAATGACCCAATAAACGAAAGAAAAGATGATAATAAAGTAGATGCTTTAGCAGGTGCAACCATTACAGGTAATGGTGTAACAGCTATGATAAAAGAAAGCGTTAAACTTTATCAAGATTATTTAGAAACTATAGCTAAAAAATAAGAAATGGGATTACTTTCTAAAAAAGATGCAAATCTAATATTAGATCCATTAGCAGATAACAACCCAATTACTATACAGGTATTAGGTATATGTTCTGCATTGGCAATTACAGCAGAGTTAAAAGCGTCAATAGTAATGGCGGTTTCAGTAATGTTTGTATTAGGAATAGGTAACGTTGTTATCTCTTTAATGAGAAACATTATACCTTCTAAAATTAGAATTATTGTGCAATTGGTAGTAGTAGCTGCCTTAGTTATTATAGTAGATCAAGTGCTTAAAGCATTTGCATATGAACTTAGTAAAACCCTTTCTGTATTTGTTGGGTTAATTATTACAAACTGTATTATTATGGGACGTTTTGAGGCTTTTGCATTAGCAAACGGACCTTGGAGATCTTTCCTAGATGGTATTGGAAACTCATTTGGTTATGGTTTAATATTAATTATTGTTGGTTTCTTTAGAGAACTTTTAGGTTCTGGTACATTATTAGGATTTAAAGTATTAGGAGATCCTATTGAGAAAACAGGATTGTATGCCATAGGATATGAAAACAACGGGTTTATGTTATTGTCTCCAATGGCATTAATAGTAGTTGGTATCATTATTTGGGTGCAACGTTCAAGAAATAAAGCATTAATAGAAGAAAACTAGAACTAGTTATATAAAAAATACAATGTTATGTTAGAACATGTAGAATTATTTTTTAAATCCATATTTATAGATAATATGGTATTTGCTACCTTTTTAGGAATGTGTTCCTATTTGGCAGTATCTAAAAAAGTATCCACAGCCGTAGGTCTTGGTGCTGCAGTAATATTTGTACTTGCAGTAACTGTACCTATGAACTGGTTGTTAGATCAGTACTTGTTAAGAGATGGTGCTTTAGCTTGGTTAGGGCCAGAGTATGCAGATTATAACTTAAGCTTTTTATCATTTATATTATTTATTGCAACTATTGCAACAATGGTACAATTGGTTGAGATAGTAGTAGAAAAGTTTTCGCCATCATTATATAACTCTTTGGGTATATTTTTACCTTTAATTGCAGTAAACTGTGCCATTTTAGGTGGTTCTTTATTTATGCAATCTAGAGATATACAAACGTTAGGTTTGGCTTTTAACTACGGTATAAGTTCTGGTATTGGTTGGTTTTTAGCAATTTTAGCTATTGCTGCAATTCGCGAAAAAATTAGATACTCTAACGTTCCTGCTCCTTTAAGAGGTTTAGGTATTACGTTTATAATCACAGGTCTTATGGCTATTGGCTTTATGAGCTTTGGTGGTATGTTAACTGGTGGTGATGATGCTCCTAAAAAAGAAGCAAAAGAAACTGCACAGAAGGCACAAGACAAGGAAGTTAAAAATGAAATTGATGAAAATTCAGTTTCTTACAATAACGCTTTAAATAAATAAGAATGATTTTAGCTACAAGCACAATAGGTACAATTGTAATTACGGTAATTGCTTTTATGGCGTTATTGTTATTATTAGTTGCTCTTTTACTTTTTACAAAAGAAAAATTATCTCCTTCTGGTCCTGTTACTATAACCATTAATGGAGAAAAGAAGGTTGAAGTAGGCTCTGGTAGTTCTTTGCTTACAACATTAGGTAACCAAAAAATATTTTTACCATCTGCATGTGGTGGTGGTGGTACTTGTATACAGTGTGAGTGTCACGTTTTATCTGGTGGTGGAGATGCTTTACCAACAGAAACACCTCACTTCTCTAAAAAAGAGTTAAACCACGGTGCGCGTTTAGCTTGCCAGGTTAAAGTAAAGCAGGATATGGAAATTACCATTCCTGAAGAAGTATTTGGTATTAAAAAATGGGATGCTACAGTTGTACGTAACTACAATGTTGCATCATTTATTAAAGAATTTGTAGTTGAAATTCCAGAGGATATGGGCTACAAAGCTGGTGGATATATTCAGATAGAAATTCCTGAATGTGAAATTAAGTATTCTGATATAGATATTACGGCTCACCCTGAAGAGCATGAAACTCCAGATAAGTTTCAGGCAGAATGGGATAAATTTAATTTATGGCCTTTAGTAATGAAAAACGAAGAAACTGTAGAAAGAGCTTACTCAATGGCTTCTTTCCCTGCAGAAGGTCGTGAAATTATGTTAAACGTACGTATTGCTACTCCGCCTTGGGATAGAGCTAAAAACGGATGGATGGATGTTAACCCAGGTGTAGCTTCATCTTACATATTTGCACAAAAACCAGGAGATAAAGTTGTTATTTCTGGACCTTACGGTGAGTTCTTTATTAATGAGTCTGAATCTGAAATGCTTTATGTTGGTGGTGGAGCAGGTATGGCGCCAATGCGTTCTCACTTATACCACTTATTTAAAACATTAAAAACAGGAAGAAAAGTTACTTACTGGTATGGTGGACGTTCTAAGAGAGAGTTATTCTACTTGGATCATTTCTACGAGTTAGAAAAAGAATTCCCTAACTTTAAGTTTTACTTAGCACTTTCTGAGCCTTTACCAGAAGATAACTGGAAAGTAAAAGAAAATATAGATGCGCCTGGTGATGGTTTTGTAGGGTTTATTCACAATTGTGTAATAGATAATTATTTAAGTCATCATGAGTCTCCAGAAGATATTGAATTGTATTTCTGTGGACCTCCTTTAATGAACAAAGCTGTTCAGAAAATGGGTGAAGATTTTGGTATTCCAGATGAGCACATCAGATTTGATGACTTTGGAGGATAAGTCTAAAAAATATAAGTTTAAAAGCCGGTACATTTGTACTGGCTTTTTTTATGCACTATTTTTAATGTGACTTCTATTTAAATATGCATTTTTAATTAAAGTCTTGCTTTTCACCGTTCGTTTCTTGGTTATTACCGTTCATCATAAAACTATTTTTTTTACTGTATTACTGTTCTACTTTTACATTGTAATTAAAATTTAGTAATCAATTAAATCATCAATCATGAAAAAATCAATCATCGCATGTAGTCTTTTATTAAGTGTAGTAGCAACTTCTATAGCATCAGAGAAAAAGCCATTACCTATAAAAAAAATTAATGTAACAACAATTAAAAATGTTTCGCCTTTAAGTATTGCAGTAGCAAAAGGAGATTATGGTACAACGGCAAGTTTTTTGGCGTATGGAGCAGATAGTAATGAAAAATCTGTTAGTACAGGTATGACACCTTTAATGTATGCAGCAAGGTATAACAATGTTAAACTGTTAAAACTGTTAATTAGTAATGGAGCAGATACTACATTAAAATCTAAAATTGGCTATACGGCACTTGGCTATGCAAAATTATCTAAAGCCTCAGAAGCAGTGGCCTTTTTGCAATCAATTTAAGCAATGCTAACAACTTGTTTTTAGAACGTTAACAAGCTTTTAACTAACTCCTAATCAGTGTTAAATAAAAGTTATAATGAAAAATTTCTGAAACAAAATAAATTTTTCATCGTCTATATAAGTGTAGTGTCAAAACAACATTATTAAAATCAAAAAAAAACAATCATCACATCAAAAAACAATTATCATGAAAAAATCAATTATCGCTTTCGGAATCGTATTTAGTTTAGTAGCAACAAGTTTATCAGCTAGTAATGGTCCGGATAAACCAGTGTTAAAGAAAAATTTAAAAATTGAAAAAACAACTATCAAGGATTTATCTCCTTTAAGCATAGCTGTTGTTAAGGGTAATTTTGATACCACTAAAAAATTCTTAGAATTTGGATCAGATATTAATCAAAAATCAGGTACAATGGGTATGACTCCATTAATGTACGCTGCAAGATATAATAAAGTAGAGCTTATGAAGCTTTTAGTAGCAAATGGTGCAAATGTTAAGGCAAAATCTAAAATTGGTGTTACGGCATTAAAATATGCTAAAGCTGCCAATGCACATGCTGCTGTAAAATATTTAAAAAGCTTATAGAGCTTAAGATTTCTTATTTAATTTAGTTAGAAAGAGATTGCTTCTTTATTGGGGCAGTCTCTTTTTTTATTCTAATTTTGCAGTATGGGAAAACCATTAACAGAGCAAGAGCTACATAACTTGGCAATGAACATTGTTGGTAAGCATTTAGAGGCAAATGGGTATGAGTTTATGGGTGTTAACAGTAAACCTAAGCGTAACCCTCAATTTGTGTGTTTAAAAGATAAAGTTTTACATTTTATAGTTGTTAGGGCAATTGCTTACCCTAACAATCCTAATGCATACGACATTCCTTTTATGGAAAAAATGAAAGATCATGCAGAAAAAATGGATGCTACTGCTTATTATGCAGGAGTAAGGTTAACTAATGCAGCAGACCCTAACTTGCCAGTGTATTTAAATGAAGAATATATAGTAGATTATGACGGACTTATTAAAGTATAAATTAAAAGTAGTACTATTTATTGCTACCGGTTGCTTATTTACAGCTTGTAAAAATGATAATAAATCTAAAATTGTAGAGAACCGAAATAATGGATCTGCTCTGGGTACATCATACAGTATTATTTATTTTACAAATGAAACGACTAATTTTCAAGAAGAAATAGATTCAGTTTTTAAAGTGATAAACAAGTCTATGTCTACCTATATGCCTTCATCAGACATTTCTAAAATTAATAAAGGAGATTCTACCTTACAAGTAGACCATATGTTTAAAGAGGTTTTTAACCTATCTAAAGATATTAATAGCAAAACTGATGGCTATTTTGATCCTACTGTAGGGACTTTAGTAAATGCTTGGGGTTTTGGGCCAGGAGAGCAAATAAAATTAGACAGCTCTAAAGTAGATAGCTTGTTAGAGTATGTTGGTTTTAGTAAAGTAGAACTAACTAATAAAGGCACCATAAAGAAAGCAAATACTAACATTTTGTTTGATTTTAATGCTATTGCTAAAGGGTATTCTATAGACAGGCTAGCAGTAATGTTAGAGAGTAAGGGTATTACAGACTTTTTAATTGAAGTAGGAGGAGAGATTTATGCTAAAGGCGAAAATTTAAAAAAGAAGAAAAAATGGGTTGTTGGTATTAATGACCCTGAGGTTGAAGACCGAACCAATTATAAAGCAGCTGTAACACTTAAAAATGTAGCTATGGCATCTTCAGGTAATTACAGGCATTTTAGAGTAGATCCAGTTACCAAAGAAAAATATGTGCACACATTAAATCCAAAAACTGGGTATACTAAAAACGCTAAAGTTTTAGGAACAACTATTATTACCGGTAACTGTGCTAAAGCAGATGGTTATGCAACTTCTTTTATGGCAATGGATTTAGAAGATTCTAAAAAAATAATTGAAAAAGACTCTACATTGCAAGCCTACATTATTTATTTGGATGATGATGGTAATACAAAAGAATATATTACAAAAGGCTTTAAAGACTTACTATTAGAGTAGGCTATTTTTTTACTACGGGTATTATTTCTCCTTGGGCTAAGCAATATTTTTTAACATCTTGTGGTGGTAATTTTTTAGTGTAATTTACCTCTTCAACCGTAAATCCTATTTTTCTTAATTTGGCAAAGTAATCTTTGCCGTAAATACGTACGTGGTCATACTGTCCAAAAATACGAGTACGTTCTTTTTTATCTGTTATGGTATCGTCTTCAAAAGTATTTTCTCTACTTAAATCTTGTGGTATTTGAAAAACTCCCCATCCGCCAGGTTTTAAAACTCTGTACATTTCTTGCATAGCTTTGGTGTCATCTGGTATATGCTCTAAAACATGGTTGCATAGTATAACATCATAACTATTGTCTTTAAAAGGTAAGTTGCATATGTCTGCTTTTACATCTGCTAAAGGAGATTCTAAATCTGTGGTAGTGTACTCTAAATTTTTCATTTTTCTAAAACGCTTATAAAACGCTTGTTCAGGTGCAAAATGTAGCACCTTAAGATCTGCTGTAAAAAAGTCTGTTTCGCTCTGTAAATAAAGCCAAAGAAGTCTATGGCGCTCTAACGATAGTGTTGAAGGAGATAATACATTGTCTCGTTGCTTTTCATATCCGTACGGTAAAAACTTTTTAAAGCCTTTGCCATCTATTGGGTCTACATAGGTTTTGCCACGCATAAAAAATGTTAGTATAGGACGTGATACATAACTTAGTTTTATTAATAGTGGTCTAGGTATGGTATTTAAAATAGTCTTAAAAAGCTTTTTCATAAATGTATTTAGGTACTAAATGCTTGCTTCATATTTGTGTAGCAATTATTAAAACGTAAATATACTTTAAAAGTATGTTTTAGCTAGTTTTTATTGTCATTGCATACAAAATACCAACACCAATACTTAAAATCATTAAAGTAATAAAAGCTAGTATAATATAGCCCGCATATCTAAAAAAGGCATAGAGTGTTTGTTTAAAAGTAAGTTGATATAATTTTATGAAAACATATAATCCATAAATAGCAGATATAAGTATAAAAGCACTTGAAATTAGTCCTTTTGAAAGCCCTATAAGGTTAAAAAAAATAAGTTGTGAAGCAATAAGTATATAGCCTAAATTGGCTTGTATGTATGCGTTAAAAACTAAGTGCTCTGAGTAGTTATGGTCTCTTTTTTTGAAAGTTAAATATGTTAGTAAGCTATACGCAGGAATGCTAGATATTATAATTAGATTATAATAATTAGAGTAAAACTGATAAATTATATTTATGCTTTCTAATGCCTCTTTTGGAGCTTTGGGGTTAGCATCCCCTAAACCGGATTTGATACCGTTAGTAAAATCTGCTACTTCTGTACTAGGAAAAATTTTATTAATAATTAAGGCAATAGTTGCGTAAACTACCAAATATGAAAATGGCTGAAAATATTTTTTACGAGCACCACCTATATAAGCCTCTAAAACCTCTTTAGGTTTTGTAAATAAGTTAAAAAAGGTTTTCCAGAAGTTATTGTCCCAACTAAAAAAAGGCCCAATGAACTCTTGCCATGCGCCTTTTAATGATATTCTGTCTAAAACTATTTTTGCTCCACAATTAGAGCAATATTTATGTGTGTTTGTAATGCCTGTATTGCACGTTTTACAATTCATAAATTAAAGATGTGGTTAGGTTGTTATTTTACCCTAAACTCATCCTCTTCATTACTCTCTATTCCTAGGGCTTCATAAATATAATCAAAAGTAGATAATAATTGTGGTTTGCCATTTACAATTGCTACATCATGCTCAAAATGTGCACTTGGTTTGTTATCTAAAGTTGTAATTGTCCAACCATCACTATGCTGTACAATTTTTCTTGTACCTTGGTTAATCATTGGCTCTATAGCAACTACCATACCTTCAACAAACTTTTTGCCTCTACCGCGTTTACCATAGTTAGGCATTTCTGGTCCTTCATGCATTTTTTTGCCTAAGCCGTGGCCAACTAGTTCACGAACAACACCATAACCTTGCGCTTCGCAAAATTGTTGTATTGCAAAACCAACATCACCAACTCTATTGCCGGCTTTAAATTCTTTTATACCTACATATAAAGATTGCTTAGTAATATCAAGCAATTTTTTAGTTTCCGGATCTACTTCTCCAACTTCAAAAGTGTATGCGTGATCTCCGTAGTAACCATTTTTTAATACACCACAATCTACAGATATAATTTCGCCATTCTCTAATGGTTTATTATTAGGTATGCCGTGTACAACCTGTTGGTTAGGGCTCATACATAATGTGTTAGGAAAATCATATAATCCTAAAAAACCAGGAATACCACCATTATCTCTAATGAATTCTTCTGCAATTTTATCTAACTGCAATGTAGTTACACCAGGCTTAATTTCTTTAGCAATTAAGCCTAATGTTTTAGAAACCATTAATGCACTTTCGCGCATTATTTCTATTTCTTCAGGTGTTTTAATTTTTACCATAGTTTGCAAAGGTAAAACAATCTTATAAAAACAGTATTATAACGTTAAAAATCTTAAACTAAAGATTTTTGTGTCATTAGCTCTGGTTGTTTTACTCCTATTAATTTTAAAATTGTAGGTGCTATATCTCCTAAAACACCATCATTAATTTGTTTTAATTCTTTGTCTACCAAAATTAGTGGTACAGGATTGGTTGTATGTGCAGTGTTGGGGCTCCCATCTGGGTTTACCATAGTTTCACAATTACCATGATCTGCTATTACAATAGTAGTGTAATCATTTTTTAAACCTGCAGTAATTACAGCTTCTGCACAACTGTCTACAGTTTCGCAGGCTTTTATTGCGGCTTGCATATCTCCTGTATGTCCTACCATATCTGGATTAGCAAAGTTTAGGCAAACAAAATCTGCCTCTGCTTTGTTCAATTCTGGTATAATAGCGTCTCTAATATCAAAAGCACTCATTTCTGGCTGTAAGTCATAAGTAGCAACCTTAGGAGACGGACATAAAATACGCTGCTCACCATCAAAAGGAACCTCTCTACCACCGTTGAAGAAAAATGTAACGTGAGGATATTTCTCTGTTTCAGCAATACGAATTTGCTTTTTTCCTGCTTTAGATAACACTTCACCTAAAGTTTCCTCAATATTTGCTTTGTCATAAATAACATGCACATTTTTATAGGCCTCGTTATAATTTGTCATTGTAACATAATATAACTTTAGCGGGTGTGTGTTGTACTCATGAAACATTTCTTGACTTAACATTTCTGTTAGTTCTCTACCACGGTCTGTTCTAAAATTGAAGAAAATAACAACATCATTTTCTTGTATTTTTGCTGTTGGGTCACCATTTTTATCTGTTACAACAATTGGCTTAACAAATTCATCTGTAACATCGTTATCATAGCTATCTTGTATAGCTTGCTCTACATTGTTGGTTTTTGTACCGGCATTATTAACTAATAAGTCATATGCTAATTTAACGCGCTCCCAACGTTTATCACGATCCATAGCGTAGTAACGACCAATAACACTTGCTAATTTGGTGTTTTTATCTTTACAAAAGGTAATAATATCATTTATGTAGCTTTTACCACTTTTAGGATCAACATCTCTACCATCTGTAAAAGCATGTATATAAGAATTTTCTACACCATAACTTTCAGCAGCTGTAATTAACCCTTTTAAATGTGAAGTGTGTGAGTGTACACCACCATTACTAAGAAGACCTAAAAAATGAACAGCTTTATTATTTTCTTTAGCATACTTAAAGGCGTTTTTAATTACTTCCTCATCCTTAAGAGTATTTTCTTTAACAGCTAAGTTAATTTTTGCTAAATCTTGATAAACAATACGGCCAGCACCCAAATTCATATGTCCAACTTCACTGTTACCCATTTGTCCTTCTGGTAAACCAACATTCATTCCGTCGGTTAATAAATTAGCATTTGCATATTTGGTATACAATCCATCTATAAAAGGAGTATTTGCGTTTTCTATGGCCGAGATTTTAGGATCTGGAGATTTCCCCCATCCGTCTAAAATCATTAAAATAACTTTTTTGTTCATCTTTTTTATTTTTTTGCTACTCAAAAATAGCACCAATTATTAAGTTTTATGGTTAACTTACTTGTCTTTTTTTCATTTTTTAGAAAGTGTTAACGTATTGGTTTTACTAAAACGATATCGTTTCTTAAAACAGCTGTTAAAATTATGTTATAATCAGTTTTTACTGAAACATATGTTCCTAGTTGTCGTCTTTATCTGTGTATACAATTCATCAATTAAATCAAAAAACAACAATCATCATGAAAAAAACAATTTTAGTTTTTGCGGCTGCTTTAGTGGTAGCAACAACAGTAGTAAAAGCAAATGTTAATGCAGTATTACCAAATTACAAAGTAGTAAATGTTGCTTTAGAAACCGTAAACCCTTTTTGTATGGCTATTTTAAAGGGCGATGTAGAAACGGTACGTAAACTTATAGAATTTGGAGAAGATGTAAATAAAAAGTCGAATGGTATGACGCCTGCTATATTTGCTGCGCGATACAATAAGGTAGAAATTTTAGAGATACTTGTAGCAAACGGTGCAGATATTAGAATTAAATGCGATAAAGGACGTACAATAATGAAGCACGCAGAATTATCTAATGCAAAAGAAACTATAGCTTTTTTAGAGCAAGTAGCTAAAGAAAAAAAGTTAGCAAGAAAAAATAAAAGAAAAAGAAAGTAGAGTTCATCCAACAATCATCAACTAAAAAATCCCTTTGAAGAAAACTCAAAGGGATTTTTTTATTAGGTAATACTTTTAGGTGTTCTCGTAAAAAAGTATAATTTTTTAGAATCTAAACCCTGTAAATGCTCTGTATAAAAATGCATAGACAGTTATAGATATTAGCGCAAAGCAAAAAAATGAATATGCTTTTAATAAAATCACAGCCAGTATTGGTCTGCAATTGTCAAATGCGCTTAAATAAATTCGTTTGTATTCTAGTAGCCTTCCCATATAGTCTCTTTTTTAGAATTAATATTCTCAAAGCTATAATGGTTAAAAACAATAAGTTAGGTTTGGGATGCTACAAAGCTAAATAAAAATAACGAGATTAAAATGCATTTCGTCGAATAGTTATTTTTCGTTTTTATATTTTTCTATTGCTTCTTTAATTTTTTCTATTCTGTTTTCAGGATCTGGGTGAGTGCTTTGAAACTCTGGTTGCCTGTTAGGTCCTGCGGCTGCCTTTAAAATTTTCATTACAGCTATCATTTCTTCTGGGTTGTAACCAGATTGTATCATAAATAACACTCCAAGTTCATCACTTTCTAATTCGTCTCCACGACCATTAGTGAGTAAGGTTTTTTGTCCTATACCGTTAACAACACCTCCCATATCTGCACCAACAGATGCCCCTGTAGATAATGTTTGCCAAAAATTGCTGTCTGCTATACGTTCTGCCGAATGTCTGCCAATTACGTGTCCTATTTCATGTCCTAAAACACCAGCCAATTGTGCTTCATTAAGCTTAGAGAATAGGGCATAGGTAATAAATATTTGTCCGCCTGGTAACGCAAAAGCATTAATGGTTTTTTCGTCTGCCAATAAATGAAACTCGTATTTGTAAGGAGTGTCTTTAGCAATACTATTTTGTACTAATTTGTTGCCAACAGCATCTACAAAATTTTGCAATTTTTGGTCTGGATATAAACCTCCGTGTTGTTGTGCCATTTGTGGAGCACTTTGTAAACCAATAGCAATTTCTTGATTGGCATCCATATTAATATTTTGCACTCTACCGGTATACGGGTTTTCTTCTTTATTGCTGCACCTTTGTATGTATGCAAAAGCAACAATGGCAAGCCCTATAAGTATTCTTATTTTCCAATTTCCTCTTCTCATTATAGTTTATTCTTGGTTAGTTAAAAACCAAGATACAAAAAGAGTTATAAAAGTTCTGGATTAATATCTAAAATATTGTTTACTATATAAGATTTTAAAAAGCCAGCAGTAAAGTGTTCACCACCTAAAAGTTGTTGCTCTTTTACCAACCTCATAATATTTTTACCTCTAAACTGTTCTAGCATAGGTTTAGAAATAGGGGCGTAGCTATAATGCCAAGGCTCATATTTAAAACCTCTACGTTTTTTGTTGTTAGTATACACTAAGTAAAAACCAAAGTCGTTCGCGTTTTCGTCCATCCATTTTTTAAGGTCTTCAAACGGCCCACCTTCTTCAAATTTTTTAGGAACTAAAACATCTCCGCTAGTTTTTTGATAGCCATCTATAATATCAATATCTGTTCCCCAATGGTGTCTACTTGTACCAGGAATAGTAGAGTATTCAATAATTTTATCAATAGCATTTAAAGGTTTCATTTTTTGATCGTCTGTATATTTTAAATACTTACGTTCCCAAATACCTTCTTGTCTGTAGTAATTTCTATAGCTGGATACTATTTTTAAATCAATGCCAGCACTGTAAGCAGCTACTTTCATTTTTTTAAAAGCATCATGGGCTTCTTTTCTTAGGTTAATTCCTTTGCCATACAAATCTATATCTGCTTTACCCATTAACTCTTCAATAGAATAGGTAACTTCTTCTTCTTGCTCTTGAGCAAAAATAAGTTGTGGAGCCGTAATTGCGGCAGCACCTATAATTCCGGTTTTTAGGATAAATGATCTTCTTTGCATAACTCTTAATTTAATTTTTTAAACATAACCACGTGTGGTCCCACCTTTTGTATGTCAAAAATGCTGCCACTTTTGGTATAACCACATTTTGTATAAAAAGGAATTGCGCTTACTCTGGCGTTCATCCACAATAATAAAACGCCTTTTTCTTTTAAAATTGTTTCTGCATAGTTAATAATTTTTTTGCCAAGTCCCTTTCCTTGGTGTTCATTAGCTATGGCCATTCCTCTAAGTTGGTAAGCAAAAACATTTAAAATAGAAGTATTTTTTACTTGTAACAGGCTTGCAACACCTATTAATTGGTTGTTTTGGTATGCGCCAATATGAAAAGTAGTTTTTAAATTATCACCAGAAAACTCACACGAAGATAGGGGTTTACCTGCTCTTAATACAGGATGTCTAACTGGGTAAGTTTCAATAGCAGAAATTAATTTAAATGTAAGTTCTTTTTGGTCTTTCATACTGTTAATAAATGAAAAACAAAAGTACGCATTATTGGTTTTGCTTTCCTAAATAGATATACCCTTGGTGTATAATATTTACATCTTTTAAATTTAAAATATAAAAGTAAACACCATCTGGTAGAGCATTACCGGCTTTTACAACGCCACTTACATTAGCTATACCTCCAAAAGTATTGTTGTAAGCATCTTTGTCATACACAATTCTTCCCCATCTGCTATATATTCTTAAGTTGTTATTTTTAGGAGATAACGATACTTCTTTAAAGTAAAGAAAATCATTAACACCATCATTATTTGGAGATACAAAATAGTTTTCAAAATTAGTAGAAATAGCACTTAAACTACTCCCAAAGGTAATTATATCATAATTATTTGGCACAAAAGTATCTGACGTTATGGAGCCAGAACTAAAGTTTCCGGTTATATCTGTATTGCCTAGATTTTCCCAAATGTTTAATGTTTTGTTCCATCCTACAATGCGTAAATCTTCAATAGTATCAGTAAAACTGTCTATACTGCTATCATCATCCCAAGTTAATGTAATTTTAGAGTTGGTGTCTGCTTCTAGGTGCCAAAACTCATATGTACTTACAGCAGTTAAAATATCAGCAAAATTATCTGTATTAAAGGTTTTTGTAAATGTTGATGGAGAATTAGGGTCTTCATAAAAGTAAGCGCTCTTTGCAGTATTGTTATTTGTTTCAGAATCTAAATAAAGAGGTCTAATTTTATCAGCATCGCCAACAGGGAAACTAAAGTTGTATTTGTCTGTTACAGCAGCGTAACCATCTACTTTTGTTAGGTTACCATCACCATTATAAAAGGCGTAGTTAATAAAATCTAAATTTATATCTGTAGCGTTTCTGGGAGTAACTACATCACCTAAAATAAAATTGTTATTGTTGGTTATACCAACGGCTACATCTAAAAATAAGTCATTGGTAACTACAATTTCCATATCATTAAAAACAGGTTTAAAAGCTCCGGAGATAGTCCTGGTATCATCACTATAAAAACCGGCTAAACCTTCGTTTTGGTCAAAATTTCCATCGTTTGTCAAATCAATATGAAAACCAATTTGTCCGTCATTAAAAATTTTTAAGTTCCCTGTATTGTGCACCACATTTTGTGATGTTAGTATACAAGAGACACTTAGAGAGATATAGAAAAGTATGTGTTTCATTATTATTGTATTTGTTGCCAATCTGTGCCATCACTTTGTAGCCAGATAGTTTTTTGACTAATTATTAAGTTTACATCTAAGCCTAATAAACTTTTGTAAGTACTTATGCTTGCCGTTATTCCAATTCCAAAAAGTATTGGGTTTTTAATAATATATATTCTGCCTTTACAGGTAGATGCGTCAGGTAATGTTATATTATGAGCACCTCCTAATATTATAGTATGATGGGTTTCATCTAAAGCTAAATCTCCAGAGGTAACATCTATAGCTGTAGAAACAGAACCTTTAACATCTAAGGTAGAATGCGCATTTTCTCCAGAGTATGCAAGGTCTTCAGGCAAGTTAAAACCAATACCTAAACGCTCACTAATTAAAACTTGGGAGTTGGTAGAGCTGTATTTGTCTATACGAATAGCCTCCTTGTTGCCTACACTAAAATTAAGTTCGTTGGTAGCAGTTCTGTACATACCTGTATCGGTATCTCCATTAAATCTAAATGATGGTTCACCTTGGTTACCATCACTATTTAATAAACCTGCACTTCTTATAGCACCAGTAACTTGTACTTTGTTTGTTGGAGTATTAGTTCCAATTCCTAGTCTGTTATTGGTACTGTTCCAATAAATTTGATTGTTGTCCTCTTCAGGTTCTCCAGATGAATTGGTGTATAAAATTGAACCGGGGGTATAGGTTGCGGGTAGTAAATCTGTGATATCTGGAATTTTTTGCCAAAGGGATGAGTTGTATAAATAGATGCGTTTTTCATCTGTATTATACAAAATAGAACCTTCTAACGAACCGGTTATTCCACTTATTTCAGCAGAAGTTGCAGTTGTAAGTCCTAACAATAGGTTAGGGTCTATTTGGCCATAAGATATTACTATTGGAGCTAGTAACATTAGTTTAAAAATTATTTTTTTCATCGTCATTAAATTATTGGTTTTAACTATTTCTAAAAAATATACTAGTCTGCTATTGGTTGTTGATTTGTAACTAGTAAATAGAAGTAGTAGTAGTTTGTTTAATTTGATGAATTACTTGGGGAACTAAAAGTAACTCGGTTTTTTGATTATAGATTTAAATTTTAGGGGTTAAACTTTATTTTGATTGTCTTTATATTTTACCTTTTAGTTATTTTTATAAGTCTAGAATTACAAACATAAATTCAGAGTCAAACCTTGCTCTATCTGAACCTCCATTATCGTTATCACCCATAATAACATCAAAACCTGTAGCTGTTTGATTGCTATAAGAAATTCCAGGGTCATCATTACCTACACCAGCTCTTCCTGGCTGACTCAATTGAATAATGTAGTTAGCATCAGAAACCGTTCCAGCAGGTAAGTTTACTCGGTAATGTCCAACTCCAACTTGTTTAACAACAGTAACGCCAGTTGTACCTTTTAGTACTACACCAAGTGCATTTACTTTTCCTATAGCTTTTACCATACTATTGTAAAAAGCACCACCATCAGTTCCAGGAGTAATATCATTATTAGTATCTGTAGAAATAACTTCAGCTGTTTGTGTTATTGCAGATTCGTTTACATAGCTAATAACACCAGAGGTATCATCCTGACTTAGATTTGTAACACTTCCGCCTATTATTCCACTAATTTGAGTATCTACATAAGTCTTTACTGCATTTTGAGTAGGATATAAAGAGGAAGATGGTGTTGTATCTCCTAAGTCTGTAGCATCAGATTTGTTTGTTAAATCTTCTTTTAAAGCTATAGCAGCGTCTGCATCAGCTTCGTTAGTGTCTACATCAGTTTGTACCGCAGCAATAGCGTTTGTTGTTGCTGTATTGTTAGCTGTTAATTCAGTTTCCGTAACAAAGGTTCCGTCTAAATCTTGCGACAATGTTCCGTCTGCATCTGTAATTTCTAAAGCAGTACCGTTTAAAGTAAATCCTGTGTTTATTTCGTTAGTAGCATCCGTATCGCCATCAGCAGAATTAGAAGCTGTAATTTGTGCATCTACATAAGTTTTAACAGCCAGTTCAGTAGGGAATTTTGTATTTGTAGCATCAGCTAAATTTACATCGTCCGACTTATTAGCAGCATCTTCTTTTAGAGCTATAGCAGCGTCTGCATCAGCTTCGTTAGTGTCTACATCAGTTTGCACAGCAGCAATAGCGTTTGTAGTTGCTGTATTGTTAGCTGTTAATTCAGTTTCCGTAACAAAGGTTCCGTCTAAATCTTGCGATAATGTTCCGTCTGCATCTGTAATTTCTAAAGCAGTACCGTTTAAAGTAAATCCTGTGTTTATTTCGTTAGTAGCATCCGTATCACCATCAGCAGAATTAGAAGCAGTAATTTGTGCATCTACATAAGTTTTAACAGCATTTTGAGTAGGAAAAGCATCATCAGAAGTTCCTAAAGCTACGTTGGTAGACTTGTTAGCAGCATCTTCTTTTAGAGCTATAGCAGCGTCTGCATCAGCTTCGTTAGCGTCAACATCAGTTTGCACAGCAGCAATAGCGTTTGTAGTTGCTGTATTGTTAGCTGTTAATTCGGTTTCCGTAACAAAGGTTCCGTCTAAATCTTGAGACAATGTTCCGTCTGCATCTGTAATTTCTAAAGCTGTGCCGTTTAAAGTAAATCCTGTGTTTATTTCGTTAGTAGCATCCGTATCACCATCAGCAGAATTAGAAGCAGTAATTTGTGCATCTACATAAGTTTTAACAGCATTTTGAGTAGGAAAAGCATCATCAGAAGTTCCTAAAGCTACGTTGGTAGACTTGTTAGCAGCATCTTCTTTTAGAGCTATAGCAGCGTCTGCATCAGCTTCGTTAGCGTCAACATCAGTTTGCACAGCAGCAATAGCGTTTGTAGTTGCTGTATTGTTAGCTGTTAATTCGGTTTCCGTAACAAAGGTTCCGTCTAAATCTTGAGACAATGTTCCGTCTGCATCTGTAATTTCTAAAGCTGTGCCGTTTAAAGTAAATCCTGTGTTTACTTCGTTAGTAGCATCCGTATCGCCATCAGCAGAATTAGAAGCTGTAATTTGTGCATCTACATAAGTTTTAACAGCATTTTGAGTAGGGAAAGCATCATCAGAAGTTCCTAAAGCTACGTTGGTAGACTTGTTGGCAGCATCTTCTTTTAGAGCTATAGCAGCGTCTGCATCAGCTTCGTTAGCGTCAACATCAGTTTGCACAGCAGCAATAGCGTTTGTAGTTGCTGTATTGTTAGCTGTTAATTCGGTTTCCGTAACAAAGGTTCCGTCTAAATCTTGAGACAATGTTCCGTCTGCATCTGTAATTTCTAAAGCTGTGCCGTTTAAAGTAAATCCTGTGTTTACTTCGTTAGTAGCATCCGTATCGCCATCAGCAGAATTAGAAGCTGTAATTTGTGCATCTACATAAGTTTTAACAGCATTTTGAGTAGGAAAAGCATCATCAGAAGTTCCTAAAGCTACGTTGGTAGACTTGTTGGCAGCATCTTCTTTTAGAGCTATAGCAGCGTCTGCATCAGCTTCGTTAGCGTCAACATCAGTTTGCACAGCAGCAATAGCGTTTGTAGTTGCTGTATTGTTAGCTGTTAATTCAGTTTCCGTAACAAAAGTTCCGTCTAAATCTTGAGACAATGTCCCGTCTGCATCTGTAATTTCTAAAGCTGTGCCGTTTAAAGTAAATCCTGTGTTTACTTCGTTAGTAGCATCCGTATCGCCATCAGCAGAATTAGAAGCTGTAATTTGTGCATCTACATAAGTTTTAACAGCATTTTGAGTAGGGAAAGCATCATCAGAAGTTCCTAAAGCTACGTTGGTAGACTTGTTGGCAGCATCTTCTTTTAGAGCTATAGCAGCGTCTGCATCAGCTTCGTTAGCGTCAACATCAGTTTGCACAGCAGCAATAGCGTTTGTAGTTGCTGTATTGTTAGCTGTTAATTCGGTTTCCGTAACAAAGGTTCCGTCTAAATCTTGAGACAATGTTCCGTCTGCATCTGTAATTTCTAAAGCTGTGCCGTTTAAAGTAAATCCTGTGTTTACTTCGTTAGTAGCATCCGTATCGCCATCAGCAGAATTAGAAGCTGTAATTTGTGCATCTACATAAGTTTTAACAGCATTTTGAGTAGGGAAAGCATCATCAGAAGTTCCTAAAGCTACGTTGGTAGACTTGTTGGCAGCATCTTCTTTTAGAGCTATAGCAGCGTCTGCATCAGCTTCGTTAGCGTCAACATCAGTTTGCACAGCAGCAATAGCGTTTGTAGTTGCTGTATTGTTAGCTGTTAATTCAGTTTCCGTAACAAAAGTTCCGTCTAAATCTTGCGATAATGTTCCGTCTGCATCTGTAATTTCTAAAGCAGTACCGTTTAAAGTAAATCCTGTGTTTATTTCGTTAGTAGCATCCGTATCGCCATCAGCAGAATTAGAAGCTGTAATTTGTGCATCTACATAAGTTTTAACAGCATTTTGAGTAGGAAAAGCATCATCAGAAGTTCCTAAAGCTACGTTGGTAGACTTGTTAGCAGCATCTTCTTTAAGGTCGATAGCGTCATTAGCTGCAGTTTCATTAGCGTCAACATCAGTTTGTACCGCAGCAATTGCGTTAGTTGCAGCAGTTTCGTTGGTATCAACATCTGCTTGTACTGCATTAATAGCGTTTGTAGTAGCCGTATTGTTAGCTGTTAATTCGGTTTCCGTAACAAAAGTTCCGTCTAAATCTTGTGACAATGTTCCGTCTGCATCTGTAATTTCTAAAGCAGTACCGTTTAAAGTAAATCCTGTGTTTATTTCGTTAGTAGCATCCGTATCGCCATCAGCAGAATTAGAAGCTGTAATTTGTGCATCTACATAAGTTTTAACAGCATTTTGAGTAGGAAAAGCATCATCAGAAGTTCCTAAAGCTACGTTGGTAGACTTGTTAGCAGCATCTTCTTTAAGGTCGATAGCGTCATTAGCTGCAGTTTCATTAGCGTCAACATCTGCTTGTACCGCTGCAATTGCGTTAGTTGCCGCAGTTTCGTTGGCATCAACATCAGCCTGAATAGCATTTTCTGCATTTGTAGCTCTTGTGGTTTCTGTAGTTATAGCAGTAGCGTTATTAGCAATATTAGTTTGCAAAGTAGCATCGTCATAAAAAGCACCACCATCAGCTCCAGCTGTAACATCATTATTAGCGTCTGCACTAACAATAACTTGAGTAGAAGCTGCAACTTGTGCATCTACATAAGTTTTAACAGCATTTTGAGTAGGGAAAGCATCATCAGAAGTTCCTAAAGCTACGTTGGTAGATTTATTAGCAGCATCTTCTTTTAAAGCTATAGCAGCGTCCGCATCAGCTTCGTTAGCGTCAACATCAGTTTGCACAGCAGCAATTGCATTAGTTGCCGCAGTTTCATTAGCATCAACATCAGCCTGAATAGCATTTTCTGCATTTGTAGCTCTTGTGGTTTCTGTAGTTATAGCAGTAGCGTTATTAGCAATATTAGTTTGCAAAGTAGCATCGTCATAAAAAGCACCACCATCAGCTCCAGCTGTAACATCATTATTAGCGTCTGCACTAACAATAACTTGAGTAGAAGCTGCAACTTGTGCATCTACATAAGTTTTAACAGCATTTTGAGTAGGGAAAGCATCATCAGAAGTTCCTAAAGCTACGTTGGTAGATTTATTAGCAGCATCTTCTTTTAAAGCTATAGCAGCGTCCGCATCAGCTTCGTTAGCGTCAACATCAGTTTGCACAGCAGCAATTGCATTAGTTGCCGCAGTTTCATTAGCATCAACATCAGCCTGAATAGCATTTTCTGCATTTGTAGCTCTTGTGGTTTCTGTAGTTATAGCAGTAGCGTTATTAGCAATATTAGTTTGCAAAGTAGCATCGTCATAAAAAGCACCACCATCAGCTCCAGCTGTAATATTATTGTTAGCATCTGTACTTACTATAACTTGAGTAGAAGCCGCAACTTGGGTATCTACATAAGTTTTAACAGCATTTTGAGTAGGGAAAGCATCATCAGAAGTTCCTAAAGCTACGTTGGTAGACTTGTTAGCTGCATCTTCTTTAAGGTCTATAGCATTAGTTGCAGCAATTTCATTAGCATCAACATCAGCCTGAATAGCATTTTCTGCATTAGTAGCTCTTGTAGTTTCTGTATTTATTGCGGTAGCGTTATTAGCAATATTAGTTTGTAAAGTAGCATCGTCATAAAAAGCACCACCATCAGCTCCAGTAGTAATATCATTGTTGGCATCTGTACTTACAATAACTTGAGTAGAAGCAATTATTTGAGCATCTACATAACTTTTAGAGGTAGCATCTTGTGGGTTTACAGGATTTGCTATTGAGGTTACGGCATTACCGCCCATTGTTAAAGGACCTGTCATAGCATCACCAATAATATTTACATACCTAGCATCATTAGTAGATAAATCTGTGGTTACCTCTTGCCATCCGGTTGGATCATCATATATAAAAGCAACACCATTTCTGTCTGTATTTGGGGCTACTTCACCAGATACAATGTAAATGTCAGAGTCTACTCCAGTTACTGGTCTGGCAGATTCAAGTCCAGTTGAAACACTAGATAGTACAACAGCTACATTTCCATTTGCAGCAGGATTTACACCATTTACACTTCTTACAATATTAGGTATTGTTGTTACTCCATTAATTTCATCTGTAAAAACTAAGCTGTTTTCAGAGCCGGCTGGACTCTCTAATTTGGATACCGTTTCATTATCTAATATCCAATTAGTTCCGTTCCATCTCATTATTTGGCCATTACTAGTTCCGTTAGCTAACTTATCTAAAGTAACATTATCATCAGCAATTTTACTTGCTATTATAGCATTATCTGCAATACTAAGGCTCACATTTTCAAATGCAGCATTAGTGCCGCCTGTAACATCAATATCTGTTGAGGTTATATTGCCATTCGCTTGTGCATCTACATATGTTTTAACTGCATTTTGAGTAGGGAATAAAGTAGAAGAAGGAGATGTGTTGCCTAAATCAGTTGCATCAGATTTATTAGCAGCATCTTCTTTAAGGTCGATAGCGTCATTAGCTGCAGTTTCATTAGCGTCAACATCTGCTTGTACCGCAGCAATTGCATTAGTTGCAGCAGTTTCGTTGGCATCAACATCAGCCTGAATAGCATTTTCTGCATTTGTAGCTCTTGTGGTTTCTGTAGTTATAGCAGTAGCGTTATTAGCAATATTAGTTTGCAAAGTAGCATCGTCATAAAAAGCACCACCATCAGCTCCAGCTGTAACATCATTATTAGCGTCTGCACTAACAATAACTTGAGTAGAAGCCGCAACTTGGGTATCTACGTATGTTTTAACTGCATTTTGAGTAGGGAAAGCATCATCAGAAGTTCCTAAAGCTACGTTGGTAGACTTGTTGGCTGCATCTTCTTTTAGAGCTATAGCAGCGTCTGCATCAGCTTCGTTAGTGTCAACATCAGTTTGCACAGCAGCAATTGCGTTAGTTGCCGCAGTTTCGTTGGCATTAACATCAGCCTGAATAGCATTTTCTGCATTTGTAGCTCTTGTGGTTTCTGTAGTTATAGCAGTAGCGTTATTAGCAATATTAGTTTGCAAAGTAGCATCGTCATAAAAAGCACCACCATCAGCCCCAGTTGTAACATCATTATTAGCGTCTGCACTAACAATAACTTGAGTAGAAGCCGCAACTTGGGTATCTACATAAGTTTTAACAGCATTTTGAGTAGGGAAAGCATCATCAGAAGTTCCTAAAGCTACGTTGGTAGACTTGTTAGCTGCATCTTCTTTTAAAGCTATAGCAGCGTCTGCATCAGCTTCGTTAGCGTCAACATCAGTTTGCACAGCAGCAATAGCGTTTGTAGTTGCTGTATTGTTAGCTGTTAATTCAGTTTCCGTAACAAAAGTTCCGTCTAAATCTTGCGACAATGTTCCGTCTGCATCTGTAATTTCTAAAGCAGTACCGTTTAAAGTAAATCCTGTGTTCACTTCGTTAGTAGCATCCGTATCGCCATCAGCAGAATTAGAAGCTGTAATTTGTGCATCTACATAGGTTTTAACAGCCAGTTCAGTAGGGAATTTTGTATTTGTAGCATCAGCTAAATTTACATCGTCCGACTTATTAGCAGCATCTTCTTTTAGAGCTATAGCAGCGTCTGCATCAGCTTCGTTAGTGTCTACATCAGTTTGTACTGCATTAATAGCGTTTGTAGTTGCCGTATTGTTAGCTGTTAATTCGGTTTCCGTAACAAAAGTTCCGTCTAAATCTTGCGACAATGTTCCGTCTGCATCTGTAATTTCTAAAGCAGTACCGTTTAAAGTAAATCCTGTGTTTACTTCGTTAGTAGCATCCGTATCGCCATCAGCAGAATTAGAAGCTGTAATTTGTGCATCTACATAAGTTTTAACAGCATTTTGAGTAGGGAAAGCATCATCAGAAGTTCCTAAAGCTACGTTGGTAGATTTATTAGCAGCATCTTCTTTATCATTTTGTAAAGCTGTAATAGCGTTAGTGGCTGCTGTTTCGTTTGCGTCAACATCAGTTTGTACCGCAGCAATTGCGTTAGTTGCAGCAGTTTCGTTGGCATCAACATCTGCTTGTACTGCATTAATAGCGTTTGTAGTTGCCGTATTGTTAGCTGTTAATTCGGTTTCCGTAACAAAGGTTCCGTCTAAATCTTGCGACAATGTTCCGTCTGCATCTGTAATTTCTAAAGCAGTACCGTTTAAAGTAAATCCTGTGTTTATTTCGTTAGTAGCATCCGTATCGCCATCAGCAGAATTAGAAGCTGTAATTTGTGCATCTACATAAGTTTTAACAGCATTTTGAGTAGGAAAAGCATCATCAGAAGTTCCTAAAGCTACGTTGGTAGATTTATTAGCAGCATCTTCTTTATCATTTTGTAAAGCTGTAATAGCGTTAGTGGCTGCTGTTTCGTTGGCATCAACATCTGCTTGTACTACATTAATAGCGTTTGTAGTTGCCGTATTGTTAGCTGTTAATTCGGTTTCCGTAACAAAAGTTCCGTCTAAATCTTGCGACAATGTTCCGTCTGCATCTGTAATTTCTAAAGCAGTACCGTTTAAAGTAAATCCTGTGTTTATTTCGTTAGAGGCATCCGCATCCGCGTCATCAACATTTAAAACTACAGAGCCACCATTTTCTAAAGTTAGATTCCCAGATGTTCCATCTGTGCTAATAGCCTGGCTATCAGTTCCTGTAAAATTTACTGGAGTACCATTGCCATTAGCGTAGCTAAAAGTTCCGTCTCCGTTATCTGTTAATTGAGATTTTGTAATGGTTACCGTAACGTTATTTTCATTTGTGTAGGAAAACGTACCATCGTTATTATCAAAAATAACAGTATTTGTTTCATTAAAAGAACTAGTGTCACATAAGGATTGCCATAGAATTCCGTTGTATTGAAACATACAATTTTCATCTGTGTTGTAAACCATAGCCCCAGTTAAAGGTGTAATAGCTGCCATTTGAGCATTAGTAACCCTAGTTAATATTAATACTTTGTCTGTACTTTCTAACTCTAGTATGGAGGAGGAGTGAATAGTATTTATATCATTACCTATTTTTACTTGCCCAAAAGAGTATTGAGCTAAAGCAAAAAAACTGATTAATAATAATTTGTTGATTTTCATAAGTATATGTAATAGTTAACAGTTGTAAATTAAAAAATTAAATACTTGAAAGGTAAAGTTTGTTGTAAAACAACCTTTATTGTATGCGTGACAGCTACTTATAGATATATGGTTGGGTACACCTGTAACTGTTTTAAGACCTTATCTTTTGTAGAGTTAAGTTTGGTTTTATTATAAAAATACAATAAAAAGTGTGGTTTTTACGTATTTTAATAGACTTATTTTCTTACTATTTTATTTTGAATTGTGGCTGTATTTCTCTGTAACCAGTTGATATTGATAGGTTAGCGAAAATTGTAAAACAAAAAAACAGACCCTTAAGGATCTGTTTTATGTAATAAATAGTAATGATTTGTTAACTTAAATTTTTAATTGCCTGTGTCTGTGAGGTATAAAAAGCCTTGGTATTCTAGTTGAAGATCATCTAAAAAGACCAAGTAAAAATATATGCCACTAGGTAAGCCTGCATTTCTTTGGTAAATAGTATTGTTTGTATTGCTGTAACCATTAAACTCGCCGTTGTAATTGTCTTTTTCAAATACCTTAAGTCCGTTTCTGTCGTAAATACGAAGACGATTGTTTGGAGATTCTTCTAGCTCTGGTATTACAAGATTGTCATTTATACCATCTCCATTAGGACTTACGTAGTAATTATCTAAATCTAATAATTCTGTTGCAACAGCCATTTTAGCCAATGTAATAACTTCATAATCATTAGGTACAAAGGTTTCAGATGTAACTGCACCTTGGTTAAGGTCTCCAATAGGATCTACACTACCTAAATTAACCCATCTTTTTTGAGTTCTGTGCCAACCGGCAATACCTACTTGATAATACTCATCTACTAGGTTTGCAATATTGCTACGGTTGTTCCAAGAGATACTAACGGTAGATGGTAGGCTACTATCTATATCCCAAAACTCTGTAGTGCTCACAGCTCTAACTTCTTTTTCTTTATTATTGGTGTTAAAACTAGTTGTAAAGGTTGATGGCAAATTTGGATCTTCAAAAAAGTAAGCACATTTGGCGGTGACATTTTCGCTTTGAGACTGTAATGTTAAAGGTCTAATGTAACCAGAATCACCTACGGTAAAAAAGAAATTTTGTTTTTGTTCTACTAGCATATACCCATCTACTTTAGATAGGTTGGACTCGCCAACCGTAAATGCATTTTGAGTAAGTTTTAAGTTTTCTAATGGGTTGTTACGGTAGGTAACAAAGTCGCCATCTACTAAATTTAAAGCATTAGTAGCAGTAATAGAAGTCTCTAAAATAGCAGCACTAAAAGGCTTGTACATTTCTACATCATAAAAAACAGGAATAAACGCGCCAGTAACACTAGTTGTTACTTGACCATAAAAACCAAATGTACCTAAATTATCCTGAAAAGGAGCGTTGTTAATTAGGTTGGTGTGCAAACCAAGTGTACCAGTATCATGTATACGTATGCTACCATTGTTGTACATAGCATTTTGTGCTACGGCAACAGAACTACAACATAAAAATATGTAAAGTAAGTTTTTCATACTAGTTTATTTGTTGCCAGTTAGTACCGTCACTTTGTAATTTTGTTATGCCAGCAGGAAGTGATATTGGGTTGTTGTTACCCATAGAATCTAAATAAGAAGAACCTGGAGTAAAAGTTACTGAATAATCGGGTGATGCTGGAATAGCTAGTGTATCGGGATTCTTAATAATATAAATTCTACCTTGGCAAGTATTAGCTGCGGGTAGTGTGATAGTTGAATTGCCTGTAATTATTATTGTATGTTGAGTTTCACCTAAAGCAATAATTCCAGATGCATCATCTATAGCAGTAGCCAAAGAACCACCTGTATGTAATGTAGAATTTGGGGATGTAATTCCAATACCAACGTTTTGAGTTGCGTCTATTGTTATAGCTTGAATACCAGCAGTTGAAAAGCCAATTTGGTCTTCAGCAATTCTAAACATTCCAGTATTTGTATCTCCATTGGTATAGAAGCCATAAGATGGTTGACCAACTGTACCTCCAGTTGCAGCAAATCCAGTTCTAGTTCTGATTTGACCTTCTACATCTAACATATCCTGCGGGTTTGTTCTTCCAATTCCTAATCTATTGTTTGTGTTATCCCAAAATAATTCAGTATTATTTTCTGCTAAATTACCTGCGCCATCAGAAAAGAAAATTGAGCCAGCTGTACCTATTGGAATTCCTGTGGTTGGGTTTTTCCAAGTTGCGGCTCCAGCACCATCTGTTGTTAGTACTTGTCCGTCTGTACCATCTATATTTGTAATTGTATTGGCGCCAATTGTAGCAGTTCCTGTAGTTGTTAATGTACCAGTAGTGGAAACATTAGAAGTAAAAACAGGACTAATTTTAGAGCCGTCAATAGCGGCAGCAGAGTTTATATCTGTATTTACAATTTCATCATCTAATATTTTAGCAGAAGTAATTGCATTGTTTTCAATAGTTAAAGCACCAGTATTAGCAAGAGTTGCATCACCAGAAATAGCAACTTGTGCAGCTGTATTTGTAGCGTCACCAACTAAAATATTTCCATCAGTAATTGTATTTATAGTAGAAATTTGATTATCTACATATGTTTTTACTGCTTGTTCAGTTGGGAAATCTGTAGCGGAATTATCAGTTAAAGAACCGTCGTTAGATTTGTTAGCAGTGTCTTCTTTTAAAGCTAAAGCAGTGGTTCCTGCTGTAACTGCAGCATCTACATAAGACCTTGTTGCTGCATCTTGTGGGTCAGTAGGATCTGAAACGTTGGTTAGTTTTTGTGAGCCTATAGATAAGTCGCCCGTTGGAACAGCAAAGCCAGATAAAGAAATAGTTGTTTTGTCTAATTTATTATCATCAATTGCTGCGTTTGCAATTTTGTCTCTAGTAACATTTGCATCTGCTATTTTGGTAGTTGTTACTGCGCCATCAGCAATTTCATTAGCACCAACAGCACTTGGGTTAATTTCTAAAGTAACGTCATTTAAAGCTGCATTTGTACCACCTGTAACATTTAAGTCTGTAGAAGTAATGTTACCATCACCCGTTAAGGCAGTTACATCTACATCTAAAGCACCAGTAGTTATATTTTTAGTTAATCCAGAACCGGCAACATCTGCATTTATTTTTATAGCAGTTACTGCATCATCAGCAATATCTAGTGTTGCTATTGTGCCATCTAAAATATTTTCTGTTTGTACAGCATCATCCGCTAGTTTAGTATTTTCAATAGCATCATCTTCAATCTTAACAGTAGTAACATTTGTATCTGCTATTTTGGTAGTTGTTACTGCACCATCAGCAAGTTCGTTTGCACCAACAGCACTTGGGTTAATCTCTAAAGTAACGTTATTTAAAGCTGCATTTGCACCACCTGTAACATTTAAATCGGTAGACGTAATGTTACCATCTCCAGTTAATGCAGCAACATCTACATCTAAAGCACCAGTAGTTGCATTTTTTGTTAATCCAGAACCGGCAACATCTGTATTTATTTTTACAGCGGTAATAGCATTATCTGCAATATCTTGTGTTGCTATTGTACCATCTAATATGTCTTCAGAAAGTATTGTTTCATCTGCTATTTTGTTTGTAGAAACTGCATCTGCAGCTAATTTAGCATTCGTAATTCCTCCATCAGCAACAGAAATGCCAACAGTTTCTAAAAGTGCCCCAACACCAGTTGTACTACCCGTAAATTCTAAAGAAGCATCAACAGTTAAATCTTGCCCTGCAATGCTAGTAGCGTCTAAAGTGCCCCATTCTACATTGGTACCTGTAGCATTTGTTTTTAAAACTTGGTTTGGTGTTGCACTAGGTTGTATTTTTACGGGTGTAACCGACTCGTCTATAAGATTATTTGTATTTACACTTGTGTCTCCTAACTCATCTACACCAATAGCATCATCTGCAATTTTAGTTCTGCCAATTGTTTTGTTTAATATAGAGTTACCGTGTATTTGGTCTACTTCTATATTAACCGTATTGCCATCGTCTGTTATTTTTATGCCACTAGAAAAACCTACACCACCAGAACCTGTATGGTTGCTTGTAAAAGCAGGGGTTTCAAACGTAATATCGTTACCAGCAGCATTTGTAAAGGTGTAGGTATTATCACCATTATCTACCAAATTAATATTGCCAGCATTTTCTGCTTCACATAAGTTTATCCATTGGGTATCATTATAATAGTGCAAACACCTAGTGTCTGTATTGTAAATAACAGCACCGTTTAGTGGTGTTATAGCATTCATTTGTAGGGTAGACATCCTTGTAATAACTAAAGCTTTACTTGTACTCTCTAGTTCTAAAACCGAGTTAAAATGAAGGTTTTCAGGATTTTCGCCAATTTTTACTTGTGCTTGTATGCTAGTAAATAGGCAGGTACTTAAAAATAATCCAAAAATTAATTTTTTCATATAGTAGGGGTGTTATAATATGCAATTATGCATTACAAACAAAAATATAGTAAAGATGTGTTACCACCTAAAACAGTGGTTAAAAGACAATTTTTGTCCTATAAATGACATCTATGTAATACTTAATGTTTAAAATTGAATTGTTTTACTCTCGTAAGGAGCTTTTTGTGGTTCAAAAATACGAGCGGTATGTTTACCTTTTAGGCTAATAGTGTTGTTGTTAACTAATAAAAAACTACCTTCTCTTAGTCCAACTACTGGTGTGGTATTAAATACGTGAAACTCTTTTAAGCGTGTTTCTCTAGTTTCACCGTTGTGTTTACTATTAGGGTCCGGATCTAAATAATGTGCATTTATGTTAAAAGGTACCAGTTGCATTGTTGCAAAACAAGGAGGGTAAACAATGGGCATATCATTAGTAGTATGCATACTAACGCCTGCAATGTTACTGCCAGCACTTGTGCCCATATAAGGTTTTCCGTTGGTAATATGCTCTTGTAAGTGTTGCATAGCATTTTGTGCATACAATTGCTGTACAAGTAAAAAAGTATTGCCGCCACCACAGAAAAAAGCTTGGGACTGGTTTATACCTTCTTGTGCAGTTGGGTACGTATGTAAGCCTACTATTTTTTTATCAATTTTTGCAAATGCTTTTGCAGCAATAGCAGTGTAATTGTCATGGCTAATACCACCAGGCCGTGCAAAAGGTATAAATGTTATGGTATCTACATCTTTAAAAAATAAAGCAACATCATCTAACAGGTACTCCAAGTAATTCTCTCCAAATAAGGTAGATGTGCTTGCTAATAATAGATTTTTCATACAGTATACTCTTTTCAGTTTTTTAGTTTTCTGGGTACAAATTAACAAAAGTTTAATGGTACTCTATTTTTTTTGAATGTAAATTGCATTTCATTATATTTAAAAGAAACTTAGAAAACTATTTTCTGGGGCTTAAAACTAACCTTTATGAAAAACAATTTACTAGCACTTTTTTTATTACTTACTACAGTGTCTTTATTTGCCCAAGAAAATGATAGAACACTTTTACGCGGAACCGTAATTTATAGAGATATAAATGTACCTAACTTAGACGTTATTAATGTAACTGCAGAAGATGCAACATTAACAGATAAAGATGGGGACTTTGAAATTAATGTGAAAATAGGAGACCAATTGGTGTTTACATCTTTTAATTACCAAATAAAAATTGTTTTTATTACTGAAGATATTTTAAAGAAAAACAGATTAGTAGTAGATGTAAATGAAAAAGTTACAGAATTAGATGAGGTTGTGGTTAGTCCTGAAGATCAAGAAAAGTTTGTAGAGCTTAAAAACGAAGAATTTAAAGAAGTAGAATACGAAATAGACCGTACAACAACTGTTACTAACATAGCACAGTCTCAAATAGAACGTGGTATGGAAAATGGTATAAATTTTGTAAATATTTTTAAAGCATTAACCAAGTCTAAAAAGAAAAAAGATCCTAATGCTAAGGTGCCAGAAATTAAGCTTAGTAGAGTATTAAGACAGGTTTATGAAGATGATTTTTTTGTTAAAGATTTAGGAATACCACAAGATAAAATAGATAATTTTTTACAGTATTGTGATGACAAAATACCATCACAAACATTGCTTAAAAAGTCAAATGAATTTCAGCTTATAGATTTTTTAGTTACCCATAGCAAAGAATATAAAAAGCTATAAAGTTTGAGGAGATATATACTTTTTTTAAGCTTTTTAAGTGTATGTTTTTACGCAAATGCACAACAAGTCTATTACAAGTCTGTTAAAGGTGCAGTTGTAAGTAACACTCAAGAGGTTAATGGTGTTTATGTTATAAATACCACTAGCGGGCAAGCAGCTATAACTAATGCTAATGGTTATTTTGTAATGCCAGCTAAGGAAAAAGATACGTTATTATTTTCTGCAGTACAGTTTAAAAAGAAACAACTTATAGTTACTAAAGCTATATTGGCAAAAAAAAATAACATTGTTTATTTAGAGGAAACTTTAGAAGAGTTAAATGAGGTTGTTTTAGATAACAGAACCTTTGTAACTGCCAAAAGTTTAGGTTTGCCAAATGCAGATGCTGTAGTGTTACCACAGAGCGAGCGTTTACTACATGATGCAGATCACGGACCAATGTTTGGAGGATTAAGTGTTAACGTAAATAAGTTGCTAAATGCAATTAGCGGGCGCACTAAAATGCTAAAAAAGCGTGTGGCAAGAGATAGGAAATACTTAGAAAGTCAGCAAATGCGAAACTCTTACGCAGATTCTGTTTTTGTAAAAGACCTTAACATTCCTAAAAACCGTATAGAAGAGTTTATGCTGTATTGTGAGTATGACAGTGAGTTTAACTCTATTGCAAAAGAAAAAAATAGTTTTATTATTTGGGACTTTTTAACACGTAAAAGCATTGCTTTTTTAAAAGAAGATAAAGAGCTTAAAATAGCTAAACAAGATAATAAATAACTTACCCTATATATTTATGAAATACATATGCACTTTATTGCTTTTACTTGTTGCGGCGCAAAACACAAGCGCACAAACAAAAATAGAAACATTAAAAGGGCGTATTGTAAGTAATACACAAGATGTAATTGGGGTTTATGTGCTAAACAAAACAACCAATAAGGGAACAATTACATCCAAAACCGGAAATTTTTCTATTCCGGTTAGTTTAAAAGATACTATAATGTTTTCTGCCGTTCAGTTTAAAAATAAAAAGATTGTTGTTACTCAAAAAATACTTGATTATAAATCCTTTTTGGTAAACTTAGATGAAACCTTAGAGGAGTTAAATGAAGTTGTTTTAGATAATAGAACTTTAATAACAGCCAAAAGTTTGGGCTTGCCTAATGCAGATGTAGAAGTTTTGCCATTGGCAAAAAGAGAATTGTTTGCGGCTAATAACGGAGATAATTACTTAAGCCTAGATCCGTTATTAAACTTTTTAAGCGGGCGTACAAAAATGTTGAAAGACCGTATTAAAAGAGATGATATGTACGCGCGTAGTAAAGAGCTTAGGACTAGGTTTGTAGACTCTATTTTTTCTAAAAATTTAAAAATACCTGCAAGCAGAATAGAGGAGTTTATGTTGTATTGCGAGTACGACCCAAGATTTAAAGGAATAACAGAGAATAAAAATGAGCTTGTTGTTTGGGATTTTTTAAGGCAAAAAAGCGAATTGTTTTTAAAATTTAAATAAGGTAGATATGACACGTTTTCAACTATTATTGTTTTTTATTATGCTAAGTCAAATAAACATAGCACAAAACAAAAAAGTTGAAACATTAAAAGGTCGTGTAGTAAGCAGTAAACAAGAAGTTGTTGGTGTGTATGTGTTAAACAGGTCTAAAAAAAAGGCTACTATTACCAACCCAAACGGAGATTTTTCTGTGCCAGTTAGTTTGCATGATACATTGTTTATTTCTGCAGTACAGTTTAAAAACAGAGAAATTATCATCACAAAAAAAATATTAGACTACAATACCTTCATCATTAATTTAGATGAAACCTTAGAAGAGTTAGATGAGGTTGTTTTAGATAATAGAACATTAATTACAGCTAAAAAATTAGGGTTGCCAGGGGCAGATGTAAAACTTTTAGATATTGATGAAAGGGCGTATGATACAGCAACAAATTGGTCTCCAAGTGATACTGTTTTTAGTATAGATCCTATTTTAAACTATTTGTTAGGTAATACAGCCAAGTACAAAGCAAGAGCAATGCGTAACAAACGCTATAAAGCAGGTCAAATTCTATATAAAAACTACTTAGATTCTACTTTTGTTAAAGAACTAAAAATACCAGAGCATAGAGTACAAGAGTTTGTTTTGTATTGTGAGCAAGATGAAGATTTTGATGCCTTTTCTAAGCAAACTAGTGAAATAATTATAAAGGCTTTTTTTAAAATGAAAAGTAAAACATTTTTAGTGTTAAATGATGAGTAATGAGTAAATTATTACTTTTTAGTATTTTAGTTTTTATCACTTTTACTACTGTGGCACAGCAAAAGCGGGTAGACTTAAAAGGTACTGTAACTAGTACTACAGAAGAAGTTGTTGGTGTGTATGTATTAAACAGAACTACAGAAAAAGGAACAATAACCAATTTAAATGGCTATTTTTCTATTCCAGTTCGTGTAAAAGATACCTTAGAGTTTTCTGCAGTTCAGTTTGCAAATAAAGTTGTAGTTGTTACAGAAACTATGTTAAAAACTAACAACTATATAGTGCCTTTATACGAGTCTGTAACAACCTTAAATGAAATTGTAGTAAAGCCTTTTAACTTGTCTGGAGACTTATCTACAGATTTAAATAATTTACCTTTAAAACCAGTAGTTACTGGCAGAACACTTGGTTTACCTAATCAAAATGTAAAAATACTATCTTCAGATGAACGTGCACTGTACTCATCAATGTCTGGCGGACCAATTTTATCGTTAATAAATGCAATAAATGGACAAACCAAGTTATTAAAGAAAAGAGTAGAGCGTAACCATAGATACCAGAAAACTATGCGCGTTAAAAGATATTATGCCGACTCTTTATTTGTAAATGAATTGAAGATAGAAAAGGATAAGATAGACTTGTTTATGTGGTACTGTGAGTTTAAAGATGATTTTCAGGCTGTAATAAATACCAAAGACCAGTTAAAAATTTGGGCTTACTTACGTAAAATGAGCGTAGAATTTAGATCAAAAAAATAAAAACATAACCCTATAAAATAAATAACTACACTATATATTTGGCACGCCAATTGCTTACTTTTGGTAATTGTAAATTACATATTATGCTTAAAAAAAGATTTTTATTATTGTTGTTACCCCTTTTTGCTTTTGTTGCCATACATAAATATTATGTGAGTGTAACTAGTGTAAAATATTCTGATAAAGAACACACGCTACAAATTACATCTAGAGTATTCATAGATGATTTTGATGAGCTTTTAAAACAACGTTATGGTATAAAATCTAACTTGGCAACTAAAAACGAGAATCCCTTAGCAGAAGATTACATTAAAAAATATGTAAAACAAAAGTTTCATATTTACGTAAACGGAGAAGAAGTAGAAATTACATATTTGGGTAAAGAGTATGATACAGACAATATGGTACTTTATTTAGAAGTGCAGAACATATATGATAAAGATTTAAAAACGGTAGAAGTAGAGAGTACAGTGCTAACAGATATTTATGAAGAACAAAAGAATATTGTGCATCTTAAATTCTTAAAAAATAAAAAAAGTGTAGTGTTAACCCGTGTAAATAATAAAGGAATGTTAAAGTTTTAGAACTGCTTTAACAAATCGCTAAAAAAGTGTTAATTTTCGCCTACTTAAAACAATAGAAAATGAACAAAATTAACTACTATTTAGCTGCTGTTCTATTTTTGTTTGCCACTGTAATGGTACAAGCACAAGAACAAACAGAAAAACAAGCTGGCCACACCAACCAAAGTAAATTTAGACAAATGTACCAGGAGTTCTCAACTCCAAACACGTACAGATCTGCTTCAGGAGCACCAGGGCCAGATTATTACCAGCAACAAGCCAACTACAAAATGGATATTGAGTTGGATGATAAAAACGCAAAAATATACGGTGAGGAAACTATTACTTACGTAAACAACTCACCAGACGATTTAGAATTTTTATGGGTTCAGTTAGACCAGAACGTACGTGAAAAAGGAAATAAATCAGCCTTAAGAAACAGTTCTGCTTTACAAGGAGCAATGCCAGTTGGGCAATTTGCCGGATCTCATATGAAAGGTGCAGAATTTGATGGTGGATTTAAAATTCAGCATGTAAAAGATGCAAATGGTAAAGATTTACCATATACAATTAACCAAACTATGATGCGTGTAGACTTACCTACACCATTAAAAAGTAAAAGTGAGGTTTCTTTTTCTATTAAATGGTGGTACAATATACCAGACCATACAGTAAGCAGAGCTAGATCTGGTTATGAGTTTTTTGAAAAAGATGGAAACAGAGCATATGTTATAGCACAGTTTTTCCCAAGAATGGCTGTTTATAATGATGTAGAAGGATGGCAAAACCACCAATTTTGGGGTAGTGGAGAATTTGCACTTCCTTTTGGTGATTACGAAGTAAACATTACCGTACCTGCAGATCATGTTTTAGATGCTACAGGAGTGTTACAAAACAGAAAAGAGGTTTTCTCTAAAGAAATGATGAAGCGTTATGATAAGGCTAAAAAATCTTTTGATAAGCCAGTAGTTATTGTAACACAAAAAGAAGCGGAAGCTGCAGAAAAAGGTTTTTCTAAAGATAAAAAAACATGGAAGTTTGTAGCTAAAAACGTTAGAGATTACGGTTTTGCAACATCTCGTAAATTTATTTGGGATATGCAAAATGTTAAATTGCCAAGTGGTAAAACAGCAATGGCAGTTTCTTTATACCCTAAAGAAGGTAACCCATTATGGGAAGAGTACTCTACTAAAGCAGTAGCGCATACTTTACGTTCTTACTCTAATCATACTTTTGATTATCCTTACCCTAAGGCAATATCTGTACATGCAAAACAACAAGGTATGGAATACCCAATGATTTGCTGGAACTACGGAAGACCAAATGAAAAAGGAGAATACTCAGACCGTACAAAATACGGAATGATTAGTGTTATTATTCATGAAGTTGGTCACAACTTTTTCCCTATGATTGTAAACTCAGATGAGCGTCAGTGGGGTTGGATGGATGAAGGTTTAGATACTTTTATGCAGTATATGGCAGAGCAAGAGTTTGGAGAAGCATACCCAGAAGCTATTGCACCAAATGCTAAATACCCATCTAGAAGAGGTGAGCCATCTAAAATTGTACCTTACATGGCAGGAGACCAAAACTTTATGGCTCCAATAATGTCTAACCCAGAAAACGTGTACCAATTAGGAGCAAACGCTTACGGTAAACCAGCTACAGCCTTAAATATTTTAAGAGAAACTGTAATGGGTAGAGAATTGTTTGATCATGCTTTTAAAACATACTCTCACCGTTGGATGTTTAAACACCCAACACCAGAAGATTTCTTCCGTACTATGGAAGATGCGTCTGCAGTAGATTTAGATTACTACTGGAGAGGTTGGTTCTATACTACAGATTACGTAGATATGGGAGTTAAAGGAGTTAAAAAATACCAAGTATCTAACAAGCCACCTAAGCAAATTAGAGATATTATGGAGCAAAGAAACTTAAAAATGAGTGACTTGCCTCCAATGGTTTTCTTAGCAGATATGGATAGTGAAGATTTTGATGCTAGCTTAAAAGGTAAAAACCCATCTGATGTTTCTACTACATTAAAAGAGTATATGATGGATAACTTAACACCTGCAGAAAGAGCAGCAGTTAAAGAACCAAAATTCTTTTACGAGGTTACTTTTAACAAGCCAGGTGGTATACCAATGCCATTAATTGTAGAGTATACATACGCAGATGGTTCTAAAGAAAATGTTACTTACCCAGCAGAAGTTTGGAGAATGAGTGACAAAGAAATTAAAAAAGTAATTTCTTCTCAAAAAGAACTAGTAGGTATAGTTGTAGATCCTAAAGCAGAAACTGCAGATATAGACACAACAAACAATACTTGGCCAGCTAAAGAAACTAAGTCTGGTTTTGATAAATTTAAAGGGAATTTGAAGAAATAGTTTCAGTCCTAAAAACATAGAAAGCTCCACACTTGTTAATTATTCAAGATGTGGGGCTTTTTTTATGGTGCAAATAAAACTTCTGATTATATTTGTAATATGTATTCAACGTTTATCTTATTTATTAGCGGAGGCGAAATTTTCTTCATTATGTTTATTGTAGTGATGGTCTTTGGCGCAGATAAAGTTCCTGACATTGCAAAGGGCTTAGGCAAAGGTATGCGTCAACTTAAAGATGCTACTGAAGATATTAAACAAGAAATTACTAAAAGCGCAGAAAAGCAAGGTATAGATACCAGTTTTACCAAAGACATTAAAGATGGTGTTACAAAGGTAAAAGATGATGTAGAAGATATTGCTGGCGTTATTAAGAGAAAGTAATTTATGTTAGATAAACTATTGCAATGGGATAGGGATATCTTTATTTACCTAAACAATCTTGGCATTGAAGAGTATGACTCTTTTTGGTCCTTTGTAACCAATATTTCTAGCTGGGTGCCATTATATTTGCTATTTTTTATTCTAATTTTTTACAAACGCCCTAAAAAACAAGCATTGGTAGATTTTGCTACCGTAGTTTTGGTGTTTTTATTTGTATTGCTGTTAACCAACTTAACTAAAGATTTTGTGGGTAGGTTAAGGCCAAGTAGTGATACTACTTTAAGCAATCTTATACGTGTAGTAACCAAAGCTCACGGTTTTAGTTTTTTCTCTGGGCACGCATCATCATCATTTTCGTTAACAACTATAGTGGTATTGGTATTAAGAGATAAGTATAAGTGGGTTTATTTTGCTTATATATGGCCTTTACTGTTTTGTATGAGCAGAATATATGTTGGTGTACATTATCCTTTAGATATTGCTGTAGGTGCTTTAGTAGGTACAGTTTCTGCTTATTTGCTTTATAAACTAAGTAAAAAACTTACAAAACCCTACTTAGTGTAAGTCCGTCTCTAATTGGTAATAAAACGGTCTCTACCCTTGGGTCATCCTTTAAACCTTTATTGTAGTCTAGTAATATTTTTGTAGTTATATCTTTTGGACTTAGTGGTTCTACTACCTTACCAGACCACAATACATTATCAGACAAAATAATACCACCAGGTCTTGTTTTGGCTAGTGCAGCTTCAAAATATTTAGGATAGCTCTTTTTTTCTGCATCAATAAAAACCAAATCAAAAGTACCCTCTAGTGTTGGTATAATATCTAAGGCATCGCCAATATGCGCATCAATCTTATCTGCAAAACCACTTTTTTCAAAATACTTTTGTTGTATATGGCTTAGTTCTTCATTAACATCTATAGTGTGTAATTTACCATTTTTGCGCAAGCCTTCTGCCAAACAAATAGCAGAGTACCCTGTGTAAGTACCAATTTCTAATATATTTTCTGGAGATATAATTTTAGACAACATACTAAGTACACGTCCTTGAAAATGCCCTGTTAGCATTCTTGGTTGTATAACTTTTAAATGAGTTTCTCTAGTAAGCTCTGTTAAAACTGTAGGTTCATTTTCAGAGTTGTTAGTAATGTAGTTTTCTAGTAATGATGATAAAAAATGCATAAAAAAGTTTTTGCAAAAATAGTTATTTTGATTTCTTATTTTTGAATAAAAATTAAATAGATGCAGTTTAAAAATACTTTAGAGTTTGCCAAAGAATTAGATGTTAATGATGCTTTAAAAGGATATAGAGATCAGTTTTATTTTCCTAAAATTAATGGTAAAGATGCTATTTATTTTACAGGAAATTCTCTTGGGTTACAGCCAAAAACAGCACAAAAATTTGTAGATGATGTAATGCAAGATTGGGCACAACTTGGAGTAGAAGGGCATTTTTATGCAGAAAAATCATGGTGGGATTATCATGAGCGTTTAGCAGCGCCAATGGCTACATTATTAGGAGCAAAAACTAAAGAAGTTTGTGTAATGAATACATTAACTGTAAATCTTCATTTTTTAATGGCTTCATTTTACAGACCTACCGCTAAAAGGTTTAAAATTATTTGCGAAGAAAAAGCATTTCCATCAGACCAATATATGTTAACCAGTCAGGTTAAATTTCACGGTTTTAACCCTAAAGACACTATAGTTGAGGTTAAAAAACGAGAAGGAGAACATTTTTGGCGTACAGAAGATGTTGTGGCTAAAATTAACGAAGTAGGAGATGAGCTTGCACTTGTATTAATTGGTGGTGTAAACTATTACAACGGACAAGTTTTTGATATGAAAACGATAACAAAAGCAGGGCAAGATGTTGGTGCTTTTGTAGGTTGGGACTTAGCACACGCAGCAGGTAATATAGAACTTAAATTAAATGAGTGGAATGCAGATTTTGCATCATGGTGTAGTTACAAATATATAAATAGTGGCCCGGGCAATGCATCTGGTATTTATGTTAATGAAAAACATTTGGCAGATGATAGCATACCTAGGCTAGAAGGTTGGTGGGGATCTAAAAAAGAAACACGTTTTTTAATGAAGCCAGAATTTGAGTCTAGCCACACTGCAGACTCTTGGCAAGTAAGTAATCCACCAGTTTTGTCAATGGCTCCTTATTTAGCATCTTTAGAAATGTTTGCAGAAGTTGGTATGCCAGCTTTAATTAAAAAGAGAAATGTAATAGTAGCTTACTTAGAGTTTGTTTTGCAAGAAATAGATAAAGAAGTAGAAACAGCCAATTTTGAGATTATTACACCAAAAGAAAGAGGTACACAATTGTCTGTATTGTTACACGGGCAAGGAAAAGAGTTGTTTAATTATTTAATGAAAAACGGAGTAATAACAGATTGGAGAGAGCCAAACGTAATACGTTTAGCTCCTGCACCATTTTACTGTTCTTTTGAAGATATGTACCGTTTTGGACAAATTTTAAAAGAGGGTATTTTACAAAGTAATTAATTACTCGCTAATACTTTTTACATCTGTAAAGTAAAGTTTAAAATTGCCTTCGGCATTCTTATGGTCTAAGGCAATTTTTAATCCGTTTTGTTCTGTATAATTTTCCCAAGTAGTACTCATAGACGGTTCTGCTGCATTTGCTTTTCTGTACACCCATTCTTTAATTAAATAATCGTCTTCAAAATAAAAATCATAAGCATCACCAGGAGTGTAACCACCATCATTACCATATACAATAGTTAATTTTTGCATTGGTTTTTTACTAATTGGTGCCTCTTCATTTTTGGTAGTTGTAAATGTAATATTGTCTTTATCCCAAACAAGATTAAATGGGGCTAGCAGCCAATACTTATCATTAATAAAACCAGCATTAGTTTTTTTAGCAATAGAGTCCATAGAAGCTCTATTGTAAGCTAACGTATCTGTTGCAGAAATGGCTAAAACATCATTGCTTTTTGTGCGCCAGTTCCAGCTACGGTTAAAGTGGTTTTCCCCGCGGTCTACGTTAAAAGTAAACTGTATTTGTGTAATGTTTTTCCAGTTTTTAAATCCGTGAGCATTAGCAACAGAATCTAAAATTGTAAGCTCTTTTTTTACAGGTTCAAGTGTTTCTTTAGGAGTAACAACGTCTTCTTTTTTAGTTTCCTTACAAGAAATAAAAAGAGTTGTAGCTAGTATAAAAGTAAATATTTTGCGCATAAGATTTAATTTTTTAACAAAGATACTATGTTTTGTAGTATGTTTTATAGATTGATGAAACGTAGCAACGTACTTTATAAATAAATTGATTATTTTTGATGTAAATAAGAAATTAGGCAATGAGTTCAAAAAAAGGTAAAGTTCAAGAAGCAATTGATGAAAAATTGTTGAATGAAAGAAAAGTGTTTTTGTGGGGAATGGTTAATGATGACTCTGCAAAGCACGTTATAGATCGTTTATTGTATTTAGATTTACAGGGAAATGAAGAAATACAGTTGGTTATAAATAGCCCAGGAGGTTACGTAACATCTGGTTTTGCTATTTATGATACTATAAAGTCTTTAAAAAGTCCTGTTTCTACAGTTTGTACTGGTTTAGCAGCATCTATGGGGTCTATATTACTTTCTGTTGGTGCTAAAGGAAGACGTTTTATACAACCACACGCACAGGTAATGATTCACCAACCAAGTGGTGGCGCAGGTGGCCAGGCTTCTAATATAGAAATACAAGCAAAAGAAATTATAAAAACTAGAGAGTTAAGTGCTAAAATCTTAGCAGATAATTGTGGTCAAGACTTTGATAAAGTGATGAAAGATTTTGACAGAGATTATTGGATGAATGCAGAAGAATCTGTAGCCTACGGAATTGTAGACGGAATTTTAGAATAAAGTTTACTAAAGTAAAAAGTCCTTCATAAAAATATAATTGTGAAGGACTTTTTTATATGTAGACGCTTAACGCGGATGTGTACTATATACGAGTTATTTGCACTGCTTAGATGCTTGTTTGCATAACTTTAACATTCGTTATCATCTCTTTATAACAAAAAATATGTCACAATCTCCAAAAGACATTGCCATAGTTGGCTCCGGATTAGTTGGTTCTTTATTAGCTATTTATTTAAGAAAAGAAGGACATAAAGTTACTGTTTTTGACAGAAGACCAGATATACGTACGGTAGAATTCTCAGGAAGGTCTATTAATCTAGCAATGAGCAATAGAGGTTGGAACGCATTGCAGCAAGTAGGCTTAGAAGATGAAATTAAAAAAATAGCCATACCGTTGTACCAGCGTGCAATGCACGTAGATGGTGTGCCTTTGTACTACCAGAAATATGGTAAAGATGATGAGGCAATTTGGTCTACATCTAGAGGGCTTTTAAATAGAAAAATGATAGACTTGGCAGAGGCCGAAGGAACAAAATTTCGTTTTTCTGAAAAAGTATGGGATGTAGATTTACCTGAAGCAAAAATTTATACAGGAGAAACAGAAAAAGGAGTTTGGGAAGAGTATAAGTTTGACTGTGTTTTTGGTTGTGATGGTGCGTTTTCACGTGTACGTCATAAAATGCAAAGACGTAGTAGGTTTGATTATTCGCAGGAATTTATAAAAGTAGGTTACAAAGAGTTGTCTATTTTACCAAATGAAGATGGTACACATAAATTAGATAAGCACTCTTTTCATATATGGCCACGTGGCAAGTTTATGTTAATAGCTATGCCAAATATAGATGGTAGCTTTACCTGTACGCTTTTTATGCCTTTTGAGGGAGATATATCTTTTGAGAGTATTACAAACAAGGCAGAGGCTAAAGATTTCTTTTCTACGCATTTTCCTAATGTTATGCCAGATTTAGATAACCTTATTGGAGATTTTTTTAAAAATCCAACTAGTGCAATGGTAACTATGAAATGCTTTCCTTGGACTTATTGGGACAAAGCAGTGCTTGTTGGCGATTCTGCGCACGCTATTGTGCCTTTTTATGGTCAGGGTATGAATGCTGGTTTTGAAGATATTTATGTGCTTGCAAATATGCTTAAAAAATATCCAGATAATTGGACACTTGCTTTTGAAGAGTATGAAAAAGAGCGTAAGCCAAATACAGATGCTATTGCAGAGCTTAGTTACAGGAATTTTGTAGAAATGAGTAGTAAAACTGCAGATCCTATGTTTTTACTACAAAAAAAGATAGAGAAAAAATTTGCGGCAGAATACCCAGAAAAATGGTTACCTGTATATTCTAGGGTTACCTTTAGTAACAGGCCGTACGCAGAAGCGTTAGCGTTAGGGGATGAGCAAGAAGCTATAATGAAAAAGATAATGCAACTACCTAATATTGAAGAAAAATGGGATAGTGAAGAAGTTACCAACAAAATAATAGAATTGCTTAAATAAAAAAAAGACCGCTAATTAGCGGTCTTTTTTTATAATCATAAAATGCTATTTCTATAATTTAGAAAACATTTTTTGCATTCTTTCATTTTCTTCTTCTGCTAATACAGGGTCTACTAAAATTCTACCACTGTGCTCATCTGTAATAATTTTTTTACGAGCAGCAATCTCTACTTGTACTTGTGGTGGTATAGTAAAGAAAGAACCTCCAGATGCACCTCTTTCAATAGGTACAACAGCTAAACCATTTTTAACATTGGTTCTAATTCTAGTATAAGCTTTTACCAAACGCTCTTCAATCTGATTTTGAAAATCTTCAGATTTTTTAAGTAAGGCTTTTTCCTCTTTTTCAGTTTCAGCTAAAATTTCGCTTAATTCACCTTTTTTGTGTTTCAAGTGAGACTCCTTAGCAGCCAAACGCTCTTTAGTGTCAGCAATAACTTGCTTCTTTTGCTCTATTTGCGCTTTAAATTCTTTAATGTTTTTTTCAGCCAATTGAATTTCTAATTCTTGGAACTCAACTTCTTTAGATAAAGAGTTAAACTCACGGCTGTTTCTTACATTTTTTTGTTGTTCAGCATATTTTTTAATTAGGCCTTTAGATTCCTCAATTAAATTTTTCTTAGCTGTTATTTCATAATTAACTGTTTCTACATCAGTTTTTAATTTGTCCAATCTAGTTTTAAGTCCTAAAACTTCATCTTCCAAATCTTCTACTTCTAACGGGAGTTCACCCCTAACGTTTCTTATCTCATCGACTCTAGAATCAATTAATTGCAAGTCATATAATGCTCTCAATTTTTCTTCTACCGTTGCTTCTTTCTTTTTTGCCATATTTTTAAAAATACTTGATAGGATTTGTAATACTCTCCGATAAAGAGATTGCAAAATTAGGAATTTTTTTTGTAAGTATCTCTACTAAAAGATTTTTTGTAAACTGCTCTGTTTCAAAGTGTCCTATATCTGCTAGTAATATTTTGTTTTCTGCCTCGTAAAATTGATGATATTTTAAGTCAGCTGTAATAAAAACATCAGCGTTTACAGCCTTTGCGGCGGTTATTGCAAAAGAGCCGCTTCCGCCTAGTACAGCTACTCTTTTTATTTTTTTATTTAATAAATTAGAGTGCCTAATACACGCTACATTCATTTTATTTTTAAGATCATTAAGAAAATCTACCTCATTTAAGGCGTTTTCTAGTTCACCAACCATTCCCATACCAATATTTTGGTTTGTATTTTCTAGGGTGGTTATTTCATAGGCAACCTCTTCATAAGAGTGGTTTTTTAGTAAAGTTTGTACAATTTGCTTTTCTTTTGCTTTTTCAAAAGTTACGTTAATTTGTACTTCTTCATCAGTTTCTGTTTTGCCAATTTGGCCAACTGTTGGGTTGGCATTTTGGTTAGGTTTAAAACTGCCTATACCTACGGTAGTAAAACTACAGTTGCTATAATTACCAATATTACCTGCTCCTGCAATAAATAATGCTTCTTTTATTTTGTCAACTTCGTTTTTAGGTGCGTAAGTAGTTAACTTTTTTATTGTGCCTTTTTGTGGTATTAATATGTTGGTGTTGGTAAGTCCTAAAACTTCACAAATTTTTGCATTTACACCTTTGTTACTATTGTCTAAGGCAGTGTGCATACTATAAATTGCAATATCATTTTTTATAGCTTTTAAAACCACACGCTCTACGTAATTAGCTCCAGTAATTTTTTTTAGACCAGAAAAAATAATAGGATGAAAACTTACTATTAAATTACAATTTTTAGCAATTGCCTCATCTACAACATTTTCTAATGTGTCTAAAGTAACCAATACGCCAGTAACTTTTGTGCTAGCGTTACCAATTAATAGGCCTACATTATCAAAATCTTCTGCGTAATTTAGCGGCGCAAAATCTTCAATAATGTTTGTAATATCTTTTACAGTCATTTTTGATTGCTTTTATGAATATCAAAGATAAAATATTTACTTTCGTTCTTATGCAACTACTCAGAAAATTAGCATTTCCTTTTTCTTTACTCTACGGACTAGTAGTTTATTTGCGTAATTATTTGTTTAATGTTGGTGTGTTTTCTTCAGTATCATTTAAAACGCCAACCATTTGCGTAGGTAATTTAAGTGCTGGTGGTACTGGAAAAACACCTATGATAGAGTTGTTAATACACAACTTGCAAAACCAATATAAACTGGCTGTTTTAAGTAGGGGGTACGGAAGAAAATCTAAAGGTTTATTAATAGCAAACAGCACAACTAGTGTGGAAGAATTGGGAGATGAACCTTATCAAATATACAAGAAATACCCTGCTGTTACAATGGTTGTAGATGGCAACCGTAGAAACGGAATTGCAACCTTAGAAAAGCAAATAAAGCCAGATATTATTTTGTTGGATGATGCATACCAGCATAGAAAAGTTAAGCCAACATTTTCTATACTACTTACTGCATACGGTAACCTATATAAAGATGATTGGTATTTGCCAACTGGCAATTTACGTGATGCTAAAAACGAAGCAAAACGTGCTAACGTAATAATTGTAACTAAATGTCCTAGTGCTATTACAGCAAAAGAACAACAATTGATACAGCAAAAACTTAAGCCTAAAAAACACCAGCAGTTATTGTTTGCAATATTAAGTTATGCTACTACATTAAAAGGGTATAAGTCTCCGTTAACAATAAACAATTTAAAAGATAAAAAGATAACTTTAGTTACAGGTATAGCAAACCCTAAGCCTTTGGTAAATTTTTTAAGTACACAAGGGCTAGATTTTGAGCATTTAGCGTATAAAGATCATCATTTTTTTACAGATGCAGAAATAGCAAACTTTGCAAGTAAACCATTTGTAATAACTACAGAAAAGGACTTTGTAAGACTGCAGGGTAAGTTAAGTAATTTATGTTATATAGAAGTGCAGCACCAAATATTACATAAGGGAAAAACAAAACTATTAAACAGTATAAAAAATATTGTTAGGTAATTTTTTTATTGAAGATATTTTCTCCTATTTTTTGATAAAAGTAATCTGGTTTAAAAGGCTTGGTAACAATATCATCACAACCAGCCGCGTAAAAATTCTCTACACTGTCATCTAAAGAAATAGCGGTAAGTGCAATAATAGGAATTTCAGAGTCAAACTTTCTAATCTCAATAGTAGCTTCTACACCACTTATACCTGGCATATGAATATCCATTAAAATAGCGTCATAAGTGTTATTTTGGGCAAGCTCTATGGCTTCTGTACCATTATTAGCAATGTCACTAGCCATTCCTTTTTTAGAAAGCATTTTTTTAGTAATTACTTGGTTTATTTTGTTGTCTTCTACAATAAGTAGTTTTAACCCTTCAAAAATAAACTCTTGTGGTATGTACTCATCTTCAGTATTACTTGCGCCTTTGTCTTTGCAAACAAGTTCTATTTCAAAGCTAAATATAGAGCCAACTCCTTTTGTGCTTTCTAAATGTATAGTGCTCCCAAATAAATTTAATAAGTTTTTTACAATTGTTAAGCCAAGACCTGTACCACCGTATTCTCTATTAATTTGTATAGATCCTTGTTCAAAACTATCAAAAATATTTTCTTGTAATTCATTAGATATTCCTATTCCAGTATCCTTTACTTCAAAATAAATAGTACAAATATCTTCAACTTTTTTAAGCTCATTAATGGTAACAGTAACCTCGCCATTTTTGGTAAATTTTATAGCGTTACCAATTAAATTTATTAGTATTTGTGATATTTTGATAGGGTCTCCTAAATGGGCTCTAGATATTTTTTTGTCTATAACCAAATTAAGTTTTGTATTGTTAGATTTTGCACTTTGTTGTAGAGAATCTATAACATCTTTTATAGTTTTTCTTAGGCTAAACTCAATTTGTAAAGTTTCTAATTTTTGAGCATCAATTTTGTTAACCTGTAGTATATCATTTATAAAATTTAAAAGGTAATCTCCAGAAAATTTAAGTGATTTTAAATGCTCTTTTTGATTTTCAGTAGGGTTTTCTTCTAATAGTAAATTGGTTAAACCGGTAACTGCATATAATGGTGTACGTAGTTCATGACTTACTGTAGATAAAAAATTGGTTTTAGCTTCCATAGCTTTAACCGCTTCATCTTTAGCAATTTCTAACTCTTTATTTGTTTTTTGTAGTAAATTATTTGTTTTAATTTTTATTTGATTGTTTCTGTATAATGAAATTGCCAATAAAGAAATGATAGCTAAAATGGCAAAAGCAACAATATTTGTGCTCTCAGACCTATTTATAGATGCTTCTTGCTCTAAATTTTTATCTAATAAAGTTTTTACATCTTGCTCTAATCCTTCAATATGTATATCATTTGCGGTTCTTTCACTGGCTTTACTTGCGGTTATACCGTATAATGAATCTTTTAAATGAATTAGGTTTTTATTAAAAATTAAAGCTGTGTTGTAGTCTTTAATATCTTCATAAGCTTTGCCAACTAGAGTATTAATTTCTAGCATTTCATTTATAAAACCATTTTTTTTAGCAATTGGTAATGCTTCTAATCCAAATTTTATGCAATCTTCAGGATTGTCAAAAGAATTAATTTTTGCTAAACCTAGGTAGCCTTGAGTTGTAAAGTAATCTTTTTCATAAATATCTGAGTTTACAACAAGTGCATTGTAAAATCTAGATGCTTTTAAAAAATTTGTTTTTTGAAAGTTGATGTTAGCCTGGGTTAAAACTATACGGTTAAGTAAATTACGATCATTACTTAGTTGTTTTGCTTCTGATAATTTTTCTTCGGCCTGAAAATTATTTTTATCTAAGTATAAGTAAATAGCCTCTAGATATTTGCTTTCGCTAGAGCCGTATGGGTAGGCTATGTTTTTTAATAAAACTCTTGTTCTGTCCCAATAAAACTTAGATCTGGGTACATTGTTTAGTTCTAAATATAAAAATGCATATTTATGAAAACAATCTATTAACCCTTTTTCATCTTCTTTTTTTTCTGCGTAATCGGCAGCTTTTTGTATGGCCTCTAATGCAGATTTTATGTTGTTTTGATTTTTGTTTTTACGAGCAACAGAAAAGTAATAATCTAAATCTTTAAATGCAGTTGGAGGTTCTTGAGCAATTGCACAAGAAAACAGTAAGCAACTAAAAATTGCAGTAAGTACTGTTTTAAATATTAGATTATGTTTTACTTTTTTCAAATATATTTTTTTTGAACCAACAAATTTATGAGGTCAATAATTCTACTGCTGTATCCAGACTCATTATCATACCAACCAATGACCTTTACCATTTTACCAATAACAGAAGTCATCTGAGAATCAAACGTACAAGAATAAGAACTATTGTTTACATCAATAGAAACAATAGGATCTTCGGTGTAATACAGTATTTTTTTTAAGTTGTTGTCTGCGTGGTACTTAAATGCGTTGTTTATTTCTTGTATAGAGGTTTCTTTTTTTACATTAAAGGTAATATCTGTTAATGAGCCATTTGGCACCGGTACTCTAATGCCACAACCTCCAATAACTTCTGCTAACTCTGGAAATATTTTAGTTAAAGCTCTGGCAGCACCAGTTGTAGTTGGTATTATAGATTGCCCTGCAGCTCTTGCTCTACGTAAATCTCTATGAGGCTGGTCATGCAGGCTTTGATCTGTAGTGTAAGAGTGTATGGTTGTAATATACGCTTGCTCTATACCACATAAGTCGTTAATAACTTTTACCATAGGAGCCGCATTATTTGTTGTGCATGATGCATTAGATATAATGTGGTCTTCTGCAGTTATGTCTGTATGATTTATGCCGTAAACTATCATTTTTATAGCATTATCTGCTGGCGGAACTGATAAAATAACCTTATTGGCTCCGTTTTTTAAATGATAATTTAGCTCTTTTTGAGTTTTAAATTTACCTGAAGACTCTATAACTAAGTCTACATTGCTATTGTGCCAAGGAATATCTTTAGGCGTGCTAGCATTTGTTAAATTTATAGTGTTACCGTTTACTACAATAGTATTTTCTGTATTAGATATATTTTCATTAAAAATACCGTGTACACTATCATACTTTAATAAGTGAGCTAATGTTTTAGCATCTGCCAAATCATTAATAGCTACAACATTTAAGTTTGGGTATTGGTTTAATAACCTAAATAAGGTACGGCCAATTCTGCCGAAACCGTTAATACCAATGTTTATTTTTTTCATTTTAAATACGAAAAAATAATGCTTAATAAAAAAGCAGTTTTAGCTACTTGTATGTAGGCTAAAATTAGTTAATATGTTTGTGTGCTTTGTATGATGAGCGAACCAGTGCGCCACTCTCTACGTGTCTAAAACCCATTTCTAGTCCTAATTCTTCATATTTTTTAAATTGCTCAGGTAAAATAAACTCTTTTACAGGAAGGTGTTTTTTAGAAGGTTGTAGGTATTGGCCAATAGTTACAACATCTACATTTGCAGCTCTAAGGTCTTCCATAACCTTAATAACCTCTTCTTCTTGTTCTCCTAAGCCTAGCATAATACCAGATTTAGTTCTTCTGGCTCCGTTATCTTTTAAATAACGCAGTACATCTAAACTTCTCTCGTATTTAGCTTGTATGCGCACTTCTCTAGTTAGTCTTTTTACAGTTTCCATATTATGAGAAACTACTTCTGGACCAACTTCTATAATGCGGTCTAGGTGAGTGCCTATTCCTTGAAAATCTGGAATAAGAGTTTCTAAAGTTGTTTCTGGGTTCATTCTTCTTATGGCCTTTACAGTTTCTGCCCATATAATAGATCCCATATCTTTTAAATCGTCCCTGTCTACAGATGTAATAACAGCATGTTTAATGCTCATTATTTTAATAGAACGTGCTACTTTTTCTGGTTCTTCCCAATCTACATCTTCCGGTCTTCCTGTTTTTACACCGCAAAATCCGCATGATCTAGTACATACGTTACCAAGAATCATAAATGTAGCTGTGCCTTCTCCCCAACATTCTCCCATATTAGGACAACTACCTGATGTGCATATAGTGTTAAGGCTGTATTTGTCTACTAAACCTCTTAACTGTGTGTACTTTTTACCAGTAGGTAGTTTTACTCGTAACCATTTTGGTTTTCCCTTAGGCGGTTTTACGTTATCTACAGTGTTAATACTCATAAAAATATTTTGTACAAATATACAAACAAAATAGCGTTAGTTATAATAGAGTAGAGGTCAAGATTTTGGTTTTGCTGTTATAATTTGAGCAAGTAGTTTTTTTGCGCGTAGTAGTTTTACTTTTACACTATTTATAGGTTCATTAAGCTCGGTTGCAATATCTGCATAGCTTAATTCATTAAAGTAACGCAAGTTTATAATTCTTTGGTAAGCAGGTTTTAGCTTTTTTATGTCTTGTAAAAGATTGGCTAAATTTTGTTCTATTATTAATTGGTCTTCTATGGTAGGTGCATCATCTAATACTTTTATAACATCATCATTGCCATAATTCATATTTTCAAGTACGCTACGCTTTCTTTTTCTAAATAAATCTACGTGTAAATTTTTACCAATAGTAATTAACCAAGTTTTAAACTTGTAGTTACCATCATAGGTGTTTATTTTATCAAAAGCTTTAGAGAAAGTTTGTATTGTTAGGTCTTCTGCGTCGTTTTCGTTTTCGGTTCTTACAAGTAAAAAGCCGTAAACATCGTTCCAAAAGGCGTCTAAAAGGTTGCTAAAAGCAATTTGGTTACCTGCTTTAGCTTTGGTTAAGTTGGCGTTAAGTTCTTCTTCAGATAATTTCATAAAAAAAGGCAAATTTTCATTTGCCTATTGTATTTCTGTTGATGCCTCCATTTTGCAATCTTGCTCCGCAGGTAGTTTGCCGCACATACCGCAAGCTTGTCCATCTTTATTTAAAAAAGGACTTTGGCTAGCACACGTCCCTGCAAATTTGCCATCTTTCTTTGCCCAAATTTTAATTGCAATTCCTGCAAAACCAAGACTAAGAAGGCCTATGGTTAATAAAACTAGTTTCATAATTAAATTTTAAGCAAAGATACTAATTATAGCTTTTATATGTATACACTTTAACGTTAGTTTGCGTATGATATATTAGCTACAATATTTTCTACTGTTGGTGTTTTGTTACCACCTTTAGGTTCTATTGTAATATAACCCATAGCATTTTCTCCGTAAGGTAATGCTAGTAATTTGTCTTTATCTGTAATGTCTTTAATTATACCAATATTAATCATTTTACCATCTACTTCTGCCCACATTTGTAAACATTGGTCTTCTGGTAAATTAGGTATGTTTTTTACATTTATGTATGATAATTTTTTAACAGGGTTAATGTAAGCAACAGCCTTTAATTCTTTAGCTTTTGTGTTGCCTTTTACATTGTACCTTTTTGTTTTAGGGTTGTTAAGTACAATAAATTGGTTTCTAACATCCTCTAATTGTTGTTTCATATTGTTTTCAATAGTCTTCATTTTATTGTTAACAATAGTGTTTTCTTCTTGTAACGATTTGTTTTGGTTCCAGAAGAAGAAAGAAGCAGCTGCAAAAACAAAAGCTAATGAACAAGCAATAGCAATGTACCTGTAAAATTTACTGTGCGATTTTTTCTCTGCTTTTACTCTTTCAAGAATTTTGTTTTTTAAACCATCTGGAGCATCAATAGCATGTAGTTTTGCAAAAATTTCTAAATTTTCTTGCAACTCGTTGTACGTTTTGCTTACCTCTGGGTACATAGCTATGTAGCGCTCTACCCTAAGCGTTTCTTCTGTAGTTGTAGTATCTAAAAGATACTTTTCTAGAAGATCTGATTCTAAGAATTTTTTTATTTTATCTGTCATAACAAAAATGATATAAGTATTGTTAATGCGGTAGAACCGTATATTTTCTTTAATTCTCTTAGTCCAATTTTTAATCTAGACTTAATAGTTCCTAAAGGAATATTTAATTCTTCGCTAGCCTCTTGTTGGGTCATCCCTTCAAAAAATAAGGCTTCAAGGACAATTTTATATTTAGACTCTAACTTGTGTAAGTTATCTTTAACATCCATAAGTTCTGGTCTAGTGCTTTCTGTACCTAAATTATATACGTCTGAAACGTCTATTTGGATTTCCTTATCTGATTTTGTGTTTACACTTCTAAGTTTGTCTATAGCTGTATTACGGGTAATTCTAAATAACCACGTAAATAGTTTAGCCTTAGAGGAGTCATAAGAGTCTGCTTTTTTCCAAATTTTCACAAAACTTTCTTGTAGTACGTCCTGTGCTAAGTCTTCATCTCTAACAACTTTGTTAGCCACACCAAATAAAGTATCACCATAATGGTCGTACAATAAAGATATTGCTTTTTCATCTCTATCTTGTAGTAATTCTACAATATGTTTTTCAAGTAGTGTACTCATTCTAGTTGTGTTACGCTATTTCTGTAAATTTTTTTTACACTGCGGCATCCAAATATACATTTACTAACGTATATAGTTAAACGCAAGATTACAAAAATGATTGCGATAATTAAAATATTTACAACTTAAGTAGGCAGCTGGTTACTGCCACTTATTTTTGGTTAGTTTGGTTTGGTATAACCCCTGTTCCATTTTGGTTTCAGGGGTTATTTTATGATATTAACTTCTGCTTCTATCTGAATGTTAAACTTCTCTAAAACAGAATTTTGTATTTTTTTTGATAGCTCAAGAATTTCATTTCCTGTAGCATTACCATAGTTAACTAAAACTAGCGCTTGGTTTTTGTGTACGCCAGCATCTCCATATCTTTTTCCTTTAAATCCGCATTGTTCTATAAGCCAGCCAGCTGGTATTTTGTACGTATTGTCTGGCAGGGCGTAAAACGGAGCATCAGGGTTATTTTGGTTAAAGTTATCAAAAATTAATTTGTCTACTATTGGGTTCTTAAAAAAGCTGCCGCTATTTCCAATTTCAGCCGGATTTGGCAGTTTACTTTTTCTAATAGCTATAACAGCATCGGAAACATCTTTAATAGTAGGTTTTGTAATATTGTTTTTTTGTAGTTCTGTTTTTATTGCACCATAAGATACCTTTAAATTATGGTCTTTTTTGGTTAGTTTTAAAACTACAGATGTAATAATGTATTTGCCTTTTCCTTCATTTTTAAAGAAAGAATCTCGGTAGCCAAATTTACATTCTTCTTTAGTAAAGCTGTGTATTTCTCCGCTTTTTATATGTAATGCATTACAGCTTACAAAGGAGTCTTTAAGTTCTACGCCATATGCACCAATGTTTTGTATAGGAGCAGTACCTGTATTACCTGGTATTAGAGACATATTTTCTAGTCCGCCATAATTATGGTCTAAAGACCAAAGTACAAGATTATGCCAATTTTCACCTGCCATAACATTTAGCCATACATTGGCACTATCTTCTTTACTAATGCTTATGCCTTTAATAGCAATGTGTATAACCAAAGCATTAATATTAGTGGTAATAAGCATATTGCTACCACCACTAATAATAAATTTGTTTGGGTAATTTGGTAATGCTACAGCTTCTTTTAACTCTTCTACGGAAGTTACCTCGCAGAAGTATGATGCTTTAGCGTCTATACCAAATGTATTGTATTCCTTTAATGATATGTTTTCTTTAATAACCATTAATCTTGGTATACAGCTAAAGCTTCTTTTAAGATGTTTACGGCTCTTTTTAAGCTTTCTTTATCTAAAACGTATGCTATTCTTATTTGGTTTTTGCCTAAACCTTTTGTAGCGTAAAAGCCAGCAGCAGGTGCAACCATAACAGTTTCATTATTAATATTAAAATCTTCTAAAAGCCACTGAGCAAATTTATCTGCGTCTTTAATAGGTAATTCTGCTATGCAATAAAAAGCTCCTTGTGGTTTAGCAACACGTACGCCTTTTACTTTTTCTAATTCTGTTATTAATATGTTTCTGCGTTCTACATATTCTTCAATAACATTTGTAAAATAACTATTAGGTGTTTCTAAAGCAGCTTCACTAGCAATTTGTGCATATGTTGGCGGAGATAGTCTTGCTTGTGCAAATTTAAGAGCTGTTTTTACAAGTTCTTTGTTTTTAGAAACAAGGCACCCAATACGAGCACCACACATACTATATCTTTTAGAAACAGAATCTACAATTATTGCATTTTCCTCTAAACCTTCTTCCTGTAAAATAGAGTAGTGCTCTTTACCGTCATATGTAAACTCTCTGTATACTTCATCTGCAATTAAAAACAAATTGTGTTTTTTTACAATTGCAGCTAGTTTTTTTATTTCTTCTTTACTGTATAAATAACCAGTTGGATTGCCTGGGTTACAAATTAAAATTGCTTTAGTTTTAGAAGTTATTAATTTTTCAAATTCTTCTATAGGTGGTAATGCAAAGTTATTTTCTATTTTAGACACTACAGGAACAACATGTACACCAGCTGCAGTTGCAAAACCGTTATAGTTTGCATAAAAAGGTTCTGGTATAATAATTTCATCATCAGCATCAGCAATGCTACCCATTACAAAGGCTAAAGCTTCAGAGCCTCCAGTTGTTACAATAATTTCTTGTGCGGTAACATTAATATGCTGCTTTTTATAATACGCAGCTATTTTTTCTCTATATGTTTCAGACCCCTCTGTTCTGCTATAGGCAATAACATCTAATGTATTATTTTTTACTGCATCTAAAGCTACTTGGGGAGTTTTAATATCTGGCTGACCAATATTTAAGTGAATAACATTTATTCCTTTTTTCTTAGCGTTTTCTGCATAAGGTACCAATTTACGAATTGGTGATTCTGGCATTGCTAGCCCTTTTGTTGAAATTGATGGCATAAAAAAATATTTTAGGCAAAAATGAGAAATACAAGCATAGAAAACAACACCATAATGCTTAATTTTTATCTATTTAAGACCATAAATTAAGTAGGTTAACATTTTTTTTTGTATTTTATATGGGTATATGCTGAAAATCAGTACCAATGAAACTAAAAGCTTTAATTTTTTGTATGCTTTTTTCAATAGTTTCTGGAGCTCAAACTTTTGAGTTGCCAGAAGGTAAAAAGTATGAGAAAATTAAGTTTAAACTAGTAAATAACCTTATTGTTTTACCAGCCAAAATTAATGGAGCTCAGTTTACCTTTATATTAGATACTGGGGTAAGTAAGCCTATTCTGTTTAATTTTGCTGATCAAGATTCTGTAGATATTAAAAATGTATCAGAAATTACAATAAGAGGATTAGGTGGTGGTGAGCCAATAAAAGCGTTAAAATCTACAGGAAACTTATTAGAACTTAACTCTTTTAAGAATGCCAATCAATTGGTATATATAGTTTTAGATAAAGACTTAAACTTTTCTCCTAAATTAGGAATGCCTGTACACGGAATTTTGGGGTATGACTTTTTTAAAAATCATATTGTAGAAATTAACTATACAAATACCTTTATTAAGGTACATAACCCTAAAAATTATAAACAATCTAAAAATAAAAAAATAGAATACTTACCACTAAGTTTAGAGCGTAAAAAGGCTTACATAGAGGCTAAAGCACTAGTTAAAAAAAATACTGTGCCTGTTAAATTACTTATAGATACAGGTAGTAGTGATGCTGTTTGGCTTTTTGAGAATAAAATAAAAGGTATTTCTATACAGCATAAATATTTTGAAGATTTTTTAGGGAAAGGGTTAAGTGGAGATATATATGGTAAAAGGACCAAAATAGATCAGTTTAAGTTAGGAAGTTATGTTATTAAGGATACAAAAACAGCTTTTCCAGATAGTATTTCTGTAAAATACTTAACTAAAAAAGGAGAACGTAATGGTAGTGTTGGAGGAGAAGTTTTAAAACGATTTAATTGGGTTTTTGACTATCCTAATAAACAAGTTTCTTTCAAAAAAAATTCTAACTACAAAAAGCCATTTTGGTTTAGAACTAGTGGTATGGCTTTACAACATGGTGGTTTGCGCTATATTAAACAAAGTAGGTTAAATGCAAAAAAAGGTCTTGGTAATGTAAGTAATAATAGTTTTACTTCTAATGTAACTGTTAGTTATGATAATGAAGTTGTAATAAGCTTAGTGCCGCAAATAGTTGTGTCAAACCTTAGAGAAGGGAGTCCTGCTAAAGATGCTGGCTTAAAAATAGGAGATGTTATATTAGAAGTAAATAAAAAAGAAGCACACAAATATAAGCTACAAGAGTTAACGCATATGGTAGATGATTTGCCAGGTAAAAAAGTAGTGGTGCTAGTAGAGCGTAGAGGAGAAAGGCTACTTTTTAACTTGCGTATTAAAAATTTATTTAAATAAAAAAGGCACTCTAAAAATAGAGTGCCTTTTGTTTATTGTGGTGTGTTGTAATTATTGTGCTACCGATTTAGCTTCTACAAGTTCACCTTTTATTTTTAAAACCTTAGTTGGCGTTTCTGCATTAGAAATAACAGTAATTGCTTTTCTAATAGGCCCTGCAGGTCTTTTAGTGTCGTATTTTACTTCAATTACACCAGTTTTACCAGGCATAATAGGCTCTTTTGGTTTTTTAGGAATAGTACATCCACAGCTAGAGTTTACCTTGCTAATAATTAAAGGAGCATCTCCAGTATTTGTAAATTCAAAAACTCTAACACCGTTACCACCACGTTCAACTTTTCCGTAGTCTACAGTTTCAGTTTTAAATTCAATTTTAGCCTTTTTGTCTTGTGCACTTAGGTTAAATGCTAGTAGGCCAACAAATAATACTAATACTATCTTTTTCATCATTTTGGGTTTAAATTAAGATCAAATATACTATTTACTATTTAACCTTTAAAAATTCTTTTGTTATGTGATAACGTTACTTATTTTTGTTTCGTATTTAAACACAGTAAAAATCCTTAATTTTTCTTTAAATTTGCAGGCTTTATTGTTAAAATTAAATACTCACGCTAAGAGTAAAACAAAAACTATACCAAAGAATGGAACTTGCATCAAAATACGATTCTCAAAAATCTGAAAACCAGTGGTATGACTATTGGTTAAAACATAAATATTTTCATTCTACTCCAGATGACAGAGAGCCATATACCATTGTAATACCACCGCCAAATGTTACAGGTGTGTTACATATGGGGCATATGTTAAATAACACAATACAAGATGTTTTAATACGTAGAGCTCGTTTACAGGGTAAAAACGCATGCTGGGTTCCTGGTACAGATCATGCATCTATAGCAACAGAAGCAAAAGTTGTAGCTAAATTAAAAGAAAAGGGAATTAATAAGGCCGATTTAACAAGGGAGGAGTTTTTAAAGCATGCTTGGGATTGGACAGATGAGTATGGAGGCGTTATTTTAGATCAACTTAAAAAATTAGGATGTTCTTGTGACTGGGACCGTACGTCTTTTACTATGGATGACCATATGTCTGCATCTGTAATAAAAGTTTTTGTTGATTTATACAACAAAGGAAAAATATACCGTGGTTACCGTATGGTAAATTGGGATCCTGAGGCGCAAACTACCTTGTCTGATGAAGAGGTTATTCATGAAGAAAAACAAGGGAACCTTTATTATATCAATTATAAAATTGAAGGATCTGAAGATACTTTAACTATTGCAACTACACGTCCTGAAACTATTTTTGGTGATACTGCAATATGTATAAACCCAAATGATGAGCGTTTTACTCATTTAAAAGGTAAAAAAGCAATTGTACCAATAGTAAATAGAGTTATACCTATTATAGAAGATGAGTATGTAGATCTAGAGTTTGGTACTGGTTGTTTAAAAGTTACGCCTGCTCATGATGTAAATGATAAAAGTTTAGGTGATAAGCATAATTTAGAAGTGGTAGATATTTTTAATGCAGATGCTACTTTAAATAGCTTTGGTTTGCATTATGAAGGTAAAGACAGGTTTGTTGTACGTAAAGAAATTACTAAAGAGTTAGAAGAAAAAGGTTTTTTAGTTAAAACAGAGCAACACTTAAACAAGGTTGGTACATCAGAACGTACTAAAGCAGTAATAGAGCCAAGATTGTCAGATCAGTGGTTTTTAAAGATGGAAGAGTTGGCTAAGCCAGCTATAGAGGCTGTACTTGGAGATAATGCTGAGGTTAAATTGTTTCCTAAAAAGTTTGAGAATACTTACCGTCACTGGATGGAAAATATTAGAGATTGGAATATTTCTCGACAGTTATGGTGGGGACAGCAAATACCAGCTTACTATTTTGGAGACGGTAAAGATGATTTTGTTGTAGCAGAAAATAAAGAAGATGCGCTAAAATTAGCTCAAGAAAAATCTGGTAACACGGCATTAACGGCAAAAGATCTACGTCAGGATGAAGATGCATTAGATACGTGGTTTTCTTCTTGGTTGTGGCCAATGAGTGTTTTTAATGGTGTTTTAGAACCAGAAAACGAAGAAATTAAATACTACTACCCAACAAACGACTTAGTTACTGGTCCGGATATTTTATTCTTCTGGGTTGCACGTATGATAGTTGCTGGGTATGAATACAAAGATCAAAAACCTTTTGAAAACGTTTACTTAACTGGCTTGGTTAGAGATAAACAAAGACGTAAAATGTCTAAATCATTAGGAAATTCTCCTGATGCTCTTAAGTTAATTGAAGAGTACGGTGCAGATGGGGTTAGAGTAGGACTTTTGTTGAGTTCTGCTGCTGGTAACGATTTAATGTTTGATGAAGCCCTTTGCCAACAAGGTAAAAACTTTGCGAATAAAATATGGAACGGATTTAGATTAATAAAAGGGTGGGAGGTAGCAGATATAGCACAACCTGAAGCATCTAAAATTGGACTAGAGTGGTACAATGCTAAGTTTAATAAAACATTGTTAGAGATTGAAGACCATTTTAGTAAATACCGTATTTCAGATGCATTAATGGCAATTTATAAATTGGTTTGGGATGATTATAGCTCTTGGTTGTTAGAAATTGTAAAACCAGCCTACCAGCAACCAATAGATAGAACTACGTATAATGCTTTAATTACAGTTTTTGAACAAAACTTAAAATTATTGCATCCGTTTATGCCATTTTTAACTGAAGAAGTTTGGCAACATATAGAGGATCGTAAACCAGAGCAAGCATTAGTTGTGGCACAATGGCCAGAGCAACAAAAGGTAGATGAAGCTGTAATTGCGAATTTTGATTTTGCAGCCGAAGTTGTGTCTGGAGTAAGAACCATAAGAAAGGAGAAAAACATACCAATGAAAGAAGCTTTAGAGTTATCTGTGTTAAATGCAGAAAATGTATCTAAAGAGTGGGATGTTGTTATTGCTAAGCTTACTAATGTTTCTTCAATTTCTTATACAGATGCAGCTGTAGATGGGGCACTATCTTTTAGAGTAAAATCTAATGAGTATTTTATACCAATGGTTGGCGCAATAGATATTGAAGCAGAAATAAAAAAGATTGAAGAAGAGTTAAAATACACTAAAGGCTTTTTAATTTCTGTACAAAAGAAACTAAGTAATGAGCGTTTTGTAAACAATGCACCAGAAAAGGTTATTGAAATAGAGCGCAAAAAACAAGCAGATGCTGAAGCAAAAATTGAAACTTTAGAAAAAAGCTTAAAAGGTTTGCAGTAAGCCTTTATGGTTGATAAATATGTAAAAGCTACTCTGTACAGAGTAGCTTTTTTTGTTAAAAACAGCAATGTAAGACGTTTGTTTTTTTTTAGTATATTTGAGTAAACCAGACATTTATGATTAGCTATACCACTGCTCTTTTATACGCTATTCCGTTTTTTATGATTTTAATGGCCTTAGAAATAGGCTACGGATATTTTGTTAAAAAACAAATGTATACGGTTTTAGATACCGTATCTAGTATAAGCTCTGGTTTTACTAATATTATAAAAGATTCTTTGGGTATAGGTTTGTTAATTGTTTCTTATCCGTATTTAGAACGTAATTTGGCATTGGTTAATATTGGTAATTCATGGGAGGTTTGGGTACTTGGTTTTATATTTATAGATTTTGCTGGTTACTGGAATCATAGATTGAGTCATAAAATCAATATTTTTTGGAATCAACACGTAATTCATCATAGTAGTGAAGAGTTTAATTTGTCTTGTGCATTGCGACAATCAATTTCTAATTTAATTGGATATGTACCTTTATTGTTGCTTCCTGCAGCTCTTTTGGGAGTTCCAGAACAAGTAATTGCTGTTTTAGCACCGTTGCATTTGTTTGCTCAATTTTGGTATCATACAAGACATATAGGTAAGTTGGGTTGGTTAGAGTATGTAATTGTTACGCCATCTCAGCATAGAGTACACCATGCAATTAATCCGGAATATATAGATAAAAATTTAGGTCAGATTTTTAGTTTCTGGGATCGTTTGTTTGGTACTTTTCAAGAAGAGTTAGATGATGTTCCACCGCAATACGGAGTTTTGAAACCTGCAGCAACATGGAATCCTGTTCACATAAATTTTCAGCACTTTTGGAGATTAGTAAAGGATGCTTGGTATACGAAAAATATATGGGATAAAATTAAAATTTGGTTTATGCCAACAGGGTGGAGGCCGGCAGATGTGAAAGAAAAATATCCAATAGCAATTATTGAAGATGTGTATGCTTTTAAGCGTTATACTACAGAAGCTTCTAAATTATTTAAAGGATATATTCTTTTTCAGATGTTTGCTACATTAGGACTTATGCTTTTTTTGTTTTACAATTTTGAAAACATAGGGTTTGGTGCAGCTTTGCTTTACGGAGCATTTATTTTTGTTGGTGTATATGGTTATACCACCTTAATGGATAGAAAAAAATATGCATTAACTATAGAGGTAGTAAGGAGTATGTTAGGAGTAGCCTATTTAATAATTCAAAATGGTTGGTTTGGAATGCAAACATATTTTGCAGGAGCAACAAGTGTAATGTTAAGCTATTTTTTAATAACAATAACGGCAGCAGTATATTTTACGTTGTTAGAAAAAGAGTTTTTTAATAATGAAATTGTGGCTTAATTAAGCTTTATCCTTAATTTCTTTGTTCACCAACTTTATATAATTTTTCATAGCCTGTTTAGGCGTTAAGTTTTTTGCTTGTATTAAAGCATTAGCTTTAAAAGCATTAATTAAAGGGGTTCTACTACCTGGGTTATCAAAGTTTTTGTGTGCTATACGGTAATATGCATACAGTTTTAAAAGTAAATCTGCAGGTAATGGTTCTGTATAGTTATTAACGTGCTCTACAGACTCTAAAAACTCTTTATGTAATTTGTCATTAGTCATTTTGGCTTGGTAATGTAGCAATACAAGTTTTAGCACCAATAACTTTTTGGTTTAATTTAACAGTAACCACAGTATCTAATGGTAAAAAAATATCTACTCTAGATCCAAATTTTATAAAACCAGCATCTTCACCTTGGTGTACACTGTCACCAACTTTAGCATAGTTTACAATTCTTTTAGCTAAAGCACCAGCAATTTGTCTGTATAAAATATCTCCAAATTTAGGCGTGTTTATTACAACAGTAGTACGTTCATTTTCTGTACTTGCTTTTGGGTGCCATGCAACTAAATATTTTCCAGGGTGGTATTTAGAATATTTAATAGAACCAGATGCAGCGTACCTTGTAACATGTACGTTAACAGGAGACATAAATATAGATATTTGCTTACGCTTACCTTTAAAATATTCTGGCTCTTCTACTTCTTCAATTACTACAACTTTACCATCTACAGGAGCTAAAATATCATCAAAAGTTCTTTTTACTTTTCTTTTAGGGTTTCTAAAGAACTGTAGTATCAATATTAAAAAAACAAGGGCAACAACTTGTAGTCCTATTTTTAACCAGTTTAGTGTAACAAAATACTCTGCAGATACAATTGCTGCAACTACTAAAATAAAGGTAATGATGATAATTTTTTGTCCCTCTTTATGAAACATGTGAAAATATAATTAATGTTAAAAATGCAAATGGAGCAGCAAAGACTAAACTGTCTAAACGGTCCCAAATTCCTCCGTGTCCTGGTAATATTGCTCCGCTATCTTTTACCTTAGCTTTTCTTTTAAATTTAGATTCTATTAAGTCTCCTAAATTGCCAGTTACAACTATTACGGTTGCTAATATAAGCCATTGTAGTATACTTAAATTATTTTCAAAGATAGAAATAATATACGCAGCAATTAAGGCAAATACTAAACCGCCAGCTGCACCTTCAATAGTTTTTTTAGGGGAAACCGATGGAAAAAGCTTTGTACGGCCTAATTTACGGCCAACTAAGTAAGCAAAACTGTCATTTACCCAGATTAATATAAAAATACCCATAATCAATATTTTTTCAAAACCACCACCTCTGTAAGGTATCATTGTTAAAAAAATACAGCCACCACCTAAAAATAATAATCCACAAAGAAATTTTTCAATAGGAGTAAACACTTTCTCTTTTTTAGAAAGTAAAAAGTATAGTAATAGAATGTCTGTAACTAAAGTTGCTACAAGTAATATATTAATTATCCATTCTTTTTGTATTAAATATATGTATGCCCACCAAAGTGCTAGGTAGGCAACAAAAACGTAGTATCCTTTTAATTTAACTATGCGCTTATACTCAAATAAACAAGCCAAACCAAATGCCATAAATAAAAAGTCGAATGCATCTGAATTTAAGAATACAGCTGATAATAAAAGCACTACGTATATAATGCCTGTTATTGCTCTTTTGTAAATTTCTTTCATACTTATAAATCTTCCATTAAGATAAGATATAAGTTTTTAGCTGTACTTCCGTAAGACAAAAAATCATCTTCTTCTTTTATATTAGACTGAAAATGTTTTATAGTGGTAATATTTGCAGGAATTCTGCCTTGGTATTTCTTTTTTATACTTTTTAACCCATCTCCTAAGCTAGCCGTAAGTTGGCTAGTAGTTGCATATACAATAAAATTGTCTGGTAGTTCATTCATTTTTCTTTCTTTTAATTGATTAGAAGAAATTAGAATAGAACCATTCTGAGCTATTAAGTGCTCACAAGTTGTAAAAAATACGGTACTTTTTTTGGTAGATTTTGAAAACGAAATATGTTCATTAGCAAATTTTTTCTCTAACCTGTCATCTAAAGAAAAGAAAGAGTTGTTTTGCCATCCGTTTTCCTCTACAATGTTTTGTAAAGCAGATGATACTTCATCATCAGAATCACAATAAATAAATTTTCCACCATTTTTTTTAAAGTAAATGGTAAACTTTTCGTCTATAGGCAAATCCAGTTCTGGCATATGCACACCACGATTTTCAGCGGGTGCATCCGAACTCTTTTTTTTACTAGCGCCAAAAAGTTTACCAAATATGCTCATTAAAAATATTAAAATTTATGGTGTGTACGTACTATTCTTCCTCAGAAGAATTGGTAGTAGCGTCTTTTTTTGCTTCTTCTTCAGCATTTTCTTTAACATCTTTAGCAAAAGGTCTTTTTCCAAAAATCTTTTCTAAATCATCTTTAAAAATAACTTCTTTTTCTAACAAACGCTCTGCTAACTCTGTAAGCTTGTCTTTGTTTTTGTCTAAAAGATCTATAGCTCTTAGGTATTGCTCTTCTATTAATTTTGAAATTTCTTCATCAATAATACGAGCCGTTTCTTCGCTATAAGGTTTAGAGAATCCATAAGAGTCTTGCCCAGAAGAATCATAATATGTTAAGTTACCAATTTTATCGTTTAAACCATAAACAGTAACCATACCTCTTGCTTGTTTAGTCACTTTTTCTAAGTCACTTAAAGCACCTGTAGATATTTTATTAAAAATAACTTTTTCAGCAGCACGTCCACCAAGAGTAGCACACATTTCGTCTAGCATTTGCTCAGAACGTACAATTAAGCGCTCTTCTGGTAAATACCATGCGGCTCCTAAAGATTGTCCTCTTGGTACAATGGTAACTTTTACTAACGGTGCAGCATGTTCTAGCATCCAACTTACGGTTGCGTGCCCTGCTTCATGGTAAGCAATAGTTTTCTTTTCTCCAGGAGTTATTATTTTGTTTTTCTTTTCTAAGCCACCAACTATACGGTCTACTGCGTCTAAAAAGTCTTGCTTGTTTACAGCTTTTTTCTCTTTACGTGCAGCAATTAATGCAGCTTCATTACATACGTTAGCTATGTCTGCTCCAGAAAAACCTGGTGTTTGTTTAGCTAAGAAATCTAAATCTAAAGTTTCAGCTGTTTTAATAGGCTTAACGTGTACTTCAAAAATTTCTTTACGTTCTCTAATATCTGGTAAGTCTACATAAATTTGTCTGTCAAAACGACCAGCTCTCATTAATGCCTTGTCTAACACATCTGCGCGGTTTGTTGCAGCTAATACAATAACATTTGTGTTGGTGCCAAAACCATCCATTTCTGTTAATAACTGGTTTAATGTGTTTTCTCTTTCATCATTAGAACCTGTAACGTTGTTTTTACCACGAGCTCTACCAATAGCATCAATTTCATCAATAAAAATAATTGCAGGAGATTTGTCTTTGGCTTGCTTAAATAAATCACGCACCCTAGATGCACCTACACCTACAAACATCTCTACAAAATCTGAACCAGATAGTGAAAAGAAAGGTACTTTAGCTTCACCAGCAACAGCTTTAGCTAATAATGTTTTACCAGTACCAGGAGGGCCTACTAATAAAGCTCCTTTTGGTATTTTACCACCTAAAGAGGTGTATTTTTCAGGATTTTTTAAGAATTCTACAATTTCTTCAACTTCTTCTTTAGCACCTTCTAAACCTGCAACATCTTTAAAAGAAGTACGTGTATCTGTTTTTTCATCAAATAATTTAGCTTTAGATTTACCAATGTTAAATATTTGGCCTCCGGCACCACCACCGCTACCACCAGACATTCTACGCATCATAAATATCCATATACCTATGATTAGTACAAATGGTAATAGTGTAAATAATAAGTTTTCAAACGTATTAGATTCTTTTTCGCTATCTATAATTGTATCAACATTATTTAATGCTTTAGCGTCTTTAATTTCTTTTTCAAAAATTTCTAAAGAAGCATAGTTTACAACATAGCTAGGAGATTCTGTAGGATTTAAAGAAAAACTAGGTTTAGAAACAGGTTTGTGAGAATCTTTTTCTAGCGCTTCTTCAGTTAAGTATACCTTTGCATAGCCTGCATTAGATATAATCATAACTTTTTTAACGTCACCATTTTTAATATATTCTAATAAATCTGATGTAGTTTTTTTTCTGGTAGAAGATAAGCCATCACTGCTTAAAAACTGAAATCCTATAATTAATGCTACTAAAATACCATAAATCCACCATGAGTTAAATTTAGGTTTGTTAGGTTTTGTATTATTGTCTTTTGCCATTCTATTTATTTACTGGTTATAACTACTTTCTATAGCGGTAACTTTTGCGTCTCCCCAAAGTCCTTCTATATCATAAAAGTCTCTTGTTTGCTTTTGGAAAACGTGTGCCACAACATTAACGTAGTCTAATAAAACCCATTCAGAATTGTCTGAGCCTTCTACGTGCCAAGGTTTATCCTGTATAGCTTTACTAACGGTTTTTTGTATTGAGCTTACTATTGCATTAACGTGCGTGTTAGAGGTACCGTTACAAACTACAAAGTAGTCGCATACCGTATTTTCTATTTCTCTAAGGTCTAGTAAATTTATATCGTGCCCTTTTACTTCTTCAATTCCTTGTAAAATTAAAGTTATAAGTTCGTCTGCACTAGCTGTCTTTTTTTGCATTCAAAAATTTTAGATTATACAAAGTTATTGTTTTTTTGTTTTTTTAACTATTGTTTTTAACATAAGATTGCAGAATATTATTATAATCTACATATGCAGATAATCAAACTTAATGCCACCAGCTCTACAAATCAGTATTTAAAAGAGTTAATTATGTCTACTTCAGTAGAAGATTTTACAGTGGTTATAGCAGAAAAGCAAGAACAAGGACGTGGGCAAATGGGCACGAAATGGCTTTCTGAGCCTGGTAAAAACCTGACTTTTAGTGTTTTAAAAAAAGGTGAGACTTTGGAGGTTGCAGATCAGTTTTTGTTAAATATGTGTGTGTCTTTGGCAGTGTATGAAGCCTTAAAAGAACTTAATATACCAAGTTTAGCTGTTAAGTGGCCAAACGACATTCTGTCAGCTAATTCTAAAATATGTGGAATTTTAATTGAAAATATACTGATTGGCAGTAAAATACAATCTTCTATTATTGGTATAGGTCTAAATGTAAACCAGCTTACATTTAATAATTTGCCTAATGTATCATCTTTAAAATTACTTAAAGGAGTAACTTTTAATTTAGATGAAGTTTTGCAGGTAATTATAGTAAAGTTAAAAAAGTATCTTACGTCAAATTATTTAAATAGTCCGGATGTTTTAAGAACTTTATATCAGGAAATTATGTTTAGAATACATAAACCATCTACCTTTAAAAGTAAAGAAGGAGAAGTGTTTATGGGCTTTATAAAAGGAGTATCCTCTAGCGGAAAATTGATAGTTCTACTAGAGGATAATATTTTTAAAGAGTATAACTTAAAAGAAATACAATTGCTATATTAAATAACACTTAAGTTGCTTGATAAGGTGTCTATAAATTTTGTAATAGGGCCTTTTATCATCATAGCCATCATAGCGTTAAATTCGCCTTCAAAACTAAGAGTAACTTCTGTTTCTGTTGCGGCAATGCTATTAATGTCTGCAGTTAATGTAAACGGAAGTTTATCACTAGCTGCTCCTAATATTATTTTATTGTTAGGGTGTTGCTCTTTTAATTTTAAAACTATTTCTGGCATTCCTTTAAGTGCAAAAAGAAATTTATCTTCGCTTAATACCTCAAACTTACTAATGTTTTCTGGCATTAATTTTTCAAAGTTTTTAATGTCAATTAAAAAATCAAAAACTTCTTTATCACTTTTGTTTACTGTTTTTTTTGGTGCTTCTATATGCATATTGTTATGGTTTCCAAACTGCCGGATTGCTTTTCCATTGCAGTAGCGTGTTTAATTGTTCTTCTTTTATGTAATTAGTGTCTGATGCCTGTTGTATTAAGTTAGGGTAGTCACTAAGTGTATGCAATTCAATGTCTTCAGTTTTAAAGTTTTCATCGGCAACGTTAAATCCGTAGGTAAAAATAGCTACCATACCTTTAACATTTGCACCGGCTTCTTTTAAAGCTTTAACCGCATTTAAGCTACTTTTTCCTGTGCTAATTAAATCTTCTATAACTACAACGTTTTGGTTAGGAGATAATTGACCTTCAATTTGGTTTTGTCTTCCATGAGATTTTGGTTCTGGCCTAACGTATACAAACGGAAGTCCTAAATACTCAGCAACAAGCATACCAATACCAATGGCACCAGTAGCTACACCAGCAATAACATCTGGTTTGCCGTATAGTTCTTCTACTTGCTTAGCCATTTCTTCTCGTATATAGTTACGAATTATAGGATAAGATAGAATTATTCTATTATCACAATAAATTGGTGATTGCCATCCAGAAGCCCATGTAAAAGGATTTTCTGGTTTCAACTTAATTGCATTAATTTGCAATAAAAGTTCGGCTGTTTTTTTTGCAGTGTCTTTATTTAAAACCATAGCGCAAATGTATAAAGTTTTTGTGAATGAATTGCCCTTGATTTTGACAAATAAACTGTCAGACATAGCAGATAATAAATATTTTTTATTAAATGAGGAGGCAATTAATGAGGCAATTAAAGCCTTGTCAAAGAATAAATTGCCAAAGGCTTACATATATCATCCTAATAAAGAGGAGATTTTAAAAAAATTCTCTAAAAAAATACCTATTGTAGTAGCTGGTGGTGGTGTAGTAACAAATAAAGAGGGTAAAGTACTTTTTATTTATAGAAATGATAAATGGGATTTGCCTAAAGGAAAGCTAGATAAAGGCGAAACTATAGAGCAATGTGCTATTAGAGAGGTTGAAGAAGAAACAGGTGTACAAGGATTGAAAATTGAAAACCTGTTAAAAATTACATACCATATTTTTAAAAGAAATGGCAAGTATAAACTAAAAGAGGTGCATTGGTTTGCAATGAAAACATCTTACAAAGGGGAGCTTACTGGCCAAATTGAAGAGGGTATAGAAAAAGTGAAATGGAAAGGCCCAAGCAAAATTGCTAAGGCCCTAGAAAATTCTTATGCTAATATTAAAATTTTGTTTGAAGAATAATTTTAATTGTTCTTCATTAATTTATATATAGGATATTGCATATGTGCTTTTTCATAGTGTTCAGATTTTTTGTGCAACCAATTTAGCTGTGCGTACCAATTTTTAGCAAAGTTTTCATCTGTAGACTTTATGGTGTCAAACTCTGCTTTTAATTTAGGGTTGTTTTTTAATAGTTTGGCAGCTACGTCTTCAAAAACATAAGGAGAAAAACCTTCTTTCTGTTGTAAAATTGTGTCAAAAAAGTTCCAATTAAAAAAAGAATCTACAGCCTCTGGCTCTAGAGTTTCTAACAGGTAACGTATACCTCTTTGGTTGGTAGGTACGTAGTAATCACCCTTATAAAACTGCACACTTTGGTTGCTGGTGGTAACAGTTGTGTTGCTATGTGGGTAATGCCCTTCATATGCAGATTTACGAGTGTCATAATCTTCTATTCTGTATGTCTGTACCGTAATTATAGTATCTTTCTCTAGTTGAGTATACTCTATTTTATTTGCATCAAGATGTGGAATTACTTTTTTCCATCCCTTGGGTATTATGTAAGCCTCTGGTACTGTTACAAAATTTGTAGGAGTCATATAATTGCTATAGATAACTTCTTTTGTAAAGGGCTTAGATCTGTCATATTTTAATCTGGTTAAGCCTGTTACTTCGCTCTCTATATAGTCTGCCTCATAGCCTTTAAAATTTAACGTAGAAGTCTTTGTGGTATCTATTTTAAATTTTACTGGGTAGGTGATTTTTTCTTGATCTGCAGCAAATGCATTAGCTCTTAATTCTTTAATTTTTTTGCCATCTTTTTCAGAGATATCTATCATTTTTTGCATAAGATAATATGTGCCCATAACTCGTTTTTTGTACGGTTTAAGCATATGTGTTTCTACCATTAAACCTAATGTGTTCCATAGTGTAGTGTAGCCAGTAGAATACCTTGGATAATCCATAAATTGAGAAAAACCTTTTTCAGGGACACTATTAAAAACATTAACATAAGGTGTTATAGGCCAATTAATTTCTTCTAAAGAATTTTCTAAAGTAGGCATCATCTCTGTATGAAGATAATTGCCTAAATCACCACCTAATTTATTATGTTGTGTAAATAAGTGTGTTAAGGTGTATTGGTAATCTGCGCCATTACTAACGTGGTTATCTATAAAAATATCTGGTTTTGTTAAATGAAAAATTTCAGCAAAAGTTTTTGCATTTTTAGTATCATTTTTTATAAAATCTCTGTTAAGGTCATAATTTTGTGCATTGCCTCTAAACCCATATTCTTTGGGTCCGTTTTGGTTGGTTCTAGAGGTAGAATTACGGTTTAATGCACCGCCAATATTGTAAATAGGAATAGTAGTTAATACGGTATTTCTTGGAGCTCCAATTTTGTTTACCACTAAATCTCTAAATAAAAGCATAGTAGCATCTATACCGTCACTTTCTCCTGGGTGTATACCGTTATTTATTAGAATTACAGTTTTGTCTTCTAACTTATTAAAGTTAAACTCACCATCTGGATTATAAGTTACTAAATGTAATGGCAAGCCACTGTCTGTTTCGCCAATAGTAAGTACGTTTATTTGCGGAAACTCTTTGGCAAGTTTAATGTAAAAGTCTATAACTTCTGTGTAAGTTGGTGTTTCTAATCCGTTGCTGGTTTCAAAAAAAGTCTGAAAATCTTTTTCTTTGTCTTCTGGTTTTTCGCTACAGGCAATAATGCACAAGAAGCAGAAAAGACTAATAATTTTTTTCATTCTCTAAAATAGTTTTTTGGGGTTTAATAAGTTTTAGTAGAGTTTACATAACTCTAACAGTATCTGGTACTAAGCTGGTATAATCTCCGTTGTTTCTAATTACGTCTCTAACAATAGAAGAGCTTATGTATGATTTACCAGAGGATGTAAGTAAAAACACAGTTTCAATTTCAGATAATTTTCTGTTGGTGTGTGCAATAGCTTTTTCAAACTCAAAATCTGCAGGGTTACGTAAACCACGTAAAATAAAATGTGCGTCTACTTTTTTACAAAACTCAACAGTAAGGCCTTCGTAGGTCATTACTTTTATTTTGGGTTCATCTTTAAAAGCTTCGCTAATAAATTTCATCCTTTGTTCTAAAGTAAACATGTATTTTTTATCGGCATTAATACCAATAGCAATAATTACTTCATCAAAAAGGGTAATGCCTCTGTTAATAATATCTGTATGGCCTAATGTAAGCGGATCAAAAGATCCCGGAAAAATGGCACGTTTCATATAGTTGTGGTTTAATGTTTTGTAAAAATACACTAGGTTTTCTAATGGTTTTTTTACAAGTGATAAAGTTACTTAATTTATCTTAAAGCCTCAGTTATAGCACTCTCAAACAATTGCGATAGAGAAATACCTGCTACAGCGGCTTGTTGTGGTAAAATACTTTCTTCTGTTAGTCCAGGTGTTGTGTTCATTTCTAACATAAAAGGCTCATTATCTACAAAAATAAATTCGCTTCTAGAGTAGCCTTTCATTTTTAAAATCTTGTACACGCGTAATGCTATATTGCTAACCTTTTCTTCTTGTTCTTTAGTAATACGAGCAGGAGTAATTTCTTGAGATTTGCCTTCATATTTGGCTTCGTAATCAAAAAAGTCGTTCTCAGTAGTAATTTCTGTAATGGGTAAAACTTTAGGCTCTCCGTTGTACATAATAACTCCAACAGAAACTTCTGTGCCATCTAAAAAGGCTTCAATAATAATTTCATCATCAGCCAAGTAAGCATTTTCAATAGCTTTAGGTAAATCTTCTTTTTTGTGTACTTTAGATATGCCAAAGCTACTACCAGCTTTATTAGCTTTTACAAAGCAAGGTAACCCAACTGTATTTATAATTTCGTCTTCATTTACAACATCACCTTTATTTAGGTAGTATGATGCGGCTGCTTTAATACCATAAGGCTTTAACGTGCTAAGTAAATCTCTTTTATTAAAAGTTAATGCAGCTTGGTAAAAATCACAAGCAGTTTGTGTTATTCCAATTAAGTTAAAATAAGCTTGTAAATAACCATCCTCACCAGGTGTACCATGAATTGCGTTAAAAACACAGTCAAACTTAATTTTATGCCCATTTTCAATAATGCTAAAATCACTTTTATCTACAGGAGACTCAGCATCATTAGCATCTACATAAACCCATTTATCTTTTAAAATGTGAATTCTATACAGGTTAAACTTGTTAGAATTTAGGTGCTTATAAGCAACGTTTCCGCTTTTTAAGGATATTTTATACTCGTTAGAGTAGCCTCCCATAATTATGGCAATATTTTTTTTCATGATAAATTAATAAGGGTCATAAATGCAAATAACAAATATCATTTTTTTAAATTAAAGAAAAAAGCATTGGGTTTTATATATTTGTGCGATAATATTATAGTTATGCGAAATTTTTTCAACTTTTTAAAAAGTAAAACATTAATAATACAATTAGGTATAGCCCTAGGAGTAGTAATAGTTTTAGTATTTGTTGTTTTACAATGGCTAAAGTCTACAACAAATCACGGTGAATTTGTAGAGGTGCCAGACTTTTCTAAAATGACTGTTTCTCAAATGAAGCATGAAATAGATAAAGCTGGGTTACGTTCTCAGATTTTAGATTCTGCTAACTATAACCCTAATTACCCTAGGTTTTCTATTATAGAGCAAAATCCACCAGCAGGTAATAAGGTAAAAAAGAATAGAAAAATATACTTTACAGTAAACCCATCTGGGTATAAAAAAGTATCTGTACCACAAGTTATACAAAAAACCAAACGTAATGCAACTTCTATGTTACGTGCCGTTGGTTTAGATGTTTTAAAGGTAACTTATGTAGATGATATAGGGGAAGATATGGTACTAAAAATTAAGTACAAAGGTAAAGTAATTAAAGCCGGAGAGAAATTGCCAAAAACCTCTAAAATAGAGTTGGTATGTGGTAACGGAAACCACTAAATAATAATAGTTTAGCTACATATTTATGAGTGAAGAATTTGGACCAGAAGCCAATGATGATGAACTTTATGAGCACCATAAAGTAGTTGCTGCTAAAGGGCAAGAGCCACTGCGTATTGATAAATTTTTAATGAATTTTATAGAGAATGCAACTCGTAGTCAAATACAAAAAGCAGCAAAAGATGGTCATATTTGGGTAAATAATGTACTTGTTAAGCAAAATTACAAGGTAAAAGCTGGAGATGATATACGTGTTATGTTTAGTCATCCTCCTTATGAGTTTTTATTGCAGCCAGAAGATATTCCTTTAGATATTGTTTATGAAGATGATGTGCTTTTGGTGGTAAATAAACCAGCGGGTATGGTAGTGCATCCAGGTCACGGAAATTATTCTGGAACTCTAATAAATGCTTTGTTACACCATTGTAAGGTAGATTTGCCAAACAACAGTAGTGATAGGCCAGGTTTGGTACACCGTATAGATAAAGATACCTCTGGACTTTTAGTAGTTGCAAAAACAGAAGCTGCAATGACATTTTTATCAAAACAGTTTTTTGATAAAACGTCAGAAAGAGAATACGTAGCTATTGTATGGGGAAATGTAGAGGCAGATGAAGGTACTATAGAAGGACATTTAGGTAGGCACCCAAAAAACAGGTTGCAAATGCACGTTTTTCCAGAAGGAGACCAAGGAAAAGAAGCTATTACGCATTACAAAGTTTTAGAACGTTTAGGCTATGTTACCGTAATTTCTTGTAAGTTAGAAACGGGAAGAACGCACCAAATTAGAGTGCATATGAAGCATATTGGTCATACCTTATTTAATGACGAGCGCTATGGAGGCGAGCGTATTTTAAAAGGTACAACCTTTACAAAGTACAAGCAATTTGTAGAAAATGCATTTAAAATACTACCAAGGCAAGCCCTACACGCTAAAACTCTTGGTTTTGTGCATCCTGTAACAAAAGAGTTAATGCAGTTTAATACAGAAATTCCTGAAGATATGGCCAGTGTTATAGAAAAGTGGAGACACTACGCTAAACACTCTACAGAGAATTAGTTTTTGCAATAGTGGTATTTAAAATCTCTTTTATTGTTTGTACAAAACATAAAAAATGATTCTTAATTTTAGCATCAAATTATAGATAAGATGAAGATTGTTATTTCACCAGCTAAGTCGTTAGATTTTGAATCTAAACTGCCAACAGATAAATATACAGCGCCTAAATTTTTAAAGCAGGCCACTAAATTAAATACTATTTTAAAAAAGAAATCTCCTAAGGCTATATCTGAGCTTATGAGTATTTCTGATAATTTGGCACAACTAAACTGGCAACGCAATCAGGACTTTACAACGCCTTTTACAACTAAAAATGCCAGACCAGCAGTGTATGCTTTTAATGGCGATGTTTACCAAGGGTTAGATGTGTATTCTTTGTCAGAGGATAAGTTAGAGGTTTTACAAGATAAATTAAGAATACTATCTGGTTTATATGGTGTTCTTAAGCCGTTAGATTTAATAATGCCTTATCGCCTAGAAATGGGAACTAAAATGGCAGTAGGTAGTAATAAAAATTTACACGAATTTTGGAAGAAAGATGTAACAGCGTACTTAAATGAAGAGTTACAAGAAAATGAAATTTTTGTAAACCTTGCAAGTAACGAGTATTTTGGTGCAGTAGATAAAAAAGGTTTAAAGTCTACCATAATTACACCTGTTTTTAAAGATTGGAAAAATGATAAGCTAAAGGTAATTAGCTTTTATGCAAAAAAGGCTAGAGGATCTATGGTGCGTTATATTGTAGATACTAATGCA